>CAYOLL010000170.1:0-12810 GCA_964404765.1 uncultured Gemmatimonadota bacterium | reverse complement strand
TCAATTCGCAACTTGCGTCTTTAGCGTCAATTGCGACGTTTGCGTTAAGATTTGTAAACAATTCAGGTTAGATATTTTCCTTTTGACATTTTCCTCCGGTCGGCTTACCTTCCATTCGCTATTTGACCGCACCCAAAGCCGAGAGAAACCAACATGGACAAATTCATCGAAGCCTTGCTCAAAATCATTCCCGTTTGTAGGAAATCGAAATGGCCAACACCTATTCACAAATCTACATCCAAATCGTTTTCGCGGTTCAAGGCCGCCAAAATCTTATTGCCGCGTCTCACCGGGAAGCCGTGCACAAATACATCACCGGCATTGTCCAAAACCGCGATCAAAAAATGCTGGCCGTATTTTGCATGCCGGATCACGTCCATCTATTGGTCGGTCTTAAACCGGCCATCGCCATTGCGGATTTGGCGCGTGACATCAAAACCGGATCATCCACCTACATCAACGACAACAAATGGGTGCGCGGCCATTTCAATTGGCAGGAAGGCTATGGCGCATTTTCCTATTCCAAAAGCCAGATAGACGGCGTAGTCAAATACATTTTGAATCAGGAAGCGCATCACCGCAAGCTGACGTTCCGTGAGGAATACATCGGTTTCCTCAAAAAATTTGCCATCGAATACGACGAAAAATATTTGTTTGAATGGGTTGAATAAGTCGCGAACGGGTCGCTCCTACGGAGCTATTTGGTTGGTGATGGTTTGCTACAAACGGGTCGCTCCTACGGAGCTTGCCCATAGCTGTGGGATGTGCGTGCTACAAACGGTCGACCCCTACCGGGGTCAAAAACCGAATCCGCCCATCGGAGCGTCCCGTTTGTAGCATCAATGATCGAATTAGCCCCATCGGGGCGACCCGTTTGTAGCATCCACCAAGCGAAATCGAATTAGCCCCATCGGGGCAACCCGTTTGTAGCATCCACCAAGCGAAATCGAATTAGCCCCATCGGGGAAACCCGTTTGTAGCATGTAGCATCCAAGCGATATCGTATTAGCCCCAGCGGGGCGACCCGTTTGTAGCATGTAGCATCCAAGCGATATCGTATTAGCCCCAGCGGGGCGACCCGTTTGTAGCATCTCCAACGCAAAATGTTTGCCGCATCTCAAACGCTGAAAGCACGATAAAATGTCCAAACGTCTGCAAAAAATAAAGCTGGGCGATTTGCTGGTGAAGGCCGGCATTATTGACCCGAAGCATCTTGGGGACGCCCTGCGCAAGCAGGTCTTTACCGGCAACCGGCTGGGCAAAACCCTGGTCGAAATGGGCTATATCACAGAAGAACGCTTAGCCAAAGCCTTGTCGGAACAGTTAGGCATCCCCATGATTGACTCCAGAAATGTCGAAACAGACCCGACACTCATCGAGTTGTTATCACCGGCGTATCTGACCAAAAATGAGGTCTTTCCACTGCAAAGCAGCGCCGATTCCATCCGAGTAGCCATGGTGGATCCGCTGGACTTTTCTACCATCCACGATATTGAGTTTATGACGGGTTTAAAGGTCGAAGCGGCGGTGGTTACGCCGACGATGTTGAGTTATTTGCTGCGCGACAGTGGCCCGGTTGTCCTGGATATGCCGGATCTGCTGAAATCAGCCGGCGGCGAATCGCATGTGGAAGTCATTCGGGACAGCATCGGCAATCCCGAAATGGATATGGTCCAGCTACGACAGGGCATAAAATCCAAACCGATTATTGATGTTGTCGATAAAATTTTAGGGAATGCGCTCCAAACCAACGCCACCGACATCCATCTTGAGCCGCAGAGCAAGAACTTTTTGGTGCGCACCCGGATTGATGGGATTATGCACAGCAAAACAGCTTTGCCAATGCAAATCCATCCCCCGGTGATTTCACGCTTAAAAATTTTGGCCAATATGGACATTGCCATTCATCGTCATCCGCAGGACGGCAGCGCCAAAGTCAAGGTGGCCGGCAAAGAGATCGAGCTGCGCATGTCCACCCTGCCGACCATCTACGGGGAGAAAATGGTCGTCCGTATTTTGCAGGACAAGCCGCACCGCAATACGCTGACCAGCCTGGGCATTATGCCCAAAGATTATGAGGCGTTTACGTCGCTGCTGCTGCGGCCGCAAGGCTTAATATTGGTCACCGGCCCGACCGGCAGCGGTAAAACAACCACGCTCTACTGCTCGCTGAACTTTGTTATGTCTGATCAGGTCAACATCATCTCCATCGAAGACCCGGTCGAGTATCGCATCAAAGGCGTCAACCAGGTGCAGGTGAATGAAAAAGCCGGCATCACGTTCGCTTCCGGGCTGCGCTCCATTTTGCGGCAGGACCCTAACATTATCATGGTTGGCGAGATTCGCGACCTGGAGACGGCGGAAATTTCTTACCAGGCCTCGCTGACCGGACATCTGGTGCTGACCACACTGCATACCAACAACGCGGTTTCTGCCATTACCCGGCTGAAAAACATCGGCATCGACGCCTATATGATTGCCTCATCCAGCGCCGGCTTTGTGGCGCAGCGTCTGGTTCGGCGCAACTGTACCCATTGCCTAAAGCCGTATCAACCGCCGCCGGATATTTTTAAGCGCCTGAAGATCAACCCAAAATTAGGCCGCACGCTGGAGTTTTACAGCGGTAGTGGCTGCGAACATTGCCTCTACACCGGCTTTTCCGGGCAGATCGCCATTTACGAAATTTTAAAGGTGGACGAGCTGATCCGCGAATTGATTGTAAAGGACGGTTCGGAAGGAGAAATTTCGGCAGCCGCGCGTGGCCAGGGGATGACCTCGATGGAGGAAAACGGCGCTTTTCTGGCCATCACCAAACGCACGACGCCCGAAGAAATCCTGCGCGTCGTCCCGGTCGAAGAAATCTCGCACAAAGATGGTCCGGACTGGCAATCCGACCTGCTGGCCAAGTTCGCGACGCCCGCCGAGCCTGTCTCAAAAGCAGTGTAGCCTCGAATGGATACGAACATGCACGAATGTGTAATAGTCAACAACCTTTAGAACATTTTAGAGGACTGTCATTCCGGCGTGTTTTTAGCCGGAATCTTCTTACTGGCGAACAAGATGCCGGATAAAAGCGCTCCGGCATGACAGTGTTCGACAGGTTGTTGACTAATACAGAATATGCACGAATGTCTATAAAAAACGCTTCAACATGATACGTCTATTCGTGAAATTCGTAGCTATATATACGCTCTGCTTTATCCAACAATCTTAATAGTTGCCAAGACCCGCGTACGATTCTGAATGTACGCAAGAAACTCTCCGACGCACACGACGTCATGCTGGAAGCATCTATTCCCAAGCTTCATCCCAAGCCGATTGAATAGATTCCGCCTGAATGACACCTGCACTGAGTTTCTTGTGAGAAAACGGGCACCCATAATTTCAAGAGAATCTTATTACCTTATAAAAAAAAAGTTATGCTCTATTTCCTATTTCCATTTTGAAAGGATAAGCAATGAACCTGCTCCACGGCGCCTGGATTCCCAATCCGGGCAGCGATTTTGTCCAAACCGGCGTTTTCTATCTGTGGGTGGAAACCGATAAACAAGCCAATAGGCCGACCGCCGCCGGCGCGCCAAAAAAGAAAGAGCCAAAAAGCAAGCGCGCGCCCGAACCGGAAGCTACGGGCGATCAAACACATCCGCGGGCGCTAAAAGGCGCGGCTTTCACGGAATTTATCGAAGAGACGCTGGGTTATAAGCCGCTCTATCGTGGTCAACAGACAACCGACCGCATTCGCCAACTGCGCTTTTTGCTGCCGAGTCAGGCCGGGCAGCCGATTATGTCGCCGGAGCTGCTTAAATTCAGCGATGACGAGCCGCCGGAAGCGTTTACAATGCAAGCCTGCACCACCGCCGGCTTCAAGTAAGAAGCGCCTGCCGGAGATCGCCGAGTTGGTGCAGAATTCCGACATTTATCCGGGCTGGGAAATTGTGTCCGAGCGTTATGATAACATGATTCATAAATACGCCGTGATGATGCCCGGCCTGTGCTGCGCCGGAACGCTCGTCGGCGATTCCTCCGCCGATCAACCTGTCGCGCCAGGCATTATTTATCAATCGGATACGATGCTGCGCCATCTGGCTGAAAATTTACTGGCGGCAATTACCCTGAAAGTGAAGACTACGCAAAAGTTCGATAAAATGCTGGAAGGCACATGGCTGAAGGACTGTCGCTACGGCCATAGCGCCGGACGCGGGCGCGGCCAAAATATCGCCTGGACGGTGGATGACTACAAAAAGTGGCTTGGCTGGCGCAATCAGTTAACCACCGGCGCATCCGGCAGCGCCTATCATCTGTGCTTTAAGCTAAACGAAGCGGCCACATCCAAGGACAATTGGCGGCTGGATTTTATGCTGCAATCGCGACGCGATCCGTCTCTGCGGCTGTATCTGGGCGAATACTGGACGGCTGACGCCCGGCTCAAAGATCACATTGTGCAGGAGTTCGGCCCGGACCTGGATCGGGAAGTGCTGCTCAATCTCGGCTTTGCCGCACGGATGTATCCCAAAATCTGGCAGGGTTTGGAGACGAGCGCCCCGTCCGGCATCGAGCTTGGTCTGGACGAAGCCGTGGCCTTTCTCAAGGAGTTTGCCTGGATTTTGGAAGACGCCGGTTATAAAGTGCTGATCCCGGCCTGGTGGACGCCGGAAGGCCGCCGCCGTATCAAAGTTAAAGTCAAGACGCAGGGCAAGAAGTCCGCCGCGCAGCAAATCGGCGCCGGCATTTTTGCGCTGCCGGCCTTGCTGCAGTACAGTTATGAATTGACGCTGGACGGCGAGGCGATCAGCCCGGCCGAATGGCGGCAGTTGGTGGAGGCCAAAACGTCGCTCATTCAATTCCGCGGCCAATGGCTGGAACTGGATCGCGACCAGATGGCGCAGATGCTCAAGCTGTTGGAAGAGCAGGGCGGCGATCCGCGCGAAATGACGCTGGAGGAATTTATCAAGCTGTCCGCCCGCACGGATGAGTTTGTGTTTGATCACGACGACGCGCTGTCCGAGATGCTGGACAAGCTGCGCGACAAGCGCCGCTTCGCGCTGACACCGGACCCGCCCAAATTCAACGGCAAACTGCGCGATTATCAAAAACGCGGCATTTCCTGGATTGAGTTTTTGGAATCGGCCGGGCTGAACGGTTGTCTGGCCGACGACATGGGTTTGGGCAAAACGATTCAGGTCATCGCCCGGCTGATTAACGAGCGCGAGAGCGGCGGAATTGCGCAAAACACCCTGACTCCCCTTGACAGGGTGGAATCTATTGCGACGGCCCCGGAATTGCCACCGATAAAAGGTCGGAAGGGCAAGGGCAAGAAGGCTGCCGCCGATGTCGAAGAAGCTGTGTCAAAGGCCGCCGTTGTCGAAAACTCGGGCAAGATCAAGCCGACGCTGCTGATCGCGCCCACCTCGGTCACGGGCAACTGGAAGAAGGAGATGGAGCGGTTTGCGCCGCATTTAAAGGCCATGATCCATCACGGCGTCGGGCGGATTGCCGACGCGGCGGCGTTTAAGGCGGCCTGCGCCGAGCACGATCTGGTCATCACCTCGTATGCGCTGACCCGTATGGACGAAGATTTACTGCACGGCGTGGCCTGGGAGCGCGTCATCATTGACGAGGCGCAGAACATCAAGAATCCCAAAGCCGCCCAGACCAAAGCCATCCTTAAACTGGTCGCGCCGCGGAAGTTGGCCCTGACCGGCACGCCGGTGGAAAACCGTTTGCTGGATTTGTGGTCGATCTTCAATTTTTTGAATCCCGGCTACCTGGGCGCGCAAGCGTCTTTTCGCAATACATTTGAGACGCCGATTCAAAAGGAAAATAATCGGGCCAAAGCGGCCTTGCTGAAGAACTTAGTCGAGCCGTTCATTTTGCGCCGCGTAAAAACCGACAAAGACATTATCAAGGATTTGCCGGACAAGGTGGAGCAGAAGGTCTTCTGCAATCTGACCAAAGAACAAGGCTCGTTGTACGAAGCCGTGGTCAAAAATGTGATGAAGGAGATTGAAGGCTCAGAAGGCATTCAACGACGCGGGTTGGTCTTGTCACTGTTAATGAGGCTGAAGCAGATTTGCAATCATCCGATGCAATATTTGCAGGATGGCAGCGCGTTTTTGCCCGAGCGCTCGCACAAGCTGGCCCGCTTAGACGAGATGATGGAAGAAGTAATCGAAAGCGGCGAGAGTTTGCTGGTTTTCAGCCAATTCAAAGAGATTTGCGACGCGCTCAACCGCTATCTTCGCCGGGAACGCCATTACAATACCTACTTGTTGCATGGCGGAACAACCGCGGTCAAACGTCAGCAAATGATTGAGGAATTCCAACACCCGGACACCGAGCCGTCGGTGTTTATCCTGTCGCTTAAGGCTGGCGGCGTGGGCATTACCCTGACCAAAGCCAATCACGTCTTCCACTTTGACCGCTGGTGGAATCCGGCGGTCGAGAATCAGGCGACCGACCGTGCTTTTCGTATCGGCCAGACCAAAAACGTCTTTGTCCACAAATATGTGACGCTGGGCACCCTGGAAGAACGCATCGACCAATTGATCGAATCCAAAGCAAAATTAGCCGGCTCCATTATCGGCGACGACGAGTTCTGGCTGACCGAATTGAATAACGACGGCATCCGCGAACTGGTCAAGTTGAATAAACAAACGATTATGGATTAAGAGTAATGGCGTAATTTAGAACACGGATTTATACTTTCAAAGGGTATAATCTTTCATTTCACCACAGAGACACCGAGCACACAGAGAAGGTAAAAAGAAAGGATTTTTCTCCGTGATCTCCGTGTCCCCGTGGTGAAACCTTGTGCCCGTAGAAATCAAGCGGTTGCGTCGTTGCGCCGTTTGCGTCTCTTGCGTTTATCAATTATTCAGGTTAACGGATTTTCGCGGATAAAAAGCAGAAATAAAAAAAATCCGTGAGTACCCGTCAAATCCGTGTTCTGATTTTTATATACCGGAGCAAGTATCAATTTTTTATCCTGTTCATCCTGTTCATCCATGTAATATGAAAGCGAGTATTTGATGGCAGCACAAAAATTTTCCCGCACCTGGTGGGGACAGCGTTTTATCAGCGCCCTGGAAACGATAATGGACAGTGGCCGGCTTGGCCGCGGTCGCAGCTATGCTCGCGGCGGCAAGGTCAAAGAGTTTAAGATTAATAAGGGTCAAATTGACGCTAAAGTACGCGGCTCGATCAACCCCTATTTTGGTGTCACCAAAGAGCCGCTGTATAAAACGACTGTCAAACTGAAGCCCATTGCAGCCAATGATTGGCAGAAAGTCATTCAAAAGATTGCGACCAAAGCCGGCTTTGTTTCCAAGCTGTTGATGAACGAAATGCCGGACAATATTGAAGATGCGTTTGCCGCGGCATCGGCACACCTGCTGCCCCATAGCCGCCACGATTTTGAAACCGATTGCTCGTGCCCGGATTATGCCAACCCCTGCAAGCATATTGCTGGCGTCTATTTTCTGGTGGCAGCGGAACTGGATCGTAATCCGCTGCTGCTGTTTGAGTTACGCGGACTGACTTTGCCGGAATTGCAGCACGAGTTGGCCAAAACACCGCTGGGACAGGCGCTGCTGGCCTCTTTTGGCGGCGCACAGTCGGCCATCGAACCGCGGGAAACGTACTTTACCCGGCCGGAACGCATGCCCCTGCCCGAAATCAACTTTAAATCCTTTTGGCTGGGCACACGCCGCTTACCGCTGCAGCCGGAGCCGGTCAGCGAGGCGATTATCCCCGCAATTATGATTAAAAAGCTGGGCGACAATCCGCCTTTCTGGCAACGCGATAATTCGTTTATCGAAACCATGGAAGAAATGTACAAGCTGATTCGTAAAACAAAGAGCCAGGATTTGTGGTGACAAAGATGCCGACCGTTTCGCTAACCGAACGCTGTTCGCTGTGGCTGCTGTGGGTCGTTATGGTCGGGGTGACGCTTGGCCTTAGCTTTGTGGCAACCGACACACTGGCGATCAAGCGTTCTTTCTTGCATGGCGGCGTTTTGGCGCTGCTGGCGTTGCAATTGGCGCAGCCGGCGCGTTGGCGTATGGCAAAAGACACTCGCTTTATTTTGTTGACGTGGGTGTGCGGACTTTTCTGGCAATTGCTAACCCTTGCATTATCGGCGTATCCTGCGGTTGGACTCGACACTTTCGTAAATCAATTATGCTATGGCCTTCTCTTTGGGCTAAGTCTGTCAATTCTCAACAGCGCGGCCCAAATTCGCCAAACCTTGCGACTGCTTTTTGGTATTTTGCTGCTGACATGCCTGTTCAGCTTTGCTCAATACGCCGGTCTGGGTCCTTTCGACTGGGGCGATTTTACCATGCGTCGGCCTCATGCGACATTTGGCAATCCGGTTTTTTTTGCCGGATTTTTGGTGATGATGTGGCCGCTGGTCCTTGTCAACCTGACGAAGATTTCGCAGCCAAACCTTGCGAAGGCTTCGCAGCACGATTTTGAGTCGGATAAAATAAAGCCTTCGCAAGGTTATCCGGATAAAACAAACCTTGCGAAGGATTCGCAGCCAAACCTTGCGAAGGTTTCGCAGCACGGTTTCGAGTCGGATAAAACAAACCTTGCGAAGGCTTCGCAGCCAAACCTTGCGAAGGCTTCGCAGCACGATTTTGAGTCGGATAAAATAAAGCCTTCGCAAGGTTATCCGGATAAAACAAACCTTGCGAAGGATTCGCAGCCAAACCTTGCGAAGGTTTCGCAGCACGGTTTCGAGTCGGATAAAACAAACCTTGCGAAGGCTTCGCAGCCAAACCTTGCGAAGGTTTCGAAATACGGTTTCGAGTTCGATATCCTAAAGCCCTGGCAAGGCTACTTATTAGCCGTTATCACTTTGATCGCATTAGCCCTGACCCAAACGCGCATGGCTTGGCTGGTGGCGGCGCTGCAAACGATCAGCCTGCTGTTATATCGATTTTCCGGACGACCACGGCAGGCGCTTCTTAGCACGCTAACGGCCACCGGAGTTTTTGCTTTGCTGGCAGTGTTGCTGCCGGATTTGCGAAGCCGTTTCGCTTTACTGCTGGACAGGTCTGATTGGCTGACCGGCGAACGCGCTCACATCTGGCACGGGGCCTGGCGGATGATCCTGGAAAAGCCTTTTTTTGGCTGTGGCCCCGGCGCATTTGAGACCTATTTCCCCTTGTATCGTCAGCCCGATTTTTCGCAATACGGGATTGCCCAATTTGTCGATCACGCCCATAACGAGTTTTTGGAAGTTCTGGCAGAACAAGGCATTGCCGGGCTTATTTTCTTTGTAGCGCTTGTCGGCGGTGTTGCCTGGAACTTGCGCCCCAACCGATCCAACCCGCAATCAGCTGCCGTTTTAGCCGCGTTTGGCGGTTTTTGGCTGCTGAATCTGGTCAACGAAAACTATCGCAATATTGGCGCGCCGGAAGTTTTGTGGTTATTGGCGGCTTTGGGTTGGCGTTTGCGGCAGAAGAGCGCGGTTGCGACTTCGGACGAGCGATTTTTTACGCCGCCTTGCCTATTGCGTCGAAGTCTGTTGATGCTGGCCATAGTAACTTTTTTGATCGTCACCAAATGCGATTGGGATTACTATCAAAGTCAGCAACGGCTTTACCGCGGAGACACTGCGCTGGAGGCCGGAGACTATCAGGCGGCCGCAGATTTTTATCAACAAATGCTTGGCTTTGCGCCACGCGATCCGGAGGCGAGCTACAAACTCGGCTTGTGTAACCTGAACCTGGGCGCGCCTGAAAAAGCGCTGACAATCTGGACTAAACTGGATGAACTGGCTCCGGCTTACGGTGAAGTCTTTTTCTATCGCGGCGAGTGCCACCGGAAAATGGGGGCTAAAGCTGCGGCATTAACGGCTTATCAACAGGCCCTGCGCTATCGTGATGACGGCAAGACAAATTTCCGCTGCGGCGCTTTTTTATTGGAAAATAATCAACCCTTCGACTCCGCTCAGGGCAGGCCGGCGGATGGTGTGATCGCGCTTAAAAAATCTATCACCACCTATTTAAACGAGCTCAATCATACTTCGCCCAATGCGGCGCAGCAAACACAGATATTGGATGAAATGCAATTGGCGTATGACTTATTACTGCGCTATGCGTCCACCGGCGATTTGATTCCTTTCATGACCGATTTGACTGCTGGAATTGGTAAAAATCATGTCATCACTTACCTGAATTTGGGCCGTGCCTACACCCGCGCCCAAGAATTTGAGCCGGCGATTGCCCGGCTTGAGGAAGCCAACACACTTTTTCCGAATGATCCGGCTATCCTGAGCAATTTGGGTTATCTTTACAATCAAACAAACCGCTCGCCAAATCCGGCCGTATCCGTTCTGAAAAAGGCTATACAACTTCGCCCGGACCTGAAATACAAGTTGCTGCCCGAACTGTTTTCGGCCTACGTGGCAGCCGGGGATACATCTGCCGCAGCAGCTACGCTGGCCGATTATCAACAATTTACGGCGAGTCATCCGGAGCCGGGCTTAATGAAGCGGTCACAATTATTAGCCTTTAAATATGCGCTATGGCAAAAGGACGCGGCGCAGGCAAAGCAGATTCGTCAGGCTTTGCTGAGTCTGGCCCGGCAAGATTCCACGCTGTTCGATAAAATCGCCGAACTGGAAGCAGCATTTGCCAATCAACCAAAAGCGCACTAAACCCGTACTATCGGAAAGAGTTTCACCGAAGGAAAGACCACCCATGAACTGCCCCAAATGCAACGCCGAAATGACCGAAGGCAAAAAATCTTGGATCTGCGAAGAGTGCGAGCATAAAATCCCCAAAGAGGCTGCGCCCACGCCTTCCCCAGAACAGCTCAAAAACCTCACCGTCCTGTTTTCCGACATCTCCGGCTTCACGGCCATGAGCGAAAAACTTAATCCCGACGAGGTCAGCGAGATCATGAAGCAGTGCTTTGCGCCCATTACCGCGGCCATCCAAAAGAACGGCGGCACGGTGATCAAATACGTAGGCGATGCGGTCATGGCCGCCTTTGGCCTGACCCGCAGCTTGGAAGACGATCCCATCCGCGCCGGGCGGACTGCCTTGGCTATGCAAGCCGCGCTCCGAGCCACAAGCGAAAGGTTGCAGCAGGACAAGGGCTTCGCGCTTAAGATGCGCATCGGCGTCAACACCGGCTTTGTGCGGGTGACGGAAATGGGCGGGCGGGTTGATTTATTCGGTGATGCGGTCAATCTGGCCTCGCGCCTGGAACATGCCGCGCCGGTCGGCGGCATCCTGATCAGTCACGAGACGTTCAAGCACATTAAGGGGTTGTTTGAGGTTAATTCGTTAGAGCCGGTCACGGTGAAGGGCAAGTCCGAACCGATTCAGGTCTATGAGCTCCTTTCAGAACGGGAGCGCGGTATTCGCGTCGGCACTCGCAGCCTGGCCGGGCTGGACGTCCACATGATCGGCCGCGAGAGCGAATTGCAGGCATTGACGTCAGCCTTTGCGCAAACAGTCCGCGACAAAAAGCCAGCCTTCGTTTCGATTACGGGCGAGGCCGGGCTGGGTAAAAGCCGGCTGGAATATGAATTCCACAAGTTTATCGAGGATCTGCCGGAAGTGATTATTTACGACAAGGGCGGCAACTTCCCGGTCAACCCCATGCCTCTCTATTCCTTCTACCGGATTATCTGCAAGCGGTCAGAAATCAAAGAAGATGAACCTAAGGCAGAGGCGCAAGCCAAACTGGAACAGATGGTGGCCGATGTGATGGACGATACCTCCTTTACCCCGACCCAATTGGAAATCCAGACGCATTTCATTGCCGAAATTCTCTGTTTCGAATATGATGACAGCCAACATATCAAGGGCATTCGAGGAAGTGATCCCAATCAGATTCAGATGCGGGCGTTCAAGGCATTTGTGGATTTGTTTCAGCGTATGGCCGACAAGCAGCCGTTAATCCTTGTTTTTGAGGATATTCATTGGGCCGACGACGCCACTTTGGAATTGATCGAGCACCTGTTCACCTCGATCAAAGACGCGCCGCTGTTTATCCTGTGCTTGACCCGGCCGGAATTGTACGAACGGCATCCAGAATTTAACAAAAGCGGTGAGCGCCGCTGTCGGGTGGATATTTTGCCGCTGGCCAAAGAGGGCCGACTGGCATTTATCCGGCATGTTCTACGTCGCTGCCCGCATCTTCCCACCGAATTGTGCGACTTGATTAATCAGCGCAGCGAAGGTAATCCCTTTTATGTAGAAGAATTGGTGCGCATGTTTATTGATGCCAAAGTAATTGAAATCCCAACAAATGCCGATTGGGTTATCCATCTGGATCGCCTGAAAAGCGTGGCTATTCCGGGCACGATAGAAGGTGTGATTCAGGCGCGAGTGGATGGCTTGAACGAATATCAAAAACGGATCATTATGGGTTCTGCCGTAATCGGTCGGATATTTTGGAAGGAATTGTTAACTTACTTTGAAAGTCATGCGCCCAATGGTTTGACTCAGGAGCGAGTGCACGAAACGCTGACTTCTCTGAACAGCCTTGATTTGATTTACAAACGTTTTGCTACGCTGTTGGAAGGCAGCGAAGAATATATTTTTAAGCATATTTTCACTCGTGAGGTCGTTTATAAAAATACACTGACAGCCCTCAAACGCGCTTATCATCAATGGGCCGGAGATTGGTTTGAGCAACAGCCGCCGGATATTGTGAACCGGTTTTGCCCGGTCATCGCCGACCATTACCATCATGCGCAAATCGGCCCTAAAGCAATTTTTTACCTGGAAAAGGCCGGCGACCTGGCCCGTAAAAAATACAGCAATCAACAGGCTCTGGAGTTATACG
>CAYOLL010000169.1:0-12885 GCA_964404765.1 uncultured Gemmatimonadota bacterium | reverse complement strand
CCCCGCTGGGGCTAAAAGCTGCGTCGCGACCGGATTTATTTTGGAAAGATGTCTATTGCTACGCGGCAATAAACTAAACTACTGCAGCCCGGCAGAAGTTCGTCGGGTGCTATATCAACTGAATCGGGTGCTTGATGGCAATACGTTCGTGTGAACGTATACCAAAACCGAAAATGATTTGCACACAAGCCTAAGGGTCTCAAAAGATGGATATCATTACCAAATAAAATCTTACAAGACTTTTAGGGTTTTTGAAAGTGTATAATTCATTTCAAGTTTTGGTATTAGATCTAATAGGTTTTCAAAACTTATTAGGTCTAACAAGTCAAATCTTTGCTTTTTTGGCAAAAATTTCCGAATAAGATATGACATTTCTTCAAGAAATGTCATATCTACTTTTGGTTCCGGCTCGTCCGGGTTAGGGCTTATCGTCCGATAAAAGTCCAGAATTAACCCGTTCAAAGTATAATATTCGGCGCATGTGGAGGTAACACGTTATGCGATTTCAGCAAGTGATCTTTTCCACCCTATTTTTAATTGGTCTGGTCTGGCCTCAGCGCATCCTGGCGCAGGCCGATATCAAATTTGACCATTTGTCGGATGAACACGGACTTTCACAAAACTCGGCCATGTGTTTTTTGCATGATAGCCGTGGTTTGATGTGGATTGGCGCCGAGAGCGGACTTAATCGCTATGATGGTTATCAGATCAAAGTCTACAAAAGCAAAGCTAACGACGCAAACAGTTTGAGCAATGATCAGATTCGGGCGCTTTATGAAGATCGCGACGGTATTATATGGATCGGCACAAACGGCGGCGGGCTTAATCGTTTTGATCGTGTAACCGAAACTTTTAAAACCTACATCCATGACCCAAAACAACCGGGTAGTCTGAGCCATAACTATATTCGGACAATATGCCGAGAAGCCTTCGGCGGCATCTGGCTTGGCACTTATGGGGGCGGGCTGAATTACTTTTCGCCGCAAACGGGCTTGTTCAAAGTATTTAAGCACGATCCGGCTGACGCCGGCAGTCTTTGCAATGACTACATCAGGGATATGGCCCCGGACTCCAGCGGGCGTATCTGGCTGGCAACTAAAAACGGCCTCAGCTGTTTTGATCCAAAAACGGGCGCATTTAAAAACTATGTTCGAGATCCGAATAATCCCAATAGTCTGCAAAGTGATGAGTTAAGCAAAGTCTACGTTGATCAGCATGATCAAATCTGGATCGCAACCCGTAATTCCGGTATAAGTGTGCTAACACCGCAAACGGACACGTTTAAACTGGTTCAGCCACAAGCTGTTGCGCTTCGCAGTGCAACCGGTTTTTTTCAAGACGCCGCCGGTTTTGTATGGATGAGTACCTGGCAAAATGGTTTAGTTAGATATGACCCGGCCGCCGAACGATTGACAAACTATGTTCATGCGCCGCAAAATATTCACAGTCTGGGCAGTGACTACATTTATACCGTGTACGCGGATCACGCGGGTTTTATTTGGCTGGGCACTGCCAACGGCGCTGACCGTTTTCAACCCAAAGGCCGGCGCTTCCGGCACTATCACTCTGAACCGGGTAATGTGAACAGCTTAAGCCATAATGATGTTACTTGCATTCTCGAAGACTCTGCCGAACAGCTTTGGATAGGAACTTTTGGCGGTGGATTAGCGCAATTTAATCATGAAAATGACACTTTTACCTACTTTGTGAAGGATCCCGCGAATCCGTTTAGCATCAGCTCCAATGATATTAAGACCATTTGCAAAGACAGCCGGGGCGCATTGTGGATTGGCGCCTGGGGAAGTCCCGGCGGATTGAATTTGTTAGACAGGCAGACCGGAAAATTCACCCAATATTTACCCAACGCCGCGGATTCGCTCAGTCTAAGCGGAAATTTGGTATCATGCATTTATGAAGATCGCCAGGGTACCCTTTGGATCGGCACATGGGAGGGTTTAAACCGTTACGATCCGGTTCGAAACTGTTTTATTCGCTATAAAAATACCTCCGTCGATGGCGCTTCCGATGTCGCGCTCAACCGGATTGAAACTATTTATGAAGACTCGTCCGGTTTGTGGATCGGTTCTTACGCCGGTTTAGCTGCATTTGATCGCAAAAATGGAAAGTTTACCAACTACCAGCACAGTCTTACCGATTCGACCTCCCTAAGCCATAACACCGTTTATTGTCTCCGTGAAGACCGAATGGGCCGCCTCTGGGTCGGCACAGGCGGCGGCTTAAACCGGCTGGATCGCCGCACAATGACCTTTACGGCTTATGACGAAACACATGGCTTGCCCAACAACTCGATTTCCGCAATTTTGGAAGATGATGCCGGAAATTTATGGCTGAGTACCTTGCACGGTTTAGCAAAACTTGACCTTGCTACTGAAAGCTTTAAAATTTATGACGTTCGTGATGGCCTGCAAGGGAATGAATTCGAACGGAATTCCGCTTGCCGGACTACGAAAGGTGAGATGTTTTTTGGCGGATTAAAAGGGTTTACTACTTTTTTCCCGGATCAAATTCAAGATAATCCTTATGTGCCGCCGGTGATTATTACAGATTTCCAGATTTTCAACCGCCCGGTAGCGGTAAAGTCGGACGGCTCGACCCCTTTAAGCCGGGCCATTACAGAAACAGACCGGATTGTGCTTTCCTATCGCCAGAGCGTTTTTTCCTTTGGCTTTGCGGCTATGAATTTTGAAATCCCTGAAAAAAACCGCTATGCCTACAAAATGGAAGGGTTTGATGCCGATTGGACTCAGACTGACGCCAGCCGGCGTTTTGCCACCTACACCAACCTCGATCCGGGCGATTACACCTTCCGCGTCAAAGGCTGCAACAATGACGGGGTGTGGAACGAAACGGGCGCGTCGCTCAAAATTATTATTACCCCGCCGTGGTGGAAGACGTGGTGGGCGTATTCTTCGTACGCGCTGCTATTAATAGGCGCGATTATTGGTTTTGTCCGCTTCCAGCAAAAGAAAGTGGAACGTAAACAGCAGGAAATCGAACGCAAACAAAAAGAGCTGGAACGTGAACAGGCCATCGCCGAACAACTGCGCCGGGTGGACAAACTCAAGGACGAATTCTTAGCCAACACTTCCCACGAACTACGTACGCCGCTCAACGGCATCATCGGGCTGGCCGAATCGTTGCTGGACGGCGTGGCCGGGATATTACCGGACAAAGCGCATTTTGATTTGAAGATGATCAGCGCCAGCGGCCGCCGCCTGTCTAATCTGGTCAACGATATTCTGGACTTTTCCAAGATGATTGACAATCGCATCGAACTCAGCCTCAAGCCGGTTAATCTGCACGCGATTGTGGAGTTTGTGCTGGCGTTGTCGCAGCCATCGCTCGGCAAGAAGAACCTGACGTTAATCAACGCCGTCAATCCCGATTTGCCAACGATTATGGCCGATGAAAACCGCTTACAGCAGATCATCCAAAACCTGGTCGGCAATGCGATCAAATTTACCGAATCCGGCACGGTTGCCGTATCAATCCAAGAAATGACATTTCTTGGAGAAATGTCATTTCTACCCATCACGGTCAGCGACACAGGAATCGGTATTGCCGCCGACAAGTTAGAGGAAATCTTCAAGTCCTTCGTGCAGGCCGATGGTTCGGTGGCCCGCGAATACGGCGGCACGGGATTGGGCTTGGCCATCACCAAAAATCTGGTGGAATTGCACGGCGGCACGATTTCGGTCAAGTCGAAGTTGGGCGAAGGCTCGCAGTTTACGGTGATGCTGCCTTCAGTCGTCAGCGATCAGTCTTCAGCTTTCAGTAATCAGTCGTCAGCTTTCAGTAATCAGTCGTCAGACTTCAGTAATCAGTCGTCAGACTTCAGCAATCAGTCTTCAGCGGTCAGCGGTCCGCTATCTGCAATCGGCATTCAGCAGCCAACAGTTGAGCCAAAATTTGATCGTTTAGAGGCAAAACCTGAAAACCGGGGCTTGGAAACTAAAAACAGATTGCTGACCGCTGAAAGCTTGACCATCCTTGTCGTAGACGACGAGCCGGTTAATCAGCATGTTTTGGGCAACTTCCTGACTTTAAAAAACTACAAGATCGTCCAGGCCATGAACGGGCTGGAAGCGTTGAAGCTGGTCGAAGAAGGCTTGAAACCGGATTTGATTCTGCTGGATGTGATGATGCCGAAAATGTCCGGCTATGAAGTCTGCCGCAAAGTCCGCGAGAAATATCCGCATCACGACGTGCCGGTCATTCTGCTGACGGCCAAGAATCAGGAAGGTGATATTCAGGAAGGCTTCGATGCTGGGGCCAACGATTATGTCACCAAGCCATTTCATCGCAGCGAGCTGTTGTCACGTATCCAAACCCATATTCACGTATCCCAAACCGCCGAAATCGAAGCCGAAAACCGGCGTCGCAATCATGAAATGGGCCGGGCCAGAGCCATTCAAGCCTCGATGCTGCCACTGGCCGTGCCGGACATCGCCCAATTGGAGATTGCCGCCTTCATCCAGCCTGCGGGCTCGGTCGGCGGCGACTATTACGACTTTATCCCGTCGCCGGACGGCAAGCGGGTTTATATTGTGATTGCCGATGTGTCGGGCAAGGGTTTGCCGGCCTCGCTGCTGACGATTGAAGCGCGTTCCATGCTGCACACGTTGGTGGAAGATAACCCGTCGCCGCTGGAGTTATTGAGCCGGATTAATCGTCAAATCTACAAAGACGTACAGAAGATGACGGAACCGATGATGATCACCATGTTATTGCTGATGTGGGACAGCGCCGACGAGCAGTTATATTACACCGGGGCCGGTCATGATCCGTTCCTGGTGCGCCGGCCCGCCGGCCAGTGCGAAGTGATTTACGCGCACGGCATCTGGCTGGGCGTGACCGACAAACTGGATGACATGATTACCATCAAGCCCTTGCTGCTGCAACCGGGCGATCTGGTGGTGCTGTATACCGACGGGGTGACGGAGTATCATAATCGAGAAAAAGAGATGTTCGGTCTGGAGCGCCTGGTGACTTTTCTGGAAGAGAACCCAATCACCCAACCGGATGATACAATTACCCGGCTGATGACGGAATTGGAACGCTTTGGCGAGGGCGCGCCGCAGCATGATGACATTACGGTAGTAGCGTTGAAGAGGCAATGAGCAATGAGGGACAATATGCGAAGTTACGGTATATTTTTACTGACTTTTTTTGTGATCGGCAGTCGGTTGTGGGTGTCGCCGGTTGAGGCGCAGGACGAGCTCGAGTTTGACCGGCTGTCCATTGATCAGGGCCTGTCCCAAAGCACGGTTACGGCCATTTGTCAGGATCGACGCGGCTTCATGTGGTTTGGGACGCAGGACGGTTTGAACAAATATGACGGTTACACATTTACGGTCTACAAACACATTCCGCAGGATTCCACCTCGCTTTCCCACAACTATATCCGCAGCATTTATGAGGATCGGGAGGGCTTCTTATGGCTGGGGACGATTGGCGGCGGCTTGAACAAGTTTGATCCGACAACAGGGATATTCACACGATTTCAGGCGGACCCAAACAATCCGCACAGTTTAAGCAGCAACCTGATCAACCCGATTTGTGAGGATCGGGACGGTAATTTATGGCTTGGGACTTACGGCGGCGGTCTCAACAAGCTGGATCGTCAAACCGGCCGTTTCACCCATTACAAAAGCGCGGCGGGGGATTCCAACAGCTTAAGCGACAATACCCTCTATTCCCTGTGCCAAGATCGCCAGGGTTTTATTTGGATTGGGACACAAAAAGGCGGGCTCAATCGTTTTGACCCGGTTGCGCAGACTTTTCGCCATTTCAAAGCCGACGCAAAAAATGCGGGCAGCTTAACGGACAACTTTGTTCCGGTTGTCTATGAAGACAGTCGAGGCCTTTTATGGGTCGGGACTTCCGCCGGTTTGAACTGTCTGAACCGAGAAACGATGACGTTTACGCGCTATCTTCGCGATGCCGCGGATCCGCACAGCATCGGCGGCAATAGTATTTCGAGCATACGGGAGGATGCCGATGGCGTCATGTGGTTCGGCACCTATGACGGCGGGCTGAACCGGCTGGACCCGGATGCGCAAGACAAGGCCGTTTTCACCCGTTTCGGCTATGACCCGGAAGACCCGCTAAGCCTGAGCGGTAATCAGGTTCTGGCGCAATGTTTTGACGTGGCCGGAATTCTTTGGCTGGGCACCGATCAGGGCGTTTCCAGAATTAATCCGGCGCGCGCCCGCTTTAGTCACTATCAGCATCGACCGGGGAATGAAAACAGCCTTAGTTATAAAACGGTAACAGCGTTGCAGGTTGACCGAACAGGCCTGACGTGGGTTGGCACTGAAAACGGGCTGAACAGCTTAGATTTATCGACCAAAAAATTTACGCGCTACAAAAATGAACCGGACAACCCGTTTAGCATCAGCAGCAACCGCATTTCGGCCATCTATGAAGATCGCGCCGGTGTTTTATGGGTCGGCACCCGAGATCAGGGTCTCAATAAATTTGATCCGGTTACCCGGCGGTTTATCCGTTATCAGCGCGACGCCGATAATCCGAAAAGTTTTGGCGGCGGAGCAATTGTCAGCTTCTATGAAGACAGCCTGGGTTACTTTTGGATCGGCACTTTGTACGGCGGGTTAAATCGGTTTGATCGCCACACAGAGACATTCGATCACTTTAAACATGCGCCTGATAATTCGCAAAGTATCAGCAACGACTTTGTGCTTTCCATCTGTGGAGATCATACCGGAACTTTGTGGCTCGGCACCGGCACCGGTTTGAACCGTTTTGAGCGTGACGGCCAAACATTCCGGCGTTACCTGCATGATCCTAAAAATCCACACAGTTTAAGCCACGATCGCGTGAGCTGTATTTATGAGGATACGACCGGACGATTGTGGCTCGGCACCAGCGGCGGCCTCAATTTGTTGGATCGAGCCAGTGATACATTCACGGCTTTTACCGAAAAAGACGGTCTGCCCAATGATGTCATCCAGGGCATTTTGGAGGACGATGACGGTAATTTGTGGCTTAGCACCAATAAAGGCTTGTCTAGCTTCAATCCGCAGACGAAAACCTTCCGTAATTTCGATGCCGCCGACGGTCTGCAAAGCAATGAATTTAGCCCGGGCGCCTGTTTGAGAAATCAGGCCGGAAAACTGCTTTTTGGCGGAACAAACGGTTTGACCGTCTTTGATCCCAAGCAAATCAAAGATAATCCGTACATCCCGCCGGTGGTCATTACGGTTTTTTCGCTATTTAACAAACCGGTGGCGGTTGGCAGCGACTCGCCGCTTAAAAAGCAAATTACGGCTACCAATGCAATTGTGCTTTCCTATCGTCAGAGCGTTTTTTCGCTGCAATTTGCCGCTTTGAATTATACCCTGCCGACCAAAAATCAATATGCCTACCAAATGGAGGGCTTTGACAGCGATTGGGTCACCGCCGGCGCCAAACGGGATGTCACCTACACCAATCTCAATCCGGGCGAGTACACATTCCGCGTCAAAGGCAGCAACAACGATGGCCTGTGGAACGAAACCGGCGCATCGCTCAAAATCACCATCACCCCGCCGTTGTGGAAAACCTGGTGGGCGTACTCCTTCTATGCCCTACTGATCATCGGGGCGATCGTCGGTTTTGTCCACTATCAACAAATCAAAGTCGAGCGCAAACAAAAGGAACTGGAACGTGAGCACGCCATCGCCGAACAACTGCGCCGGGTGGACAAACTCAAAGATGAATTTCTGGCCAACACTTCCCACGAACTACGCACCCCGCTCAACGGCATCATCGGCCTGGCCGAATCGTTGCTGGACGGCGTGGCCGGGATATTACCGGACAAAGCGCATTTTGATTTGAAGATGATCAGCGCCAGCGGCCGCCGCCTGTCTAATCTGGTCAACGATATTCTGGACTTTTCCAAGATGATCGACAATCGTATTGAGCTTAGCCTTAAGCCGGTCAATCTGCACGCGATTGTGGAGTTTGTGCTGGCGTTGTCGCAGCCGCTGGTCGGCAAAAAAGAATTGAAGCTGATCAACGCCGTCAGCCCCGATTTACCGCCCCTCACAGCCGATGAAAACCGACTGCAACAGATTGTCCAAAATCTGGTCGGCAATGCCATTAAATTTACGGAAAAGGGGGAAATAAGAGTTAGTAGTGAAGCGTTAATAGTGAATAGTTCCGAACAGCAACGACTAACTACTAACGCTAAACTATTAACTATCAGTGTAGCCGACACGGGGATTGGTATTGCCAATGATAAATTGGAAGAAATCTTCAAATCTTTCGTGCAGGCCGACGGTTCGGTCGCCCGCGAGTATGGCGGCACCGGTCTGGGTCTGGCCATCACCAAAAACCTGGTGGAATTGCACGGCGGGACGATCTCGGTGAAGTCGAAATTGGGCGAAGGCTCGCAGTTTACGGTCACGTTGCCGTCAGCTTTCAGCGATCCGTCTTCAGCAAGCAGCTTTCAGCCGGCAATTATCAGCAGCCAGCCAGCGGCAATCAGCGATCAACCGGCGGTTGTCAGCTTTCAACCGGCGACCGGGGCGAGATCCGTAATCGAAAGCGCCGAGCCAAAATCTGAAAGCTGGAAGCTGAAAACTAAAAGCTTATTGACCATTCTTGTTGTTGATGACGAGCCGGTCAATCAACATGTGCTGGGCAATTTCCTATCGCTAAAAAATTACAAAATCGCGCAAGCTATGAACGGTCTGGAAGCGTTGAAATTGGTCGAAGATGGGCTAAAGCCGGATTTGATCCTGCTGGACGTAATGATGCCCAAGATGTCCGGCTACGAGGTCTGCCGCAAAATCCGCGAGAAATATCCGCATCGCGAAGTGCCGGTCATTCTGCTGACGGCCAAAAATCAGGAAGGCGATATTCAGGAAGGTTTCGATGCCGGGGCCAACGATTACGTGACCAAGCCGTTTCATCGCAGCGAGCTGCTGGCGCGCATCCAAACCCATATTCATGTCGCTCGCACCGCGGAGTTGGAAGCGGAAAACAGGCGCAAAAATAATGAGCTGGAACGGGCGCGGGATATTCAAGCTTCCATGCTGCCGCTGTCGGTTCCCTTGGTGGCTGGTTTGGAAATCGCCGCTTACATGCAGCCGGCGCTCATGGTCGGCGGCGATTATTATGACTTTATTCCCTCACCCGATGGCCAAAAGGTCTACATTGTCATTGCCGATGTATCGGGCAAGGGTTTACCGGCTTCGCTGCTGACGATTGAAGCCCGCTCGGTTCTGCACACGCTGGCAGCAGACAATCCGTCGCCGCACGAGATGTTGCTGCGCCTGAATCGGATGATCTATAAAGACGTGCAGAATATGAGCCAGCCGATGATGATTACCATGCTGCTGCTGGTGTGGGATATGACCGATAGCCAGTTGTATTATGCCGGGGCCGGCCACGATCCGTTACTGGTCTATCGAAAAAGCAGCGGCCAATGCGAAGTTGTGTTTGGCGAGGGCATTTGGTTGGGCATACTGGACGAAATGGCCGATTTTTTGAAGATTAAGCAACTGCCGTTACAGTCGGGTGATCTGGTAATGCTCTATACTGACGGCGTGACCGAGTATCATAATCCGCGCAAAGAAATGTTCGGTCTGGAGCGGCTGATGGCTTTTCTGAAAAAGCATCCGATCACCCGCCCGGACGATACGATTACCTGCCTGATGGCGGAGTTGGAACGCTTCGGCGAGGGTGCGCCGCAGCATGACGATATTACCGTAGTGGCAATTCAACGTATGTAGCGCTCCCTTCAGCAGCAGTTGGTGATTATTTACACAACTCACATCAAATGGAATATTTTTCTATGTCGATACTTAAGAAGCTTGTCCTTTCCGGCCTCATCCTGGCCTTAATCGCGCCGAGCCTGTTTGCCCAATCGGCCCGTCTCCGTTTTGAGCGCTTGACCGTGGAAGACGGCCTGTCCAACAGCCGGGTCAATGCCGTTCAACAGGACAACGCCGGGCTGATGTGGTTTGCCACCGGGGACGGCCTGTGCAAATATGACGGTTACAACTTTACTTCCTATCTGCACATTCCTGGCGATAGCGCGAGCCTGGCGGAAAAATACGTGCGGACCGTCTTTGTCGACCGGCAAGGACAAGTTTGGGCCGGCACCGGCAATGGCTTGGGCAAGCTGGATCAGACGACCCAACGGTTCAAAACGTATCTGAACGGCCGCTATATCCGGGACATCTCCGAGGATCGTGACGGCGTATTGTGGCTCGGTTCGGACGACGGGTTGATCGCCTTTGACCCGCGCGCATTGAAAACGACCGTCTACGCCCATGAGCCCGACAATCCGAACTCGTTGAGCGGCAATGAGATTCCTGCGGTTCTCGCCGACAGCCGGGGCAACGTGTGGGCGGCGGTCGCCGGCGGCGGATTGTGCCGATTAGAGCGTGACAGCGGTCGATTTTTCCGCTATCGCTCGCAAAAAGACGATCCGCGCAGTTTAAGTCACCCTACGGTCTTGCGAATTTATGAAGATTTTCACGGGAACATTTGGATCGGGACCAACAACGGTTTAAACCGCTACGAGCCCGCCGCCGACAACTTTACGGTTTATCGGGAATCGCAATATCCGTTCAAATCCGACCTGATCTTTACGATGGCCGAGGACACGCTGGCCGGCAATCTGTGGGTCGGCAGCTACAACGGGCTGAATTGGTTTGATCCACAGCAGGAGCGGTTTGTAAACTACCGCCATAGCGCCGCCGATGACCACAGCCTGTCCGACGACCGCATCCGCAGCCTGTTTGTCTCGCGCGACGGCATTTTATGGATCGGCACAAACGGCGGCGGGCTCAACATGTTTGATCGCCGAACCCGTCAATTTACCCTCATCCGCAACGACGAATCGAATCCCAACGCCAACAAAATTACCGGATTTTGTGAGGACGCCCAAGGGAATTTGTGGGTCGGCACATCGGGCGAGGGCTTAAACCGTTATGCAAGTTCTTCCGACCAACCGCCGCTGTTCAGCGTCCTCCGCAATGATCCCAAAGATCCGACCAGTCTCAGTCACAATGCAATTACAAGCGTTTATGCGGATCGGAGCGGGACGGTCTGGGCCGGCACCTGGGGCGGCGGTTTAAACAAAATGATCCTGCCCCCGGACAGACAGACGCCACCGACTTTTATCCATTACAAACCCGTTTTAGCCGATTCCACCAGCCTGGGCTCAGCCGTCGTCAACGCCATTTATGAAGACCGGGCCGGCACACTTTGGGTCGGCACCTGGTATGCCGGTCTGCACAAGATGATTCCGGGGCGACCGGGTGAGCCGCCGCGTTTTCAGCGCTACGTCCCGGAAGCCGGCAATCCCCATAGTTTGAGTCATCACGCGGTGCGGGTGATTTATCAGGATCGGGCCGGCGTCTTATGGATCGGCACCGATGGCGGCGGCTTGAACAAAATGACGACGGACGCGATCGGCAACCCGCGGTTTGAGCATTTTCGGGCCGAAGCGAACAACCCGCACAGCCTGGGCAGCGACTATGTGCTGTCCATTTATGAAGATCGGGGCGGCACGTTGTGGGTGGGCAGCGGCGGCGGATTTAACAAGCTGGATCGAACGACCGGTCAATTCCGGCGCTACCATGCCGCCGACGGTCTGGCTAATGACACGATCAGCGGCATTCTGGAAGACGATCACGGTTTTTTGTGGCTGAGCACCAACAAGGGTCTAAGCCGCTTTGATCCGACCACCGAGCAATTTATCAATTACGACGCCAAAGACGGCCTGCAGAAGGGCGAATTCAACGCCGGCGCATATTTCAGAGCGCGGGACGGCCGTTTTTATTTTGGCGGGCTGAACGGTTTTAACGCCTTTTACCCGGATAGCATCCGCCGCAACGAATATGTGCCGCCGGTACTTATCACCGATTTCAGGGCGCTGAACCGCCCGGTCGAAATCCGGCCCGACGGCATTTTGTCTAAACACATTCAGTTTGTAGACAATCTGACGCTGAGCTACCGCGATTACATCTTCTCCTTTGAATTTTCCGCGCTCGGTTACGGACAACCCGAAAAAAACAGCTTTGCCTACCGCCTGGAAGGTTTTGATGACGACTGGATTCTGACCCCGGCCCGCGACCGCAAAGCCACCTACACCAACATCCCGCACGGCACGTACACCTTTCGGGTCAAGGCGGCCAATAGCGACGGGGTGTGGAACGAAACCGGCGCGGCCATCAAAATCATCATCACCCCGCCGCCCTGGAAAACGTGGTGGGCGTATACGTTGTATGTGACGATGCTTGCGGCGGCTATCATGGGTTTTGTTCGCTTTCAACAGAGAAAAGTGGAGCGCAAGCAAAAAGAATTGGAACGTGAACAGGCCATCGCCGAACAACTTCGCCGGGTGGACAAGCTCAAGGATGAGTTTCTGGCCAACACTTCCCACGAACTGCGCACTCCGCTCAACGGTATCATCGGTCTGGCCGAGTCCTTGATGGATGGGGCCGCCGGTTCCTTGCCGGACAAGGCTCATGTGGATTTAAAGATGATCAGCGCCAGCGGCCGCCGCCTGTCCAACTTGGTCAACGATATTCTGGATTTTTCCAAGATGATTGACAATCGCATTGAATTGAACCTGAAGCCGGTGAATCTTCACGCCATTGTCGAGTTTGTGCTGGCGTTGTCGCAGCCGCTGGTCGACAAGAAAAATCTGACATTGATCAACGCCGTCAATTCCGATTTGCCGCCGCTTATGGCCGATGAAAACCGCTTGCAGCAGATTATTCAGAACCTGGTCGGGAATGCGATCAAATTCACTGAATCCGGCACGGTTACCATCTCGGCACAAGAAATGACATTTCTTGGAGAAATGTCATTTCTACCCATCACGGTCAGCGACACAGGAAT
>CAYOLL010000168.1:0-12970 GCA_964404765.1 uncultured Gemmatimonadota bacterium | reverse complement strand
GGTGGTACACTTTTGGTGCCGATTTTTGGTACACTTTTAAATGCCTATTGACAACGATGTTGGATGCTACTATCAGTTAAATGGGAATGCTGTATACGCCACCTTTTCCGTTTACAATATTAACAATGATCGGGTTGCTCTTAAAAGTTTTCCGGTTTTTCCGGGCATCAATGCACCTCAATTCAACCTAAATAACATTGGCGGAAATGGAGCATATGTTATTTCTCTTCATGCCTACGATATGGCTGGAGAATTACTGGAAGAGAAAACAAAAGTTGCCCGACTTTGCTGTAGTTCCCAGCAAATACCTCCTGCACCGGCTCTAACTTTTACGCAAACACCATGTGCACTCACTTCTGAAACATCCGCTACTATAATGGCCGGTTCTGATCTTATCGGTACTCAGTTTGCTTTTAAATTGGATGATAACAATTGGACATCCTATACTAATAGTGATAAGTTCACTGTTAGTAATCTATCCGATGGCATGCATGTTGTTTATGTGTCAGGGAAGCATCCCAATCAAGGCTATAATCAATATCCGATCGTTTATAATTGGATTGTTAATTCGTCTAACGCCACATCCTGTTCAATTCGCCCTACTCCATGCCAAACGTATGGGGGTGTTTCTGGAGTCTGGAGTTTAAGTGATAGTCCAATTGAAGTCGATTGCGATTTGACTATTCCGACAGGCCAAACGCTACGCATAGAACCGGGTGTCCGAGTAGTTTTTGACGGACCTTACAAGCTAACTGTTGGTGGTACACTCCAAGCGTCTGGTATAAAGGATCAAATGATTGCTTTTACTGCATCTAATCCAACTACGGGCTGGAAAGGGATTCGCTTTCAGCCTTCGTCGGTTGATACCAATCGTTTATACTACTGTGTGTTTGAATATGCCAACTTTTCTAATCGGAGCAATATAGAGCAAGAAGCTGGCGGCGCAATAAATGCGAATTCAATCCGTGCGCTCGATATTGATCACTGCATCGTTCAAAACAACAAAGGTGTCTATGGAGCGGGCATCAATATCACGCAAGGAAGCTATTCTCGGATTCGGAATTGTATTATTCGGAACAATACAGCTAGCGATGACGGGGGCGGTATAGGAATTCTTCGCGCATCTACGTTAGTCGAGAACTGTTTGATTATCAATAATACGGCTCGTGATGAAGGTGGCTCCATTAGCGGTGGTGGAATTAGAGTTTCAGGTGCATGTGTTCCCATTATTCGCAATTGTACCATCTCGAATAACATGAGTTCTAGCAGCTATGGCGGTGGGATTGGAATATTTTATTATTCAAATCCAATCATCGTAAACTCAATCATCTACAATAACACTGGCGGAGAAATTGTAGCTCGCGATCATTGCAATCCGACTGTGACCCACAGTAATATCAAAGGCGGTTATACTGGAATGGGAAACACCAATTTACCGCCGCAATTTGTGAACCCTTCAAACGGTGATTATCATTTGACCAATATCAGCCCGTGTTTGGGTAGAGGAACACTCACAAACTACCCCGCCACGGATATGGATGGTCGGATTAGACCGATGCCCGCAGGGACAAACCCGGACATGGGTGCATACGAACTAGCGGTGCTTCCATCACCACTTCCCGTTGCCAACGTCAACGGCCCATATGCGTTGAATGGCGACAGTGGGACGATTAACTTCAGCAGCGCTGATTCATACGATCCCGATGGCACAATCGTCAGCTATCTTTGGAATTTTGGCGACGGTACAACCGGAACCACTGCCAACCCATCCCATGCTTATAACAAACTGACGTTGGGGACATACATGATTACCTTAAAGGTAACGGACAATAGCGGTAATACAACAACTGCCGTTACAAGCTTGACGGTTAATCCGATTACGCAGGAATCCGAGGAAAACAATCAACCGGATAAAGCCGATGGACCTGTTGGCTCCGGCAAGCCTGTTTCAGGCAGTATTGGTACGATATTGGATTTTGATTGGTTTTATTTTGATTTAACCGGCACGGGATCAATCACGATTAGTCTATCCATCAACACTACCGGGCAGGATTTGGACTGGTACCTTTACACTGCCAGCAACACCACCAACTATGTAGCGCGTGGGTACACTACCAACAACCCGGAAACCGGTAGTTACAATGCCACAACGACGGGTCGCTACTACGTCAAAGTTGTCGGATACAACTGGGCAATGAGCGATTACAGCCTGCGCGTAACCAGTAACGGGATGGCTGTCGCCGGCATTGCGGGTCTTGATGAGAAAAAAGAAAATGTGGTTATATCCCAAGTTCTATTATTAGGACAAAACTACCCCAACCCCTTCAACCCAAGCACGACAATTGCCTTTCAATTGCCACAAGCCGGGCCGGTTGCGCTAAAAGTCTTCAATATCGCCGGGCAATTGGTCAAAACGTTAATTGATGAAGAGAAGGGCATTGGCGAACACACCGTGATTTGGAACGGGACAAATGAGGTCGGGGCTGACGTTCCCAGTGGCATTTATTTTTATCGCCTTCAAGCCGGAGAATTTTCCGAAACAAAGCGAATGACTTTGCTCAAATAACGAGTTGATTTTATACTGTAGGTTTAATCAAAGTCGGCGAGTTGCCTGCGGCCTGCAGGCAACTCGCTTTCACCTTTTGAGCGGAGGCTTTTCATGTCATATCGGTTTTGTGTCTTTAGCTGGATTATAATCGTAGTTACGGCGGTAGCTGAATCCATTGCCGCGCCGGGCGATATCCTTTGGTCGTACCAGACATTAGGGCAGGGCATTGGCGCATCCCCAGCAATTGGCCGAGATAACACGCTCTACGTCGTTTCGGCCAGCCCGGCTGCTCAAAAAAGCTATCTTTATGCGCTCTACTACGACGGCACGCCAAAAACAAAGTGGGTTTACGAAATTGCTAATGAAGGGCAGGCCGTTTCATCACCGGCTATCGGCATTGACGGGACTATCTATTTTGGCGACGGAAAATACGTTTCGGCCATCAACTCTTTGACGGGAAAAATAAAATGGCGTTATGAAACAAGCGGAATTGTCGGCTCGTCGCCGGCGTTAGGCCGCGATGGCACCATATACGTAGGCAGCGGTGATAACTGCCTTTATGCAATCAATCCGGATAATACGTTAAAATGGAAACATTGCACATCCGGCACAATTTGGATTTCGTCTCCGGCCATTGGCGCAGATGGCACCATATACATCGGCAGCACGGATGATACCCTTTACGCAGTGCATCCAAACGGTGACCTCAAGTGGAAATTTGGTACGATTGGAGACATTGAATCCACCCCGGCCATTGGCAAGGACGGTACCATCTTTTTTGGCGCAGGCGACATGGAGCGAGCCGTATATGCGCTAAATCCGGATGGCAGCTTGAAATGGCGTGCGCCGGTGGGAACGCATATTCGTTCCTCACCCGCTATTCACCCGGATGGCACAGTCTACATTGCCGGGATGATAAACAATCGAACCTATAAATTTCGGCCGGAAGATGGCTCTCGCGTATGTGATTTTAGAGCCGAGCACGATGTTTATACCTCGCCGGTTATTGGCGCCGATGGGACAGTTTATGTAGCGGATGATTGGAACGTAGTCTCAGGCGGCAGGCTTTATGCGCTTTCACCGGATTCTTGCAAAGTATTATGGAGTCGCCAATACTTCGGTGGATTAATCTGTTCCCCGGTAATCGGCCCAGACGGCACGATATACTTAGGCACATTCGGTCTTGTCAATGGCGGGAAGGTCATCGCCATAGAAGGAGCGAAGCCCTGGACATACGATGATTATCTTACGGCCATGTCCGTTTATGCGGACTCGCCCTGGCCGCGTTTTGGCCAGAACAACTTTGGCACCCGCCGTGACTTGCATCCAAACATTACCCTGTGGCATGATCAAGCGTTGATTCCAGCCGATGGCATATACGACTTTGGCTTTGTTTCCCAGGATTCCAGCCGGACAACTCAACTCACCATCACCAATAGCGGCGAAGGGCCTATGACGGTTGATCGCGTGTCCCTTGACGCAAGCGGACCCTTTACGGTAAACGGCGCTTTTCCAGTCACGCTAGTGAACAATTCTGCCGCACTTGAGGTGACCTTCAGTCCCTCGCAAAGAGATTTTTTTGCTGCGCAGGTGACTGTTCATAACAATTTGAAGCCGCATACCTTTCAGGTCAAGGGTTTTGATCTTTACACACCGGTCATCCAACCCATCCCCGATTACTGGCAACCCAACGCCGCGCCCAATCCAGAGCGCGATGCCTATCCCTATCTCGATCTCAAAGATTACATCAGCGATCGTGATACGCCCATAGACCAACTGCATTGGACAATTTCCATACGACACGCAACTGTGCATGACGACAATGGCTTGCTCTACTTTACAAGCAGTTTAGCACAATTGACGGACACCGCGACCGTCATTGTGACCGATCCACAGGGGTTGGCCGACACGACGGCTTTTCGCGTGAATTTGTACACGCCGACCTTTGGTGAATACAACTTGCCGGAAGCCGTTTTTGTCATCAACCCGGAGCGGTTATCGGGCACCGCGGCAGAGTTGGATTCCCTGTTGGGATTGGTGTATCAAACGGCCCAGTTTGGCGAATATCCCGGCCAGGTGATTGACGCAGGCAAGATTGCCCGTGCCGAGTACGAAAATTGGGACGGAATTGATGTACAACGGGCCAACGTCATCGTGCAGGCTATCAAAACAAAGGGCATTAACCCGTTACTGGTGGACGATTATGTCCGACTAAAACAGTTTGTCATTTTGATTGGGCCGGATAGCGCCATTCCGCACTTTGCTCTGGAAAACCCGGTGGAAGTCTTTCGCGATGCCGATCAATATCAAAACAAAGTCAACGACTCCACCCATCTTGGTTACGCCATCCGCCATAATTACATGCTGACCGACAATGCCTATGGCGCGCCAAAATTGGGTTACCCGGAATTGGCTGATCCAAATTTTCCACTGCCTGCGCATCCCATCGGCCGGTTAATCGAATCCAGCAGCGATATTTTGCAATATCTCAACCAATATTTACAGCGACAGGGAAAAATCCGGCCCCAGGCAGCGCTCGTTTTTGACTATGACCCGCCCGATGGTCTGCTAATCAAGGATTGCGCCGATTCTGTTGCCGCATCTCTGGCTTCTGGAAATGTTGCCGTTACCCATCTGACTGGCAATGAAACCACGCTGCCACGCATTCTGGAGCGAATGTCAATTGCGCAAATCATCTTCCCCCTCAGCCATGCCCTGCATTACGAAATGGATGCTTTTGGCTCGGTAGATTTTGCGCCGATCAATTTAACGGCTCGTCTGAACGGTCCGCTGGTTTATTCTCCGGCTTGTTACCTGGGCTTTAATGCCGGTTCTGAGGCGAAAAAACCGCAGGATTTTGCCGCTGAATACCTGAAGAAAGGCGCATCCGTGTTTATCGGCAATTGGGGCGCGGGTTTTGCCTTTGTGGGCAGTGTGGGCTACAGCGAAAAAGTGATGGTGGATATGACCCGGGAAATGATCCGCCGTTTTGCCGCCAATGAGCCTGTGGAAACGGGAATTTTGCTGCGCGATGTGGAGCATCAGTACGTCCAGACCCGCGTGAATGCGCCCGGGCAAACGGGCTATGTTACCGGCCATTTGGATGATATTGATGTGAAAGTATTGACGGGCTTGATTCACTACGGCCTGCCCATGTATCAGCTTTTGACACCATCCGCGCGACGTGCCGCAACTCCTGAGCGAATTATGGATGGAAATGGGGAAACGCTTGTCGTAAATGCGACTTATGATTGGCGCGCCCGAGTGATTGAGGGTGATTCGCTCTGGTATGTGGAAGCGTCTATTGGCAACAGCGAAGGCAATACTGATTTGGATGTCGGTTACAGCCGTACCATTCAACCCATTTATTATCCGCCCACACCCACGGTAAATTACGATGAGTTTCGCGGCTTTTTGTTTCTGGGCGGACGCTATCGTCAATATTGTCACATCCCACCGGAAAAAATGTATTTCGGTTCGGTCTGGGCTAATCAGACCATTCAACCTTTATTTAAAGATGATGACGACTACAAACCGATTCCCAACATTCCAAACGTCAACCTGCGGCTATCACGGGTTGTCGCTGTGCCACTAGGTGAATATAATCAGGATGAAGAATATCAACGTGTGTTAACTCATTTCGAATTGCGGTATCTTAATTCGCCTTTAGCCGACCGGCAAAAGCCGCGTGTCCTGCACTCCGATTACTGGACGGAGGCGGATAGTATCTATTTTCGAGTCATTGCCAGCGATGCCCTTACTGGTGATTCCGACATAGATAGCGTCTACCTAACGGTCACTGACTGGATCGGCCGTGGCGAGTGTGATCAAAGCAATCAGGCCGAAGGTGATTGGCGAATTATCAGTCTGAAACGTGTTGCTGCTACGGATACGTTTTATCTGGTCTTGCCTTTCGATACGGACAAAGAGTTTTATTTTCAGGTAGTTGATCGAGCCATGAACATCACCACCCATACGGATGATCTGGGTTACGACTTTTTGGCTTTTACCTCAACCCCAAAAATCGCACTGAACGACTGCGGATTGTGTCGGATTATTCGCGCGCCGTTGCCGGCGAACCTGCCTTACTGCCTGTCATTGTATGATTCATTGGGGATAACGCTTAATGCCGCTATGACGTTGGATGTAAAAAATGTTTCGGCTGATTTTGGGAATGCTGCGTTGATGGTCGTTCAATCGGTGCGGCAAGGACCAGATTTTAACTTTTGCTTGACTTCGCTGCAGGCGGACTACCCACCACAATATTTCAAACTGACCGTATTTGATGAAATTGGCCGCCGCGCCGAAGCATTGCTGCTTGTTACCAACAGTGACAGAGCTGCAATTCAAGTCATGACTCGGCGCGTTTTGGGCTTTCTACCTTCGACGCCCTTGATATCGTCGCTGCTCGATCTGAATCACGATGGTAAGGTGAATGTTCAGGATTTGCTTTTGCTGACTTCCGTTAGCAGTACCAGCAATGTTCACAGTATTAACCAAAGTTTTTTGCCAAGAAATGCATCGCTTCGTTAGCATTTTCATTGTTTGATCGTTTTATTTATTATTACAACGAATTGATTGCGTGTGCTTGACCCGACTGTCTGACAGTGGTCGGGTTTTTTGTTTGTCATTCTAATTTTATTGCCTATGTTTGCCGATTGGAGGCATGGCTTGACAACCTTCTACTTTGCCCGAAACGAGGTGACTTGTGAAAGCATATAAACTCGAAACTTACTGGCCTCTAAAAGAAGTTCGTGACAATGACCTCTACTTTTATATGGAGGAGATTGAAGCTTATCTACCCGACTGCCGAGTTATGGTTGCGGGACAAAAGGAGCCGATGATCCTGCTGGGTGGCTACTCCTACCTGGGTTTGAATGGCCACCCGACTATTAATCGTACCGCTCAAAAAGTTATCGAAAATTATGGCACCGGCACAAACGGTGTGCGGCTGCTGGCCGGAACGTTAAAATTACACCATCAACTGGAACAGAGGGTAGCAGCATTTAAACAAACCGAATCTGCCATCACTTTCACCAGTGGCTATATCGCGAATCTTTCCGTTATTGCCGGATTGGTTGGAAAAGATGATACCGTCATTTGTGATAAATTAGACCATGCCAGCATCGTAGATGGTTGCTCTTTGTCACAAGCCAAATATGTTCGTTTTTGTCACAACGATATGGGTGATCTTGAAAGATGTCTGGTCGAGTCATCCACCGTTGGAAAAAAACTTGTCATAGTGGACGCCGTTTTTAGCATGGATGGGGATATCATTAATCTGCCAGAGGTGTGTCGTTTGTGCCAACAATATGACGCCTGGCTGATGGTAGACGAAGCGCACTCAATTGGGGTTTTGGGAAAAACCGGACATGGCATTGAAGAACACTTTGACTTGCCATCTGACTGCATTGACATTAAAATGGGCACATTTAGCAAAGCTATTCCAAGTGTGGGCGGGTATGTGGCCGGAAGCTATGAATTGTGTGATTTCCTGAAACATCAGGCTCGCGGTTTTGTCTATTCCGCAGCTTTGCCGCCTACGGCTGCGGCGGCTGCTCTGGCAGCTTTGGATGTGATTGACGCAGAACCGGATCGGGTGCACAGTCTCCACGAAAATATACAGTATTTTGCTTCTCGCTTGAAAGAGTTTGGTTTTTCCGGTATAACAGGTGTGACACCAATCTTCCCGATTATATGCGGCGAAGATCAGACGGCTATGAAATTGGCCCGTTATTGTCAAAAAAAAGGCATTTATGTTCAGGCAATCCCTTACCCGATAGTATCTAAAAATAAGGCACGTCTACGTGCGGCGGTGTCTTCCTTGCATCGTAAAGAAGATTTGGATTATTGCGCTAAAGTTATTGCCGAAGGCGCCTGCGAGATTGGCGGAATACTGAGATGATCATCTTGATGTAAGTGTGAAAATGAGGTGCTTATGAAAGTCCTCGTCACTGGCGCATCCGGTTTTTTGGGCGGCGCATTAACGCATGTCTTGGTTAAAGCAGGGCATGAGGTGCGAATTCTGGCGCGACCTGCCAGCAATTTGGGCTATCTGGCAGGCTTGCCGCTGGATGTTCGCTTTGGCCATCTGGAAGATTCAAACAGCCTGGCCGGATTGATGGCAAATATCCAAATCGTTTATCACTGCGCGGCGCGGTCTTCAGATTGGGGATCATGGTCCGTTTTTTACCAAACCAATGTGCTAGGTGTAAAAAATTTGTTGGAGGCCATTGCCAAGTCCGGCACCGTGCAACGCTTGATGCATGTTAGCACTACCGATGTGTATGGTTATCCCAAAAAAGCCTGCGACGAAACTTTTCCCATCACCGATGTAGGTTTACCGTATAATCGCAGTAAGGGTTTGGGCGAAAAATTGGTTTGGGATTTTTATCAACAAACGGGTATTCCGGTCACGATCATTCGTCCGGCTTCGATTTACGGCGAGCGCAGCCCAAACTTTGTGGCAGAGATCGTTAACATGTTACGCAAGCAGCAGATGGTCATGATCAATGGTGGTCATAGTCCAGCCGGCCTGCTCTACATTGACAACGCCGTTGAAGCCATTTTGCAGGCAGCCAACTTGCCAAGTGCAGTCGGTCAGGCGTATAACCTGCGCGATGAGTCGAACGAAACCTGGCGGCAGTATTTTTATGCCCTGGCGGAGGGACTTGGCACACCGCCGCCCCGGTTAAATCTGCCCATTAGGCTGGCGTTGCCGCTTGCTTATGGAATGGAGAATGCCTATAGCACCCTACGGATAAAAAGTAGACCGCTACTAACCCGTCATGTCGTTTATATGTTCTGCCGTGATCAGGGTTATCCAATCGAGAAGGCTCAAAATGAACTGGAATTTCGATCGGCAATCTCATTTGATGCCGCGATTACTCGAATAGTTCACTGGTTGTCCACTCCTGAGGGGAAGCAGGCTGTGCCATGGAAGCGCGTCGAATAAGCGCCGCCATTGTCAGAAACCGGGAGTAACGGTAATAATAATTTAGGAAGTTGTTTGAATTAGAATCAAAAATCTACATGCTGCCTATTCGCTTATTTTCAAAGTGAAATGCTTAATTATGTTTTGTTCAGCAACTTGTTGTAGATAAACAAATTAGACGATTTTTGTATCAAGTTTGGTTTCTCAAAAAGACCATGCGTAACTGGCCTTAATCATTATTTTGACCAAGAAAAATGATCGTTGTTTCTGTACAGGCCAAAGGCATGATGCTTGTAATTCGTTTATTAGTAAAATGTTATAGGGTTTTTCATAATTGCACATTTGGCATAAAAAATAAGCGAATAGGCAGTACATGCTCAGATGGCTTTCTGAAAAAATCTTACCGAAAATATCCGCAATTTTCAGACGCACTCGTTTTTAAAAGCAGCGACACACATAAACCGGGAGTAACTTATGAGAATGAAATTGCAAGAATATATGGACTTTATTCGCACACTGGTTCAAAATGGCGGCCCGGATGAATCGGAATATGAAATTCTGGACAATTTTTTTGCCAAATTCATGTCTCACTTCAATCAGGGCGTTTTTTCTGAAAAAGACCGGCAAGAACTGTGGCAAAATTTTGGGGAAGCCTTTTCTACCCAAACAATGCAAGGTTTTGCAGTATGCAAGCCGCATGGCTATTTGGGGGATTTTGAAATTATTGATAGGATTTATCAGAGTTGGGTTTCGCCCCATGAACACTTGAAGAAGTGGGATTATTTTTTCCATACCCGGCAGGCGCCTCGGGCAGTGCGTAACCGCAAGGCGTATTTTCAACAGCTTTTGCAGCAGGTTGAAGCGAATCATCGAAATGGTTCAATTCATCTGTTGAACGTGGGCAGCGGCCCGGCGCGGGATGTCAGCGAGTACTTGGATCAATACCCGCACAGCCAGATCCGTATTGATTGTCTGGATCAGGATCAAAAAGCCATTTATTACGCCCAAAAACTCTGCACCGACCATCTCGACCGGGTTTTCTTTATCAACGAAAACATCTTTCATTACCGCCCGGCATATTCTTATGATCTAATTTGGTCCGCTGGTTTGTTCGATTATTTGTTGGATCGACATTTTTGCGTTATTCTGAAAAGATTGCTCAAAAAACTGAAGCCCAACGGGGAATTGGTCATCGGCAATTTTTCCCCCAAAAATCCAACCCGAGCTTATATGGAATTTGCCTGTTGGCGCCTTTACCATCGGACGGATCAGCAACTCCGCCAATTGGCTGAAGAGGCCGGCGTTCCGGCCGAGTACATTCGGGTGGAAGCCGAGCCAGAAAAGGTAAACCTGTTTCTGCATATCCGAAATGGATAATCTTATGGTTAATTAATATAGGAGTATAGGAATCAACATGGTGATTATACAAAAATCGCAAAAGTCATATACAGCCGTAACAACAGCAGGAGAAATCTATGAATGCGAATGATCCAAACTCAACTATGATTTTGCGGATACGCAATAACCTGAATGGCGTCAAACCCACGCTGATCATGCTGGGCCTGGGTCGTCTGCAGTTGGGATTGATCGGGCCGGTATTCTTCAATATGGGCTATCATCTGGTAGGGGTTAATCTCAAATCCAAAGAAGTAACAGAGCGGTTGCGGCTGCACAATTATTATCGAGTCATCGACAATCCGCCATACGGCGGTGTGGATGTGGAAGTTGTTGAGGTGCACCATTACGAGCCTACCAACCAAAGCGAACACGCCTCAGAACCAGCCATTGAGGCTTCGGCCAAAGCTCAAATTATAAATTGTGCTTTTGGTGTTAGCACAGCTGCTTTAAAAAATGCGGCGTGTTTCCTACTGCAAGTGGAGCAGTTTCGGCGATCTTTGGGCATTACCAAAAAGCTTTTCATCACCTGCTCAGATAATCCAGTCGGTACAACCTTTGCCGTCGAATTACTTAAAAATGCGCTATTGGCAGAAACTTATCAACTTGCCAACTCGGAACGAATTGCCATTTGGAATGATGTGGCGGCAAATGTTTGCTTTGTGCCATCACTGGCCGATCGGATTTGCTCCCAGCGTACCATTCCACCTGAAGAAATCAAACCCGTCAGCATCTTGACCGAAAGTTACAAAGAACTGGACTATGCCATGCCATTTCTTAACATCAAACCTTTGGCTTCCAAACAGACCAAATATTTAGGTGAGGCCAAGCTATGGATCAATCTGGAATTGGCTCGTCAACGCAAGGTGTACACGCTGAATATGGCGCATGCTGTTGCCGCTTACATCGGCGCATTTGATAAATCGAATCCATACACAATCGCTGACGCGTTGAAATCCGATGTGGTGCGCTCTCATGTAGAGCAAGCATTGGAAGAGGTTGCCAAAGCGTTCACAGAACAAAATTACGGTTTGAAAGAAGATTGGTTTGAATATGCCGGCCAAGTGTTGGAGCGCATTTCCAACGAGCATCTGGACGATCCAATTTCCCGTGTCGCTCGGGATGTGCCACGCAAGCTCAAAAGAACAGATCGTTTGGTTGGTTCATTGCTGTTTGTGCTGCGAACACGCTTCAAAATCGTTGATTCTCTGCTTGTCGCCATTTTGCACGCTCTGCTTTACGCGTATTCATACGACGGTACAAGCAATAATTTTGAAAAAGATGAATCGACTCAAGATCTTAAGGCAAAGATTCTAGAAAACGGTGTAGCGTGGGCACTGGTTAATGTATGTGGCTTCGATTCAACCGATCCAGCCGAGAAGGAGATTGCTGACCGTTTGACAGGTGAGTTTGAAGTTCTTATAACGACGCGGTAGGGCAATCCAAACGTCCGTAAATCTTGCATTGCAGACGTTGAAATCATAACCAAAAAGACCCGTTGGACAAGCAAAATCCAACGGGTTTTTTGTTTTTGTTCCCATTGACCGCAGGCGGGTTTCTATCAACATCGCCCATTATGTGGCAAAAAATATACATATTTCTCTTGACAGCCTATAACCCTGCCATTTTATCTTGGCTTACGTTCACTTCACTTCATTTCATTCTCTTATTTATTGGAGGTTTCAAAATGGCCAAGGTTATTCGTAACATTATCACAACCGGCCTTGCCGGCGCGTTGGGCAATCAGGTTGTCTTTCGCCAGTTACATGGCGAAACGATTGCCAGCGTCAAACAGCCCAAAGGCTCGCGCACGGCGACGCCGGCACAGGAAGCGCAGCAAACCGCCTTCGGCGGTGCGGTCAGTTGGGCGAAAAACAGCGCGACCGATCCGGTCTATGTTGCGGCCAGCCGCACCAACAAGCGCAAGTATCCCGGCCCGTATCATGCCGCTTTGCACGACGCGTTGACCGAACCGGCAATCAAAACGTCCGCTTTTTACAAGGACGGCGTGCAGTTGTATGGCGCCAGCCTCGGTTTTAAGAACGGCGCGGGCGCGCAAGTTGTGGAATTCGAGTTTGAGACGTTGAGCGCCA
>CAYOLL010000167.1:0-12979 GCA_964404765.1 uncultured Gemmatimonadota bacterium | reverse complement strand
ATTCCGGCATGACATCGAATTGAAATGCAATTTCTAACCCTTAATCAGTATAGCATTAATCATTAATCATTCCAACAAATCGTAGTACAAAAATCCAAATTAGCAGGATTTAAAATGAAAAGAAAAGCGGCCTCCACTATTTTTAACGAGAATTATGCGGCACCGCAGTCGCAAGCGCCGGAATCGCCTGCTCCGGCAAAAATGACCTCTCCCCCACTTTCAGGCGCGGCCTTTGGCTATACCGAAGAGCGTTTTGGCGAAATGCCGACTCCTAAGCCGGCGGCGGATTCTTCGGTTATGCGCAATCAAATGATGCAAAATAATTTGGTTAGCTCCGAAGAATTGCAACTGGAAAAAGAGCCGATCCATGTCCGCGAAACCGGCTTCTGGCGCTGGAAAAGAGTGATTGTCCCGCCCAATGTCTATGTGGTGCAAACCCGTTTGGGGCGCAAGGATCCGGTCACGATTGGGCAGGGCATTTCCTTTAGCTACAATCCGTTCACCGATGCCTACTTAATCGTGCCGGCGGCCATGCAAACAATCGGCGTGGTAGCCAATTCGATTACCAAAGAAAAGCAAGGCATCAACATTCTGGCTTATTTGCAATGGCAAATTGACAACTTTGCTTTAGCTTATCGCAAGCTGGATTTTTCCGACAGCCGCGACCCGCTGGGCATTGTTAACGCCCAACTACGTGAGCAAGCCGAAGCTGCCATTAAAGACAAAATTGCCACAATGAGTGTGGAAGAAGTGTTGACCGATAAAGCGCCGATTATTGAGGAACTCACTACCCGTCTCAAAGCGGTGGCCGAAGGTCGGCAGCAAAGCGGACAGGCATCCGATGGCTTGGGCATCAAAATTGTGACCGTGCAAATCCGCGAAGCGCTGGTTAGCTCGCAACGACTATGGCAGGATTTGCAGGCGCCTTTCCGTTATCAACAGGAGAAGCTGGCCCGCCTGAGTTACCTGGCCATGCAGGACGAAATCCGGCAGAAAGAACTGCAAACCCGGCAGGCTACGGAAACGCGCGAAGCTGAAACGATGGTGGAAATTGCCCGGATCAAGCAAAGCACGGAAACAGAGGCGACTGAATTGCGCTTAACTCAAGAGGCGCTGCGTTTTACAAAAGAACAAGAAACGACACGACAAACTTTGCAATTGGAAGAGCAAACCCTGACCACCCGCCGGGAATCAGAGCGCCGGTTAGAGGCGTTGGCCGCGCAAATTGCTCAGGCACGGCACCTTAGCGAGTTACAGCATGAGCAAGCCCGACAATTAGAGCAAACCCGCCTGGCGCAAGAAACCGCGCAAAATCAAAAGGCCGCAGAAACGGCGCAAGCGCTCCATGCGCTGACCGAAGAAGGACGCTTGGGCGAGGCCCGGCTGAAGTTTGAACAAGAAGCGTTAACCCACGAAACAGCGTTGAAGCAACAGCAAGCAGCTTTGGATTTGCAGCTTCAGACGCTGAAAGACGAGCGCGAGGCAAAAATTCAAGAGGCGCAGTTGGCCCGGGAACGCGCCGCGCATTTGGCGGAGTTGGAAAAAGAGCGCGAGCGCAGTCTGGCGCGCATCGCCGAGTTGGAGCGGGAACTGGAATTAGCCCGCCGGCAGCAGGAAGTCTACAATCAAATCAAAGAGCCGGATTTAGTACGCCGGTTGATCGACAAGCTGCCGGAGCTGATGGCCAACCGCCCGGACATCCATGAAATGCGCATCTTGCAAACCGGGGGTGGCGATCCAACATTTGACGCACTATTATCAATGGGCACAAAACTAGCGGCAGTGGCCGAAAGTTTCGGTTTTTCGCTAAAAAATAAAGACGCTGCGCCATCAGCCTGAATTATTCATAGCCACGAAGTCACCAAGGCTCGAAGAGTCACTAAAATATTTGCATAAAACACGTTACGATTTTTCAAAGACTTTGTGACTTTGTGACTTTGTGAAGCTTAGTGTTTTAGTGCTTTTGTGGCGTATCTTAATTTTTCAGGTCAAAGAAATAAAAAAGTTGAAGATGACATTTGCGGTTTGATTCGGAGTTACGCCTGTTTAATCAAAACAGGTTGTGATTTTTCATTAACCTTCTTTTTAATTTTTAAGGAGATACAATATGGCAAGAATTTACAATTTCAGCGCCGGACCGTCAGTTTTGCCGCTGCCGGTTTTAGAACGCGCCCAAGCCGAGTTGGTGGACTATCAGGGCAAAGGCTTGTCAGTCATGGAGATGAGCCATCGCTCAAAAGAGTATGATGAAATTTTTCAAACATCCAAGCGGGTATTTTGCGAAGTCTTTGGCCTGCCCCAGAATTACAAGCTGCTTTATTGTACAGGCGGGGCCAGCTTGCAATTTTCCATGGTGCCGATGAATTTTCTACCTGACGCATCCGTCAGCGCAGACTACATTGAAACCGGCACCTGGGCCTCCAAAGCGATAAAAGAGGCTAAAATTTTAGGTAAAACGTGTCGCACGGCCGCCAGCACCAAAGCCGAAAACTTTTGCCGCATTCCCAAACAAAGCGAGCTTAAGCTGGATGCCAATGCCCGCTACGCTCATATCACCACGAACAACACTGTTTACGGCACCCAATGGGCATCGCTGCCGGAAACAGGAAATGTGCCACTGTTTTGCGATATGTCGTCGGACATTATGTCACGTCGGGTAGACTTCAGTAAGATTGGTTTGATTTATGCCGGCGCGCAAAAGAACCTGGCTCCGGCCGGTTTAACCATCGTCATTATCCGCGACGATATGCTGGACAAGATGGCATCGGGTCTGCCGACTATGCTCAGCTACCGCACTTTTGTGGACGACGATTCGCTCTACAACACGCCGCCGTGCTACATTATCTACATGCTCAAGCTGGTCATGGAATGGATCAAAGATATGGGCGGTCTGGCGGTCATGGAAGAAATAGTCAATGCCAAGGCCAAACTGCTGTATGACGCCATTGACGCGCACGGCGATTTCTATAAAGGCACGACCGAAAAGGAAAGCCGTTCGAAGATGAATGTGACTTTTCGCCTGCCCACGGAAGCGCTGGAAGAACAGTTTGTGAAAGAGGCCAAGAAAAACAGCATGGACAGCTTGAAAGGCCATCGTTCAGTTGGCGGCATACGGGCTTCGCTCTACAATGCCATGCCGATGGAAGGCGTAAAAGCTTTGGTCACTTTTATGGAGCAGTTCAAGGCGAAAAACGGTTAATTTGCTGCTTGACTTTTGAATTTTGCCGGACAATATTAGACCTTGCAGTTTAGCGCTGTAAGGTCTAATTTTTTTGACCGAAGTTGAGACCATGAAGACCATGAATAAAGCATGTCGACTGGTCAGCCTTAATCATATCAAAAAAACGGTAATTGCTCCAAAAGTGTTAACAAAGTAGGGCGAAATGCCTATTTCGCCACGCTTATCGTTAGCAACGCTGCGCGAATTAACCAATTCGCGATACCGGATCGCCAGCGCCTTTTGAGCATTTATTATATACAAAAAACGTGCGCAACATCTTCAAAACCAATTAAATAGCCAAAAAGGAATAGCGATGAATATTCCATTAAACTATAGCTTGCGTAACTTATGGGTACGATGGCACACGACAATTGCAACAGTCATTGGTTTTATGCTGGTAGTTTTTGTCTTCGTAGCCGTTATGATGTTGGCGAACGGTTTGAAAAAAACGCTGGTCGCTACCGGTTCCGACCGTAATGCGATTATGATTCGGAAATCAGCCACATCGGAATTGGTCAGCGGCATCGAACGCGAGCAAGGCAATATCGTCAAAGCGCTCAACGGAATTGCCGTAAATGCACAGGGCAAGCCTCTGGTCGCTACCGAAGTGGTTGTCGTAATTGCTTTGAAGAAAAAAGATGGCGGAACGGAAAAGCTCAATGTTACGGCCCGCGGCGTATCGCCCGAATCTTTGGAAATGCGCGACATGGTTAAATTGACGCAAGGCCGCATGTGGACCACCGGCAGTTCTGAAGTTGTTGTGGGGCGGGCGGTTGCCAAGCGCTTTGCCAACGCCGGCATTGGCAGCAGTTTGCGCTTTGGTCAGCGCGAATGGACGGTCGTTGGTATTTTTGACGCAGCCGGCACCGGTTTTGAATCTGAAATCTGGGGTGATATTGATCAACTGATGCCGGCTTTTGACCGTCCGGTTTATTCTTCGATCACCGCGCGGCTAGCGGATCCAAATGGCTTTGAAGCATTCAAAACACAAATAGCTCAGGACCCGCGCTTAACGATTGATACCAAACCGGAAAAGCAGTTCTATGCCGAACAGTCGCAAATGCTGGCGTTGTTTATTAAATTAATGGGTATAATCATTACAATTATTTTCAGCCTGGGCGCAATGATTGGCGCAACCATCACCATGTACGCCAGTGTTGCTCATCGTATCCGTGAAATCGGCACTTTGCGAGCGCTTGGTTTTCCTCGCCGCAGTATCTTAACTGCCTTTCTGCTGGAAGCCGTCGGTCTGTCAATTGTTGGCGCAACTCTGGGCATTTTGTTAGCGGCGCTGTTAAGCACAACTACGATTTCTACTACAAACTTCAACACTTTTGCCGAGCTGGAATTTGGTTTTACCTTGTCCCCGGAAATTGTTGCGGCGGCTTTAATTTTTTCCATTAGCATGGGCATTATGGGCGGTTTTTTTCCAGCGGTACGTGCCTCGCGGTTGCCGATTGTTGATGCCTTACGGACATAGATGCCGGTTAAAAAATATAACTCTTTTTTCACAATCTTGTCAATTTGCAGGCCTCACCATTGGTTCAAGATATAGCTGGTAGACATCTCGAAAGGCAGACATGGGCTGAAGTTGTGCAATCGGAACGTAATAGCACTCATAGCCTCCAGGTTGGTCGGTCTTGGCGCCAAAGTTTTTTTTAGGCGCATTGGAAACCTGGGTCGTTGTGGCATAGCCACACAACAAAGCCGGCGTTCCGATCTGAATATCCTGACTCCTGGTTGATGGAATATTAAGGATGATTTGCACATAAAAAGCCGGCTGCCGCTTGTGGAAATAATCCTCCCGAATCAACAAATTCAGCGTAGGACGAAACGGAAAGGCGGATGTTTTGATCTCGACGCCGGGATAGTCGGTCTGGCCTTTGTTTCGGCCGACACGATGCTGCTGCCAATCGCCGAAAACATATTGCGCAAAGGCAAATTCGCCCAAAATACCGGCCAATGTATCAAATGGCGATGCTTTGGTACGCTTCACTGTGACGCTGCCCACAAGCGCCCGGGCAGCCTGAATCATTTCGGCTTTAAGGATGATAGCAGGATACATAATGTTTATACGCGCTAATTGACTACGACATGGATGCACAGGATAAGCAGGATAAAAAACGAGAATTAAATTTACACGATTCGCCAGCCAAATCAATCAGAATTTAGCGGATCGGCGGATTCCAACTTTTTGCAAGCTTTTTGCCGTTGACGGGAATATTTTCATACCGCGATGGTAATGACAGGCGTTCGTACAGCCAAATCCATCTTGTTTTATTATCATCAAACCATCGAATCCAAGAGGAAAGTATGAAGACTTTCAAGCAAATGTTATTCGTAGCAGCGCTGATTGCCGCAGTATTTCCGGCAACCGGTTGGGCTCAGCGTTCGATCTGGCAGGATCGTCAGGCGGATCGCAGTATTTCGGTTGAGTTTATTAAGCCACAATTTGACAATGGCCCTGACGGACTCCAGCTCGACCCGACCTTTATGACCGGGGCCTATATGGTGACCGGCGCTTTTAAACTGCGGAACGGTTCCAATCTGGTCATTGACCTACCGATTTCTCACTATGGCTATGATTACCAATTTGGAGATTTTAGCTATGACAATTCTGAAACATCGGTCGGCAATCCATATCTTGGTTTAGAATTCCGGCCGCGCGAAAAATCCTTCTTTGAATTAGGCGTACGGCTGCCCGTTGTCGATGGCGACGATTTTGGCTGGACCGCCGGCTTTGCCAGCGATCACGAGCGGATAGAGGCGTATTTTCCCAACGCTTTATCCGTTATTGGCGCGGGTAACTACTTGCCAAAAATAGGAGAAAATATGACCCTGCGGCTGCGCGGAGGTCTGTCCGGCATTATCCTGACCGAAAGCGAGGATGGTCAGGATTCTTTTGAGTCTGTCGCCACGTACAGCGGCCAATTTTGGTATAACTCCGGCAATACCAATATCGGGGCGGGCTTAAGCGGACGCTGGGTTTTAACCGCGGAAGACGCCAGCCTTGCCGAAGCTTCGACACTGGCGCTGGGTTTAAGCGCAAATACGCGTTTTGGCGCATTCCGCCCCGGCCTGACCTTTGTACTGCCGTTAGATGACGATCTCAAACAAGTGTTGGATAGCGAGATTGCTTTAAGTTTGATGTTTATTATGCGTTGATAATGGGATCAGCGCCCCAAAACAGACCGAACAGATTATCAAAACCTGTTCGGTCTTTGAACTCGCAAAAGCCGCTCTCTGCCTTGAGGGTGGCTTTTGGTATTTATTGACTGCTTGTCGGAGGATGAAGAAATGACGCATCGAGCCTGGTTTATCGTTTTTATCGCGCTAATATTCAATACGACTCAATCGGAGGCGAGGGCCAACCCAGATCCGGCTTTGCAGACGGCTTTGTCAGCAGCAGCTCCCACAGACAAGCTGCCAATTTATCTGGTACTGCAACAGCAGCAGGCAACCGCTGAAGTTCTGCCCACCCGCCAAGCAATAGATCGCCAGGATCGCCGTCGCGAGATCGTCAACCGGCTGAAAGCGTTTTGCGCGATTGAGCAAGCCGCGCTCCAATCCGATTTAGCGCAACTACAAACGGCCGATCTGGCGGCCAATATTCGACCGCTGTGGATTGCCAATGTCATTCGCCTGGAAGCAACACCAGCGGCTATTCAAGCGTTGTCGGCACGGCCGGAAGTGGCTGAAGTACGCTACAATCCCCTGCGACCGGTATTACTCGGCGGGCCTGTCCTGAACGAAGTCGAAGGGCCGGATTCGCGGATCAAGGATTCGGAAAAAGCCGGTGGGCGGGATCCTCGGGCCGTAGTCTGGGGCGTAGATAAAATTAACGCGCCGCAGGTATGGAGTCAATTCGGCGCCCGTGGCCAGGGTGTGTTGGTCGCTATTTTGGACAGCGGGACGAACACCAACCATCCCGATTTACAGGATCATATCTGGACCAATCCGGGCGAAACACCCGAAAACGGGCTTGACGACGACAGCAATGGCTATGTGGACGATATGCACGGCTACGATTTTGCCTATAATGACGAGACACCTCAGGACGGGGAAGGTCATGGTACGCATGTGGCCGGAACAGTCGCCGGCGACGGTTCGGCCGGCACACAAACCGGTGTTGCGCCAGAAGCCACGCTGATGATCGTCAAAGTGCTGACCGATACGGGCAGCGGCAACGAGGCCGCCGTCTGGGAAGGCATTCAGTACGCTGTGGAAAACGGCGCGCAGATCATCAGCATGAGTCTGGGCTGGCTGCACCGCTGGGGCCCGGATCGACGGCGCTGGCGGCAGGTATGCGAAAATGCCCTGAACGCCGGAGTCACCATGATCATTGCCGCCGGAAACGAGCGCGAAAAAGGCGACGCCGCGCCGGACAATATCCGAACGCCGGCGGATGTGCCCGATGTAGTGACGGTTGGCGCCACCAACAGCGACGATTTTTATGGCTCGTTCAGCAGTTTTGGCCCGGTCGAATGGCGGCTTGGCGGCGCGTATGGCGATTTTCCCTATCCGCCCGGCCTGATCAAGCCGGATGTCAGCGCGCCCGGCGTCGGCATTAACTCGACGCTGGTAAACGGGTTATACAGCGGCAACACCTGGAGCGGCACCTCCATGGCCACGCCACACGTTGCCGGCACAGCGGCCTTGCTGTTGACGATCAACCCCGATCTGACGCCGGCCCAGATCAAGCTGATTCTGGAGAGCACGAGCCTCGAATTGGGCAGCGCCGGCAAAGATAACGACTACGGTTCCGGCCGAATCGACGCCTACCAGGCCGTGTTAATGGCCCATAATGGTATCGGTTATGTTCAAGGCATAATCACGGCCGCGGGCCAGCCGATTGCAGCCAGGGTGCGCGTCCGTGACAGTAACCTGACCCGTCAGGCAAATACCACAGGCGCTTACCAGATTGGCCTTAAAGCCGGGCAGATTTTTGTGTTGGAATTTAGCTACTTCGGCTATGCCACCGTCATTCGGACCGTCAGCCTGGCGGCGAATGAAACGCAAATTTTAACGATTGATTTGCGCCCGGCGGCGATGCTGACCGTGCGCGGACAAGTGACAGACAGGCTGACCGGCGCGCCCGTGCCCAATGCCAAAATTGAAGTTGCCGAAACCGCACTGCCACCCGTCTTGACCGATGCCGCCGGGTTTTATCAACTGCAGTTGCCCGGCGAAGCGCGCTACAACTTGACGGCCAGCGCTGCCGGACATTTGCCATTGCAAACCGCTGTATTTTTGCCGGTAGATTCGCCGCCACCGGTAAATTTTGCCCTGGAAGCCCTGCCGAAAATTGTTATCTGGGATCGCGATCAATCCGCTGCCAGTGATGCGGTTCTTCTACAGCAAGCGATTGCGGCCAACGGCCAGGCTGTTTTTATCACCAAAAATTTGACTGAATTAGGCGATCTGTCATACTTTAAAGCGATATTTATTTGCGCCGGTATTTATCCCAAAAATGGCTTGATCCGCACCGACTCGCCGGAAGAAACCGCCCTGGTCGAGTACTTGGAGCATGGCGGCAATCTATTTCTGGAAGGCGGCGATGTGTGGCTTTATGATCTGGGCCCGGACAATTTGCGGCCCTATTTCAAGATTGCCGCTACCGGTGACGGCGTTTTGGGCGGCGATGTCCAGACCGTAACCGGGGAAGCCGAAGCCTTCACTGCCGGCATGTTGTTTACCTATCACGGCGAAAATAATTTTATTGACCGGTTAGCGCCATACCACACGGCTTTTCCGATCTTGCGCAATGTGGGACCCGGCTATTACACCGCTATTGCTTATGCAGATGAGACGATTGGCTATCACACCATCGGCGCGTCCATTGAATTGGGCGGCCTTTCCAACGGCCCGGATCCGCATAATCTGAAAACATTGATTGGGCGAATGCTGGAATTTTTTGGGATTAATGCGCCGCCGCTGCCGCCGCAAAGCGTGATCGTCCGTCAGGGTCGCGGTCAATTGATGCTGGAGTGGACGGGATCGGCCGAGCCCGACCTTGTTGGCTATCGTCTGTATAAGACCACGAATGGCCATGCTTTCCCAACCGAACCGGTGGCCGTGATCGAACCCGCCGGCGCCGCGTTTTTTGTAGACAGTCAAGTAACGAATGAGCAAGTTTATTTCTATTACCTGACGGCGTTCGACACCGAAGGCCTGATCAGCGCGGCGTCGGATACGGTCAGCGGAATGCCGTCAGCCTTTCCTGCGCCGGCGCGCCTGAATGCCGGCGATGGCTTTGACGGCTATGTGCCGCTGGATTGGCAAGCGCCGTTGACGGATGCTTCACCGCGCTTCGTCGGGTCAACAAGACGCGCGGCTTTGACCGGTTTGAGCCATTACATTCTGTACCGCGGCGAAACGGCGGACGGGCCTTTTGCGACGCTGGCCGATTCGCTTCATGCGACAAGTTATGCCGACTCTACCGTCGAAAATGATGTCGCCTATTTTTACCGCGTGGCCGCCGTGTACAACGATCCGCCCGGTCAAAGCGCGCCATCCAATATCGACGAGGGCCGGCCCAGCGCCATCCCGCCCGTCCATTACCTTGTGGTGGATTTTGACGGCAATCAAAACAGTTGCCCGCAGATTTATACGATCATGCAAAATCTGGGCTATAACGGCGTCTACACCAACACGTTAAAGCCGTATGAAACCATCACTAATTTCAACACCATCTTTGTCTGCTTCGGTGTTCATCCAGACAACTATCGGCTCATCACCGATAGCCCGGAAGAGCAGAAATTAACCGCCGCGCTGGCAGCCGGTGCGCGACTGTACGCCGAAGGCGGCGATATCTGGTTTTGGGATTACAAGCAGGCCAATGCCGCCCAAAATTTTGTGCCCTATTTCCAAATCAACGGCTTAAAAGACGGCGCGCCCTATACCGACAATCTACCCAAAGCCATTTTGGGCGTAACCCACACCATTCTGGACGGCCTCAACTTTTCTTACAACGGCGACGACGCTTATTTGGACCACATTGAAGCGATGAACGGCGGCATTAACATTTTTACCAACGACGATCAAAGCTACTACAAGGCCGTATTGTATCAGGATCGACCGCTGCGCTACAAAACAATTGGCGCCGCGTTCGAGTTCGGCGGATTAATCAACGGAGCGCACACGAAGACGGAGTTGCTTCAAAAGTACTTGGCCTTTTTTGAAGATCGGGCCGAACTGCCCAAATATCCGGCCGCGCCGACCGGAATCAAAGCCGCCGGCGATGACGGCTTTGTCGATCTCTCTTGGATGCTGCCGGTCACCAACACTGACGGTACGCCGCTCACCAACCTGGCCGGAGTCAAAATCTACAAGCGTCTGGACGGCGGTTCCTATTCGCCGCAGCCTTTGGCGATTTTGGGCGCAGTAACCAACTATCGGGATGAGCGTGTCGTCAATGATCGGCTGTATTATTACCGCCTGACCGCCTTCAACACCGCCGGTTTTGAAGGTCCGCCCGCCCCGGAAATTCCAGCTGCAACACAAAAGTTTATCGCCCCGCAAAATCTGGCCGCAACTTCCGGGCAAAATGCAGTCATCAGCCTGAGTTGGGAATTTCCGTCAGAGGGAGGCAAAGCGCCTGAAAATCCTGCACCTTTCGCGTCAAAAACCCTTAGGGTTTGGCCCGGGACGGAATTAGACGAATACGTACTGCCGTCCGGCCTGCGAACAGATTCCGTGACGACAGCATTTGCCCACTTTCGAATCTATCGCGCTACACAACGCGGCGGGCCTTATCTGCGCCTGGCCGATCAGATCAACCAAACTGCTTATCAGGACCGCACAATCCGTAACGGCCCGACCTACTACTATGTCGTGACGACTGTCTATAACGATCCGGCTTATGAAACAGAAGCTTCCAATGAAGTTGCCGCGCAGGGCAATACCCCGCCAAATGTGCAGCTCATCACACCCAACGGCGGCGAGACCTACACTACCGGCCTGATCCCCATTCGCTGGGTAGCCGGTGATAATGATTTTCCCTACGGCGATTCGCTCACAACGACGCTTTTTTACAGCGCCGATAACGGTCAGTCCTGGCGGGAAGTGCCGTTCGGGCCGCTTAAAGCTTCAAGCTCCGTATCTCGTTCCCAATCTCCGATTGGGAACGCGGCTGTCGCGGAAACTCTGTTTCCGGATATTTTCAGTCAAACTAACAAGATGCGAAACAGAGTTTCTCCGGCAAGCACGTTCCCAAATAGAATTTGGGAAAGAGATTTGCACACGAATCCTGTAAACGAAAGCACTTTGGCGATTGACGAAAAAAGCGCGGCGGCAACTGCAGATAGTCTGCTTTTTGAATGGGATGTGCGAACCCTTCCCGACGGCAGCGCCTATCGCCTCAAAGTCATAATGACCGATCGCTGGAGCATTCAGCAAAACGACGAAAGCGACGCAGAATTCCGCATCGACAACTTGCATCCACCCCGGTTCATGGCGCAGAATACGCTTATTTTTGATGAAGATACAATTGCGCAAATCAACCTGACGGATTTGGTTGCCGATGCCGATCATCCGTTATCATCGTTGCGCTGGGAATTTCAATCCGATCAGCCGATACGGGCATTTTTGGAAGATCAGGCGCTTCGTCTCCAGCCCGCCGCTGACTGGTCCGGTCAGGCGGTTGTGCAACTTCGCGTCACCGATCCCGATCATTTATCCGCACAAATGCATTTGATGGTCACGGTAAATCCGGTTAACGACCCGCCGCAACTGATTTTGCAGGAGCCCGATACGGTGGCTGATTGGGCCGACAGCGTTTTTCAAATTTGCTGGACGGCAGAGGACGTGGATAACAATGCCGTCGTCAGCCTGTTTCGTAGCTTGTCTCCGACCGATGCAAACGGGGAATTATTGACCGATGGCCTCAGCGAGGATAACGGGCCGGACTGCTGGACCTGGGAGACGGCTGTGATGCCGGAAAATGTATACTTTATTTACGGCATTATTGAGGACTTCGCCGGCAAAACCATGACGCGACGAAGTGCCCCGGTCGTCGTGATGCATCGCCCCCCCGGCGATCTGGATAATGATAAAAAAATAAGCCTTCTTGATGTAAAAATATTAAGCGAAATCATCCTGGAGCAGCGAGCCTTTACCCTGCTGACGGCGCACATTGCCGACATGGATCACGATGGCCGGGTGACGATCACCGATCTGGTGGCGCTGGTTGCAGAACTGGCCCGCTAACCTGAATAATTCATAGCGCGACAAGTCGCAATTGTAGCACAGAATAGCATTCTGTGCTTTCTCCAAGCATGCTCAGATTGCTAATCTGAGCTACAACATTCTCGCGGACAACGCAAATGTTGCGATGTAATTTTATAGCGCGGTAAACCGCAACCTTTAACCGCAGAGTTCCGCAGAGTATGGCGCAAAGTTACGCAAAGGAAAACTCAGCGAAACTCGGCGTTAAACTTGGCGAAACTCTGCGGTAAAGATTCTCGCGCCCAACGCAAATGTTGGAATGTAATTTTATAAACGCAAGAGACGCAAACGGCGCAACCGACGCAATCGCTTGATTGATTTGTTTTAAATTAGCTGAGTTTGAAAAGATCCGGCTGCCTCACAATCCATTTTCAGATATCAATTCGCAACTTGCGTCTTTAGCGTCAATTGCGACGTTTGCGTTAAGATTTGTGAACAATTCAGGTTAGATATTTTCCTTTTGACATTTTCCTCCGGGTTGCCTCACAATCCATTTTCAGATATCAATTCGCAACTTGCGTCTTTAGCGTCAAT
>CAYOLL010000166.1:0-13103 GCA_964404765.1 uncultured Gemmatimonadota bacterium | reverse complement strand
GGTGTCAATACCTGCAGCAGAAAGCCGACCTGCTGTTCCGGCGCGAGCGTTGGGAAGAATGCCGGCTGTTAAACGATAAAGCCGGCGAGATCGCCGCGACCATTCAGCGCCAGGATACGCTTTTCCAGACCCGGCTGCTCGATATAAAGCTCGCCTTTTATCGTCCCAAAACCGAGGCGGCCGCCAAAAATGCCAGCGAGTTGGACACAGCCTCAACAGCCCGGCTCTTGACCTTGCTAAACGAAGTCCACGATGAGACGGAGCGCGCCGCCGTCTATTACGAACTCTATCAAATGACAAACGAACGGGAATATCATCAACATGCGCTGGAATTATACGGTCAACTTTACGCAAGAACCCCCAATATTGAATATCAGGAGCGAATTGCCGCACTCCAGCAAGCTAATCAAGTTGATAAAGATAAAGAGACGCATCCTCAACTTCAAAAACGAGAAACTACAATGGATATAATACCGTTTTCAAATGGGTCGTCCGATTATGAAGGGCTTCAAACCCAACTCGAAGACATCCGCCAAACCTTGCAGGACAGCAACACCCAATTGCAACAAAAATTGGCCGAGGCCAACCGTCAACTACGCGAACTGGAGCGCGGAGGCGATGACAGACCTAATAGGTTTTTAAAACCTATTAGGTCTCAAGAAGACCTGCCCTATCCCGAACTTCTGTCCATCATCCGTGAAATCAACAGCGATCTCAATCTGGACAATGTGCTGGGTAAAATTGTGGATTTGAGCGTACGCTTTATTCGGGCGGAGCGAGGCGTCTTACTGCTGAAAGATGAAACCGACAAATTGGAAGTCCGCGTGGCGCGCAACAACCATCAAACGAATATTGACCCGGCGACAATGCGCATTTCCCAATCCGTTGTAGAGCGGGTGACAGAAAATCGGCAGCCTCTATTTGTTAAAAATGTGGCGGAATTGGAAACGTCGGATAAAACCCAAAGCATTTTGGATCTGAATTTACGATCGGTCATTGCAATTCCCTTGATTCGACGCCAGCCGGACAAAGAATCCTTGCTGGGCATTTTATATGTAGACAGCCAGCAAACCGTTGCCGGCGGCCGCTTCAGCGATGAAAATCTGACCTTTCTGCAAGCCCTGGCCGATCAAGCGTCGTTGGCCATCCTCAACGCCACGCAATACGAGCGCGTCTATGTGGATCAATTGACCGGGTTGTATCAGCGGCCCTATTTTGAGGCGCAGTTGAAGGCGGCCATGCAAGTTAGACATGACATTTCTTCAAGAAATGTCATGTCTCTGGCGGTAATGTTATTAGACGTGGATCGTTTTAGCGACATCAACGCGCAGTATGGCTATCATGGCGGCGACGCGGTTTTGAAGGCGATGGGGGAGTTGCTCAAAAAAAATGACATTTCTTCGAGAAATGTCATTTCTGCGCGGTATGGCGGGGAAGAGTTTGTTGTTTTGCTGACCGGTGTTGAGGCTGCCGAAGCGACGGCGTTGGCCGACGCGTTGCGCGCACGAGTGGAGCAGCATGATTTTCCGCATCAGAAATTGACGGTCAGCATCGGGCTTGCGTTGTATCCGGCTCATTTAAACGATACAGCGCTGCCGTTGGATGTGCAAGTGGAGCAGTTATTGCATTGCGCCGAGTTAGCCGTGCAAGCGGCGGGAAAAGCCGGCGGCAACCTATGCCGGATGTGGTACCCGGATATTGCGGCAGAACTACTGGTCAAAGACGATGTGACCGACATCCTGACCGGTGATTTTCAGCGCGACTACAAACGCATCCGGATGCTGCTGGATGCTATCGAAGCGGCCGGTTCCACCCTGGCTTTAGAGGAATTGCTCAGTCGAATCATGGATATTATTCTGGAAATCACTGAAGCTGAGCGCGGTTTGCTCTTGTTGGCGGATGCCGGTCGAAATTTGCGCACACGGGTGGCCCGCGCCGGCGACAAGCGCCATCTGGAACGACCGGAGTACAGCCATAGCGTGGCGGAAAATGTCTTCAAAACCTGCGAGCCGGTGTGCTTTACCGATACCGGTGACGAGAAGGCCACGGTCAGTTTGCTCAATCTGGAGATTCGCTCGGTGATGTGCATTCCGCTGCGGCTTAAAGAGAAGATGTTGGGGGTTATTTATGTGGACAGCCAAACGTCGCGGCGGCAGTTTACCAACTCCGATCTGCACTTTTTCACGGCCATCACCAGTCAGATCGCGGCAGCTATCGAAAACGCCCGTCTGTACAGCGAACTGGAGCAGTCGCTGGAGCATGCGGTGGCGCTGAACCTGGCCCACAGCAAATTTTTCCCGGTCGAGTTTCTGCACTTTTTGGGCAAACGCAGCATTCTCGATCTCAGGCTGGGCGATCAAATCGAAAAGGAAATGACCATTTTGTTTGCGGATATTCGCGGCTTTACCACGTTGTCGGAGAGCATGACCCCGGAGCATAACTTTAAGTTCATCAACTCCTATCTCAGCCGCATGGAACCGGTGGTGACCGCGCATCACGGCTGCATTGACAAATACATCGGCGATGCGATCATGGCGCTGTTTGAAGCCTCGCCGGATGACGGCTTGCAGGCGGCCATTGCCATGTTGACGTCGCTGCACGACTACAACGCCGGGCGGCAGCGGGCGGGCTATGCGCCGATTCAAATCGGCATTGGCCTGCATACGGGGAAAGTCATGTTGGGCACGATCGGCGGGGCCAACCGCATGGAAGGCACTGTCATCGGCGATGTAGTCAACCTGGCGTCGCGGCTGGAAGGCTTGACTAAAGCTTACGGTGTGAATCTGCTCGTAAGCGGGGCGCTGTTGGATCAATTGACCGATAAAAGCCGGTATCATTCTCGGCCGTTGGGACGGGTGCAGGTCAAAGGGAAAAACAAGATTGTGCCGATCTACGAGGTTTTTGACGGCGATACGGAAACGGTGCGGGCGATCAAGCAGCAAACGCTAAATGAATTTGAACAGGGTTTGCGCTTATATTACGAGCAGGAATTTGCCGAAGCCAGCGCCCATTTTAACCGTGTGGTCAAAGCCAATGGCGAAGACCGCGCCGCCCGCTACTATCTCAAGCGTTCGGCGCAATTGATGGTCCAGGGCGTGATCAGCGAATGGGACGGGGCGGAGATTTTTGAGCAAAAATAGTGTGCGCCAAAGCGCTGAATAGCATATACAAAACCGCATTCGGAAACTTCAACAAGCTAAAGGCTGAAAGCCGGGAGCTAAAACGATGAGGAACCTAATTCCGCGCTTCATCCACGACAACTACCGCGCCGGGATTTTTTCCGGCCAATTCGACGCCGTGGCTATGTTCGCGGACATTTCCGGCTTTACGGCCATGACCGAAACGCTGATGACGCACGGCGACGAGGGCGCGGAAGTTCTGTCCGACATTCTCAACGCCATTTTCAGCCGGGCGGTGGAGGTCATCTATCGGCACGGCGGCTTTGTCGTCAACTTTGCCGGTGACGCTTTTACGGCGCTGTTTCCGGTTGAAAAATCCGAGATACCCGCTTTTTTTGAGAAAGTGGGTATCTGCGCTTTAAACGCGGCCCAACGTATCCAAAGGCTGTTCAAACGGGAAGGTCTGCGCCGAACACGATTAGGCGATTTTCAACTCCAAATCCGGTTAGGTCTGGCCCCGGGTGCGGTCGAATGGGGCATCGTCGGCGGCGAGAACAAAGCCTTCTTCTTTCGTGGGGAAGCGATCAACGCCTGCGTAGCTGCCGAACATCAGGCCCGCGCCGGGGAAATCATTCTGTCCACTGCGTTGCTGCGCGATTGGCCCGCCGATGCGGCTGCGATTGAGCCGACAGGTCCGCATTTCGCCCGCCTGCTTGGACTCAAACGCCGGACAGCAACGCCGCCCGCCGCCCGCCAATCACGCAGCAAGACTGATATTCTGCGGCGCTTTTTGACCGACGCCTTGTTGGATTTTTCCGGCCCGGGCGAATTCCGTAACGTAGTTTCGCTGTTCATCTCCTTTGACGGCGTGGCCGACCGCGCCGAATTGGACGCCTTTATTTGCCTGCTGATCGAGCTGGAAGTGCACTACCGCGCCTATTTGAAAGAGGTGGATTTTGGCGACAAGGGCGGTGTGGCGGTCAGCTTTTTTGGCGCGCCGGTGTCCTTTGAAAAAAACGTGGAGCGCGCCCTGGACTTTGTAGAGGCCCTGCGCCATCAAGTCCAGCCGGGTGATGGCCGTTTTCCCGGTCTGCGCTGGCGGGCCGGTTTGACCTATGGCCGCACCTTCGCCGGCATGATGGGCGGGCGACAGCGTGTGCAATACACGGTGCTGGGCAGTGTGGTCAATCTGGCCGCCCGCTTGATGGCCGCCGCCGGCTGGGGCGAGGTTTGGGTCAACGAAAAAGTCTACCGCTTATGCCAACGCGAGTTTGATTTTGTTCCGCTGGGCGCCCACTTCTACAAAGGTCTGGCCCAGCCCATGGAAACTTACCGTCTCAAGGGCTTGCGCGTCACTGACCGACCGATTTTTCATGATACGCTGATCGGTCGCGAAGCGGAGATCGAACGGCTGTTGGTCTTTTGCCGGGCCATTGCCGTGACCGGGCGCTTTGGCGGCGTATATTACATTTACGGCGAGGCCGGCGCGGGCAAATCCCGCCTGATCAGCGCCGTGGGCGAACGGCTGGAGCCGGCGCTAAAAGCCATTTGGCTGCAATGCGATGGCATTATGATGAAAAGTATGAACCCGTTTGTCTATTTTATGAATCATTTGTTCGAGCAGACGCCCACCCAATCGCCGGCTGAAAACAAAGCAAATTTTGAGCGAACCCATGCCACCTTCATCGCCCGCCTGACGGCCCTGCCCGACCCGCGCGTTGAAACGGCCATAACTGAACTGAAGCGCACCCAATCGCTGCTGGGGGCTATGCTGGCCCATTATTGGGACGACTCTCTTTTTGCCCGCCTGGATCCGCCGGGCCGTTTTGAAAATACCGGTCTGGCCCTGACCGCGCTCTTTCAGGGGCTGAGTTTGTTGCAGCCGATCGTGCTGGTTTTGGAAGATTTTCACTGGCTGGAAACGGCCTCGCGACTGTTGTGGCAGATGATTTTGCCGCGCCTCGGCGATTTTCCCGTCACGATGCTGGCCATGGCCCGGCCCAATGCCGACGGCACACTGCCCCGTTTATTGATAGACCCGGCCATTCCCGTCCTGGAAATGACGGTCGGTCCGCTGCCCGACGACGCGCTGCCCCGGCTGGTTGCCCATTACCTGGACGGCGCGCCCGACGACGCGCTGATGCAGGTGATTCGCGAGCGAACCAACGGCAACCTGTTTTTTGTCGAACAATTTTGCGCCTATCTCAAAGAAAATCATTTGGTGCAGCGCACGGCCCCCAATCGGGTTAAAATTCATAAGCTGAAACGCTCGCACCTGCCGATGGCCATTGCCGATACGCTCATTTCCCGACTGGATCAATTGACCGAACAGCTCAAAAGCGTCATTCAGATTGCCAGCGTACTGGGACACGAGTTTGAAGCGCCCTTATTGACGGACGTGATCGCGTCCATTCACCGGCAGTCCGATGCGGAGATGACGGATTTGGCGCGGTTTCCGGCCCAATCTATCGAAGGTCTGCTGACCCAGGCCCGTTCGCAGCACATTTGGTCACCCTTGACCGAAATTCAATATATTTTCAGCCACGCCCTGCTGCGCGACGCCGTATATAACATGCAGCTTAAAAATCGTCTGCGCCAGTTGCACAAACTCGCCGCCGAAGCTTTGGAAAAACGGTATGGCGAGGTGAAAACCCGTTACTGCGATATCGCCTATCATTATATGAAAGCGGAAATGCCCGACCGGGTGCGCGAATATCGGCTCAAGGCCGGGGATTATGCCCGCTCCAAATTTGAAAATCGCAAGGCGGTTTATTATTACTGGCTGCTTTTGGAAAGCTTGAAAGAAGATGACAGCCAGCCGATTTTGAAAATAGACACGCTGCTCAAGTTTGGCGATGCCCTGGGCGCGTTGAATTATAAGGACGAGTGCCGCCAGGCCTTTGAGGAGGCACGGACGTTGGCCGAAAAGATCGGCGATGGCCAACGGGTTGCCGCCGTCTGGGGTCAGCTTGGCCAATATTATTTGCGGCATCAGGATTTGACGCAGGCCGAAAACTGCTTTCGGCAGCAGCAGGAAATCAGCGCGGCGTTGGGCGATTCCGAAATCGCGACGGCGCTGGGCAATTTGGGGCGATTACACGAGATCCGCAGTGAAATGCAAATGGCGGAGGAATGTTATCGTCGTGCGCACGAGATATTCATTGTCGCCGGCGAGGACAGGCAGGCCGTGGAAGCGTTGCTGCGTCTTGGCCAATTGCAGACCCAGACCGGTGAGCTTGAACGCGCGCTGACCACATTTCAGCAGGGACTGGCTGTTGCGGAAGCGCCCCATCTGGCGCAAAGCCGCATTGCCGTCCTGGGCGGTCTGGCGCAAACCCACTGGGCGTTGGGACAAACTGCTGCGGCACAAACCCGGGCCGAGCAAGAATTGCACTTAGCCAAAGAATGGGGCGACACGGCACGGATGGGTGAAGCCTTGCTGATATTGGCCCGCGTGTTTGTGCGGGAAGGTCAGATCGGACTGGCGCTGGCCTTTTTTGAGCGGGCGGCGGTCGTGGCCAAAGAAAGCGGGCACAAAAATCGCCAGGCTGAGGTTTTGTTGGCATGGGCAGAGGCGCTGTTGTCCATCAATGCCCCGCAAATGGCTGAGGAACATCTCCGCGCCGGTCTGGAGCTGGCGCGCGGACTCAACGATAGCGGACTTGTGCGACACGGCGAAGCCCTGGCGCAAAAAGATGGCTACTTTTAATCGCGATTGAGAGCGTCACCTCGTATTTGAACGTCATCACAAGGACTTGATCATGAGAAATCTCATCCCCCGTTTTATTCATGACAATTTCAAATCCGGAAACTTCGCCGGCCAGTTCGAAGCCGTGTCCATGTTCGTAGACATCTCCGGCTTTACGGCCATGACCGAGGCGTTAATGACGCACGGGAATGAAGGCGCGGAAGCGTTGGCCACAGCGCTCATGTCCGTTTTTGACCCATTAGTTGAAGCGATCTATAGCCATGATGGCTTTATTACGGCGTTTGCCGGAGATGGTTTTACGGCTGTTTTTCCCGTCCACCCGGAATTACCGGCAGCCGCCCGAAATGCGTGTAGCGCCGCGCAGATCATCCAGCGCCGCTTTTCCCAAAATCCTTCCCGCACAACGCCATTTGGCCAATTTGACTTTGCGATCAAAATCGGGATCGGTTTGGGCGAGGTCATCTGGGCGATTTTACGCGCCGACGGCCAAATTAATCGCCACAGCTACTTCTTTCGCGGCGCGGCCATTGATCGCTGCGCCCGGGCCGAACATCTGGCCAAAAAAGGCGAGTGGATTATCACCGCAGACATTTATGAGGCGCTGTCCGATTCGCTCATCGCCGAGCCTTCCGCTGAGGCGCATTTCCGGGTTTTCGATTTTCCAAAGCCGAACAGCGCCAAAAGTATCCCGGAATGGCACGCCAATGCGGATAGCGTTTCCGCTTTTTTCCCGCCCGAACTGGTTAATGCGCAAAATCAGGGTGAATTCAGACAAGTCGTAACGGCTTTTATTGCGTTCACCGATTTAACCGATGACGCTTCCATCCGTTCTCTGATGCAAGCGATATTTCGTTTGACCGCCAAATATCGCGGCACTTTGACCCGGCTTGATTTTGGTGATAAAGGCTGTAATTTGCTGATGTTTTGGGGCGCGCCAATGGGCTATGAAAATGATGTGGAGCGTGCACTTAGCTTTGCCTTAGAACTGAAAACCGTCGTCGCGCTAAAGGCCGGAATTACGCGCCGGGTTATGTACGCCGGTTATGCCGGATCGGCCATTCAGGGTGATTATACCTGTTACGGCCAGGGTATTAATTTGGCTGCGCGCATGATGACCAACGCCGCCTGGGATGAGGTCTGGTTAGATGAATCCGTCGCCCGTCAGGCCGGGTTGCAATTTGAAACCGAATGGGTTGGACGCAGGACATTCAAGGGCATTGCCAAAGAATTTCGGATTTTCCGTCTGATGGGACGGGCGGCAGCGGGACAGTCCCTGTTTTATTTGGGACGGATGGTTGGTCGAGAAGAGGAAATGCAACATCTCCGGGATTTTTCTGAGCCGATATTTGCGGCAGAACCGCGTTTTGCCGGTTTGATTTATATCTATGGCGAGGCCGGGATGGGCAAAAGCCGCCTGATTTACGAATTTCAGCAAGAATTGCTGCGCAGCCACGATTGTCACTGGCTTTTTTGCCCGGCCGATGAGATTCTGCGCCAATCGCTCCATCCCTTTAAACACATGCTAAAGGAATATTTTCGCCAGTCTGCCGCGTTCTCGCCCGACGAAAATAAAGCGCGTTTTGAGGCACAATTTACGGCGCTATTGGACAAGCTGACGATCCTTGCCGATAGCGCGGCGCTATGCGCAGAACTCATACGCACCCGCTCATTGCTGGCAGCGCTTTTGGATGTGCACTATCCGGACGATTTGTACGATCGGTTAGAGCCGAGGCTGCGTTTTGAAAATACCCTGGGGGCCTTGCGCGATTTCATTTTGGCGCTGTGCCGCGTCAAGCCGGTTGTCTTGTTTTTGGAAGATATCCATTGGTACGACCTGGACTCATACAAACTCATGAACCGGCTGAGCTATCAATTGCATGCCGAACCACTTGGGTTTGTCGCCGCCAGCCGTTATGGCGATGATAACAATCCCATTACCTTTGCCCTGAATCCTGTCATGCCGACAGCAGCCATCGATCTCAAATATTTAACTGAAAGCGGTATTCAGGACCTGGCTCAGCAAGCGCTAAACGGGATATTGGATTCCGAAGGGCTGCAAATTTTGGTGACAAAAACGCAGGGCAATCCGTTTTTTGTTGAGCAGTTGTCTTTATATCTTAAAGAGCAAGGCTTTCTGCAAAACACTGCCGCCGACGGCGAACCCGCGCGTTACCAGGCCGGCTTATTGAGCACGCAGCAAGTGCCGACCCAAATTAGCGGCGTACTCATTGCCCGGCTGGATCGCCTGCCGTTGCCGGTCAAACAAGTGGTGCAGACCGCGGCGGTATTGGGCTGGCAGTTTGAGGTCAAAGTGCTGGAGTATATGGTAGCCCACGATCCCGACCTGGCCCCCAAGCTGCAACAAGCCGCCCGCGCAGCCATTTGGACTGCTACTTCCGATGTCCAGTATATCTTCAAACATGCGTTGATGCGGGACGCCGCCTATGATATGCAGCTGCGTGCCCGTCTAATGACGTTGCACGGTCTGGCGGCCGCGGCCATCGAAGCTGTTTTTGCCGATGATCTGTCCGGTCATTGGGCGGAACTGGCGCATCATTCCGACGAGGCCGGCGATAATGCCAACGCCATCATCTATTTGGAAAAAGCCGGCGACATTGCGGCGGAAAACTATCAAAATGAAACGGCTGTACAGCATTACGACCGGTTGCTGGCCAAAATAAGTTGTCAACTTGAAGCTACGCCGTCGGAAGCACTCGTCCGGCAAAAACAGGCCGTAAGCATCTATTTGAAAAAAAGCGCCGTGCTCTTTGTGATCGGCGATTGGGCCGGTTGCGGTCTCGCCTTACAGCAAGCCCTTGCGTTAGCTGATGCTTTAAACGATCTCGCGTTACGTCTTGAATCATACATCCATCAAGCACAATTGGATGAGCGAACCGGCCAGTTCGACAGCGCTTTAGCCTGGGCTGAAAAGATTGTGACTTTAGCCAGTCCCGCGCCTGAACACCAGGTATATGTCCAAATGACCTATTCGGTTATTGCGGAGGTATACTCACGTCGTCGGGAATTTGACAAGGCGCTGGCCTATTACGAACAGGCATTAACCTTTTGCCAACAGATAAAGGTCAGCCATCGCTTGCCCGAATGCTTCTTAAACCTTGGCCGAGTTTATACGGAATTGCGAAAGTTTGATCTGGCCGAGCATTGTTTTCAACAAGCGCAAAGCCTGCTGGCGTTACATCCAAATCCCATAATTTGGCGCACAACATTGAAGGCTCTTGGTAATCTATTCTCATATAAAGCTCAATATGAACGCGCACTGCAATTTTATCAGCAGTACCTGGCTGAGGGGCGAAAAGTCGGCGACAAGTGGGCCATCTCTGCTGCATTGGGTAATACCGGTGTGGTTTATTTATATTTGGGTGTGGAGGATCGCGCGATTGATTATCTGCAACAGGATTTGAAAATGAAGGAAGAAATGGGCGATCAACACTCTATCGCCTTATTATGTTTTAACATCGCGCGTTGTTATGCGCTGAAGGATGATTATCCGGCCATGCGGCCCTGGCTGGAGCGCTCTCTGGCAGTCGCAGATGTTCTTAAAATGACTTTTATGGAATCCCGATATTTATGCGTAAGGACGTTGTTAAAATTAAAATGCGATGCCGAAGCCGCAGAATTGCTCGCCCAGGCGCGTCTGGCAATCAAAGAATCCAATAACACGGCCGACCACATCTCTTGCGAAATCCTGACGGCGTTGCTGGAAGCCGGGCAAGGCGATCCGGTCAGCGCCATCGTACGCCTGACAACATTGGCCAAACAGACTGAGGACGATGCAAGCAAAGCTGAAATTGCAATCGAGTTATGGCGTCTGACCGGTGCGGGTTCATACAAAGATGAGGCGACGCTTTTTTATAAAAAACGCTACGCCGAAACGCTGGACTTTGCCTATAAAAAAATATTGAAGGAATTGAATGCATAAAAAATCGTATTCCCCCCGTTGAACCCAAGGGGGTGATCTCGCCGCTGTCCAGGACGCGCAGCAGCATCCGCTGCGCCGGGTTTGCGGTGCGTGGATCGCTTTTTTATCACCACAGCTTTTAGATCCGCGCATGGATTCCGGCTAAAAACGCGCCGGAATGACAAGCAAACTGTTAGATGGAAAGCAACTGATTTTGAACATGGCCTGGTTTGCGACATCCGTCAGCGCCATTTTCAAAGCACGCAGACTACCCTCGACCACCAAGCTGTGTTTTTACTTTCCTTTTTCCTTTTGTTAAAACGGCTCCACTTTCCAACTGCCGACATTGCGCTTCTTCAAACTGAAGTTGATGCCAATCAGAAAGACCGGCTTGCCCCCGGCGCGATATGGCTCGGCATAGCCGTTGTCGCGAATCTGGCGGATGGCCCGGGCCGGCGATTGACGGCATTTCAGCTCCAACACGTAGACCACATCGGGATATTCGACGGCCAGGTCTATCCGGCCGCGGCTGGTCAATACTTCGCAGCGGACGTAAGCCCCGGATGCTGTCAGCATCAGATAGAACAAGGTATGAAAATAGGCTTCGTCCTGCGGCGCAGACAGGGTGTAGGGAATGGCGGCAAAAATGGCGTGAATCGTGTCGAAAAAGGCGGGCCAATTCTGCGCCCGCAAATGCGTATTCAACAGTTTGAACAGCGATCTTTGCTCGTTATCCATCGTCGCGGTGGCCGCCGTCAACAAGGACTCGGACAGCGAAGTCTTGACCTCTTGATTGGGATAGGCCAGAGTATACAGCTCGTTTTGACAATCCCGAATGGTCAGATAGCCGGTTTGAAAGAGCAACGCTTCAGGCTGCAGTTGTTCGATGTCAAAAGCGTTGAAGACGCTGTGGCTGACTTTGATATCTTCGATTTTCAAGGGCGAGTAGCGCTGCTCCTGCAGCAAGTTGACCAGAAAGGTCGGCGTGGCCGATTCAAACCAATAGTTACCCAACTCGCGCTTTCTAAAAGCGTTCAGCACGGAAAAAGGGTTGTAAACCGTTATGGTTTGTTTCGCAAAACGATAGCCGTTGTATTGGGCGGCTAACGCGGTCAACGCTTGCGGAATCGTCATACTCAGACTCGCGGCAAAGTCAGCCAGGCGGGGCTGAAAATACGTTTCCAATTCATTTTGCGTATAACCCAACAGACCGGCATATTCATCAGACATACTGATGTCATCAAGATTATTAAGCTCGGAAAAGATGGACACCTTGCTAAAACGGGAGATGCCGGTCAGGAAGACAAAACGCAGACACGGCATGACGCTGGCGCCCTTCAGCACGCCAAAAAAGCCCTTCAAAATCGCGCGGTTGGCCTTGGCGATTTCCAGCCCGGCCTCACCCTGACCCAGATGGCTGATCAGCGGCTTGTCGTATTCATCTACCAAAACCACGACCGGCCGCTGTGTTTTTTGATACAACTGAATGATCAACTCTTGAAATTGATCTTGCGGAAAACGGGCCGGGAGCGTCAATTGATTTGTGGCAGCGATACTTTGTAAACATCGAGACAAGCCGGCTTCCAATGCATCCGGAGTGTTGTGCCGAATCTCGTTAAAATCAATAATCACCACCGGATGGGGCTGCCAGTCCCAATTGGCCTGCTGCCCCAGCCACAGGCCGTCGAACAGCTCGCGCCGGGCTTCAAACAGGCATTGCAGCGTGGAGACCAACAGCGATTTGCCGAACCGGCGCGGCCGCGACAGAAAATAGAACATGCCGCTGTCCACCAGACGATAAACCCATTCGGTCTTGTCCACATACAAAAAACCGTTGCGCCGGATGCGGTCGAATGAAGAATCGCCAATCGGCAATTTTAATAAGTTGGCCATGCATATCTCCTTATGAATCCATTCAATAAGCCTGGGCAACCTTGCGAAGGTTCACGCTACAAAGTCCTGAAACTCTTGAAAACATTGAACTCCGCAACAAGTATAACCTTCGCAAGGTTTGAAATCAAAACGGCTCCACTTTCCAACTGCCGACATTGCGCTTTTTCAGGCTGAAGTTAATGCCGATCAGAAAGACCGGCTTCCCTCCGGCGCGATAACGCTCGGCATAGCCGTTGTCGCGGATCTGGCGAATGGCCCGGGCCGGCGATTGCCGGCATTTCAATTCCAGCACGTAAACCACGTCGGGATATTCAACGGCCAGGTCTATCCGGCCGCGACTGGTCAGCACTTCGCACCGGACGTATGCCCCGGAGGCGGTCAGCATCAGATAGAACAGGGTGTGAAAGTAGGCCTCGTCCTGCGGCGCGGAGGCACGTGCCGTCTTCCGCCCCGACGGGCCAGC
>CAYOLL010000165.1:0-13106 GCA_964404765.1 uncultured Gemmatimonadota bacterium | reverse complement strand
CGTCTTTAGCGTCAATTGCGACGTTTGCGTTAAGATTTGTGAATAATTCAGGAAATAATCTGTTGCCGAAACTTAAATGCGTATTTCTACCACTTCGGGTTTAAGATTGATAGTCGCATTGGTGACTATCGGATAGAGCGCCGACTTATTTTTCAGATATAAACTTCTATTTTGCGTCTGTAGCGTCGGTTGCGCCGCTTGCGTTAAGTTTTGTGAATAATTCAATTCAGGTTAGATAATTGTTGAAATCATACCTTGTTGGCTTTATTATATCTTTCTGTATCAAACAACTCTTTATACATACTGAATCGCTACGGGTTTGGAAAATGCCGGTTGTCTTGCGTGTTCGCGGGTACAAATTCTGGTTTTATGAAGCCGATTTGGCTGAGCCGATCCATGTTCATGTCGGCAAAGAGGGCAAAGAAGCCAAATTTTGGATTGAACCGATTGCCATTGCCCGTGCCGGTCGTTTCCGCGATCACGAGTTGAAAGAAATTGAACGAATTGTACGAGAATTTCATGAAGATATTTTAGCCGCCTGGAGCAAGGAGCAAAAGAAACATGGTCGCCATTAAAGCAAAATTGCCCAATTGGAGCGAACCGTATGATCCAATCGTGCCAATCATCGTGCCTGACTTAAAGGAAGTGCGCGCATTTGCCGCCAAACTCCATGCCGCCGGCAAGCCCTGGCAGGGCGAGGCGTTTGGCTGGTTTGCCGAGTATACGCCGGAACGACCTGAGCCGCCGTTAGATTCCAAAATGACCTTTACGCCCGCGGATTTTTGCATTGGCGAAAGCGGCATTTGGTTTTTTTCGCTGATGTGGGAACATGGCCGGAACCAACCGCCGCTGGAATTTGTGGATGATAAGAGTATTGTAGGGCGTGCGGCGGAGATGGCTTTATGCTAACTTGCAATCAAAACCGCGGTGTCATCTAGCATAAGCCGAGTAACAGATCAATAAAACACAGAGGTGATGATGAACCGGTCAATATTTTTCAGCCTATTAGCGGGCTTGCTGCTGTGCGCCGTTGTGACGCCGGCCCTGGCCCAATCTTTTTACGGCAAGCAATACGCCGTCGTCATCGGCATCAACGACTACCAAAACAGCCGTTGGCCCGATCTGAGCTACGCCCGCCGCGACGCCGAAAGCATGGCCGCCTACCTGAAAGGCCAGGGCTACACCGTGCACGCCCTGTACGACGGCCAGGCCACGCACAAGGCCATTATTGCCACCTTGCAGGACAAGATTGCCCCGGTTCTGGGCAAAAACGACGCCGTGCTGATCTTTTTTGCCGGACACGGCACGACCAACACCGTCGGCGGCGAAGATTGGGGTTACATTGTGCCTTACGACGGCGCGAGCGAAAGCTCCGGCTGGATTGACATGGACGAGCTGCGCAAGCAATCCCGCAAAATGGGCAACGCCAAACACCAGGCTTTTATCATGGATTCCTGCTATGGCGGGACGCTGGGTACGCGCGGCAGCGGCATTAGTCCGGACGTGCCCAATTATTTGGACGCCGTCAGCAAGCGCATCGCCCGCCAGATCTTGACCGCCGGCGGCAAGAACCAGGAAGTGCAGGACGGCGGCTCCGGCGGCCACAGCGTTTTTACCGGCTATTTGTTGAAAGGGTTGCGCGACGGTCTGGCCGACCTGAACTTAGACGGTTGGGTCACCTTTACCGAGTTAGTGACCTACGTGACCCCGGCGGCCACCAACAGCTACCAGACGCCCGGTTTTGCTACTTTGCCCGGCCATGAACAGGGCGAGTTCCTGCTGCCTTCGCCCCAAACAAAGGCGGAGCGGACCAGACCGGCCGACACCAACCCAGGCAACGGCCAACGCCGCGGCGAGATTGAACCGACCACCCCGGCCGAAACATCGCGCCGCCCGGTCTTTCGCTCCCAGCCGGATAATGCCCTGAGCCCGGATGAAGTGGGCCAGATGCTCAAGCGCAACGAATTTTTTTGCTTGGAGTACTCATGGACAAAAGGATTTAACAACCCCAACGGCAAGGGCTTTGTCAATCAATTTGAGAAGCAAGCCGATGGAAAAACTATTTTTGACCAGGCCAGCGGGTTGATGTGGCAGCAAGGCGGTTCGTCGAATGAAATGACTTATGCTGACGCGAAGAAATATATCGCCCAATTGAACCAAGACCGCTTTGCCGGTTACAGCGATTGGCGCTTGCCGACGCTGGAAGAAGCGATGAGCCTGATGGAAGCGAAGAAACTGAACGGGGATTTGTATATTGACCCTTTGTTTGATAAAACACAGCGGTGGTGTTGGACTGCCGATAATTTGGCAAATAGTGACGGTATTTCGTCAAACGCCTCGCGGGCGTGGGTGGTCTATTTCAGCAATGGCTATTGCCTCTACGTCGACATTGGCTACTACGACTACGTTCGCGCAGTTCGCTGAGGACATGTTGTATATTTGACACTTTGAATTATTTGCTTATTTTTGCTTTTCCCCCGCGCAGGGCGCGGCAAATTTTTTTTTGGAGTAGCAAAATTTATTTTTGCCTAAATATAGGTGGCACGGTTTGTTATTCTTGCCCCGGCGGGGCAGTCTGTTTGTAGAATTGCAAACCCAACCAATCCATAAAAAAAGCCCCATCGGGGCGACCTGTCTATGTTTCACAGATCGCCCCGATGGGGCTTGATCACACTCAAAATACGCGGGATTTTTATCTACAAACGGGTTGCCCCGCCGGGGCAAAACAAGCTGAAACCTGCAAGCAATTTGGGTTCCCGGCGGCGTAAATCAGCAGGTTGGTATCAACGAAGGCTCGGACGCTCATACAATACCTCACGGTTGAACTTAAAATTTTTGGGCAGCTGGATTGGACATTGATCGAATAATATCTGGAGGCGTTGTTGCCGCACCCCCGCCGATAATCGCGTGCGAACGGTTTTACGGTTAAAAGCTTTCAAAACCTGTTCCAATTCATGGTCGGTTTCAATTTCCAGAATGAGTTTCATTTTACAGTTCCTTTTTTTGGGTCAGCATCAATAGGCAGGTTGATTTTTCAAAGTAAATGTAAGGGCGCTTGGCCCAAGCCGCCGTCGCCCTGCAGCCGGACGAGGCCAACTATTTGGACACGCTGGCGGAAGTTCTGCTATCCAGCGGCGATAAATCCGAAGCTTTGAAAGTGATGGAGCGGGCCGCCCATTTGGACGCGAAGTACCAAAGCAAGCTGACGCAGTTTCGTCAGGCCGCCGGGAAGTAGGCCTTCCCCGATTGAATGATCCGGGTCTGGAAACGTTGTCGAAAGCGGATCGTCAAACACCGTTGTCCCTTCCTGAAAAGAGACATTGTGTTTTTTCAAATTAAGGGCCGCTTTGTCCAGGTCCCCCCATTCAAATTCCATGATTCAACACCCATTCAAATTGGAAATATAGGCATGATTTGCCTCAAGTCAAATTTGTTTTTTTGCTGACAAAACTGCGTTTTGTCGCTCCGCGTCCGGCAAATTGAAATTTGCTACTCCGCCGCCCTCAATATCAACCACGCCAGCCACTCCGCCCGATACACATCCTTGTTCTCGGACACGAGTTCCTGCGCCCACACGGCGCGGGTGGCCAAAAAGTCCGGGTCATCTATCGCTCCATCACTGCCCGTGCAACGTCCGAATGATCCCAAAACTGGAAGCGTCCACTTCAATCAGCACATCGCCGCCACGACGATTGCGATAATCTTTCGGACCGTAATTGATGCGCCATAAGCTTTGGTTGTTATCCAGACTTTGGGTGATAAAAATCAGCGATCGCAACACATCCACGCCCAATTCGCGGGCTTTTTTGTTGGCAATGGCCATGACTTTGGCCAATGAAACGGCCACATCGTCTTGCAATACATCGGGGGTTAAAGTTGCGCTCATGTGAGAACTCCTTTTTCAAACAGCGTGTATCAATTGCTGTCGCTGCGCAATCTTTATTAACAGGCGCAACGCTTCATTCACGGCGTCGTCATTTGGAAAGGCTTTGGCAACGTCCGGAGCAAGCAAAACCAAATTCGTGCCCGCCCGATAACGCTCCACATATTTGCCTTTAACGCCGCCCTGCATTAGGGCAAAGTCATATTCGGGACGCAGTTCATCTTCCGTCACGATCTTATTTTTTCTCTTCATAAAATTTCCTTTCTATACGGGTCGCCTCTCGCGCATGAATTATGCGAGTTCGATTTCCACGGTCAGTATGGCCTACCACCAGCAATCGTCCGTTGTGTGATACCCCAATGATGATGTAACGATCTTCCCCGATTGAATGATCCGGGTCTGGAAACGTTGTCGAAAGTAGATCGTCAAATACAGTTGTCCCTTCCTGAAAAGAGACATTGTGTTTTTTCAAATTAAGGGCCGCTTTGTCCGGGTCCCATTCAAATTCCATGATTCAACTCCGATTTAAATTGGAAATATAGGCATGATTTGCCTCAAGTCAAATCCGTTTTACTGGCAAATTGAAATTTGCTACTCCGCCCCCTTCAACATCAACCACGCCAGCCATTCCGCCCGGTACACGTCCTTGTTCTCGGACACGAGTTCCTGGGCCCACACGGCGCGGGTGGCCAGAAAGTCCGGGTTGGAAATAGAGGTCTCGGACACGGGTGGGCCCAAGCAATAGTCTAATGTTTGGGAATCAAGTTGTGATAGTCACTTGACGTCCGCTGCCACACGGAAACCTAGGATGCTGCCAATGTCGCCCGGTCTATTCCAGCTACGGGTGATTGACCGACAGAAATCCGGATCGTCATTCCACGAACCGCCGCGGATTATTTTTAACTGTGAATCACCCACACTAAGCCATTTACCCTCGTCTGACAAATCGGCATAACGGTGCAAGTTGTCAGCACACCACTCCCACACATTGCCACTCATATCATACAGGCTCAAGCCGCTGTGATTCTTTTGACCGACCGAGTGGATTCCGTAATCTGGATGACCCTGTCCCAAATCAGAGGAGTTTTTCGTATACCAAGCAAAATCGCCCAATTTGCTCTCTTCGCTCGTGCCGGCCCATTTGTGTTTGCCACCGTCATTTTTCCAGCTCGCTGCGTATTCCCATTCGGCCTCGTTGGGCAGGCGGTAGCCGTAATAATGGGCAAACTCATTGGCCCCATACCAAGTCACACAAACGACCGGGTGATTTTCATAGCCGGGGGCTGGCAGCCACTGGCCGTTTACCTGTTTTAAACCCAAACTACCTCGATCATCTTCATAGATCATTCGTTTATCCTTATATTCGCCTTCCTTGACCGTTACGCTCTCATATTCAATCAAAAAAGCCGCAAACTGTGCATTGGTCACCTCATACTTGCCCAACTCAAAATCTTGGAGGGTTACTTTTACCGGTTTTTCGTCACCAGATTTATCCTCCCAAATATCACCCATTTGAAAGGTTCCGCCTTTGATCCTCACAACCTCCATGATGGTCGTATTAAGTTTCACGCCATTGTTGGTCCAAAAGTTGCAACTCACTCGCTTGCCATTTTGGTAAGAAACGTCGTATTTCTTTTGACCGTTGGCGTACAGTTTGCTGGAGACCCCACTAAAAGGCTTCTCCTGGTTGATTTCATAAACAAGACCACCTCGTTCTACCATTCTATCAGCACTTACTTCTTTTTTGGTACATTGCCAATTGCAAATGCTAAGAAGAATTGCAATAAAAAAGAAAAGGTTTAATTGTTGCATATTCGGACTCCATTTCGTAAGGTTTGAGTTATATGCGTTGTCCAGCAAATTAAACCCACGACTCCGCCCCCTTCAACATCAACCAAGCCAGCCACTCCGCCCGATACACGTCCTTGTTCTCGGACACGAGTTCCTGCGCCCACACGGCCCGCGTCGCCAGAAAGTCCGGGTCGGTGATCTTCTCGAAGAAGTTGGTGCCGGTCAAGTGGAAATACTGCTCGCCGTCCTTTTGCACGATGGTCACACCCGGTTTTCGCAAAAACTTATAAGCCCGATGACAGCAAAGCCGACAGATCCTTGACCGGCGAGCGATAGCCGCCTTCGGCCATCATCCGGCGCAGCCAGGCGTTGCCGTCATCTGAGGAACATAAACCGCGTTTTACGGCCAGCAACAAACAGCCAACTGTGCCCGATACCCGCACGGTCAGCCGTTGGGCTTCAATTCGGGCGTCGCGGTCATCGGTCAGAAACAGCCAATGACGATGGGCAGCGACCGCCAAACTGGACGCCTCACCGCGATGTAATTTGGCCGGTAACTGTTGCAATGTCAGCAATTCTTCATTGCTTAATGCTGCGACCAGATGCAGCCAGCCGGATTTGTTTAACGGGTAAACCTGCTCCTCAATTCCGGCGTAAAAATGGTAGCCGCTGTCCAACCCGCTGCGAATTTCATCAAAAACTTCCACAGTGATAAAAACTTGCGTGAACAAGCTGCAAAGCAGACCCGCCTGACCGACGCGGGCAAAGTTGGACATAACTGTCGTATTGACAATAACGCTCATGCTCCGGCCTCCAGATAATCGGTCAGGGTCTGGAGTTCTTGCTGGGCCTCGTCTATGGATTCCGGGCCAAGCCGCAGCGGAATGCCTTCTTCTCGCAAAACTTCGCACATTTCCGCCCAGCACACGCCGGCAATTTCCGCAGCCTTTGCCAACGAGACCCGCCCGGTCTGATAACGATGAATGGCCAGTCGAATCCGCACGTCCGGTTTGGAACGGAGCAGTCGGCGCAGCGCGTCCTCAATAGCGGCTTCTTCGCTTTCATAAACATGCGCTTCTACAAGTTCGCGTGCCTGGATCATATTAAAACCTCCACTAAATGTCATATTTCTTCAGCAATCATCGGAATATGCATTCAATCTAAACGAGATAACCGTCCCCGGCAAATTAAAATTCACTACTCCGCCCCCTTCACCATCAACCACGCCAGCCACTCCGCCCGATACACGTCCTTGTTCTCGGACACGAGCTCCTAGGCCCACACGGCCCGGGTCGCCAGAAAGTCCACCACCCACCCTCGTTCCCAAACTCCAGTTTGGGAACGCCCTTGCCCGGCAAACTCTGTTTGCCCGACTCACAGCGGCAACTCATCCAACGCCATAATCGAATGATCATTCAGCACAAAATTCCGGGCCGACGAGTGCAGCCAATGCTCCGGCGCTTCAACTAAGCCACGTTTGACGGGATTCTGGTGGATGTATTCCATCTTCCGCATGAGCATTTCAGGCAACAAAAAAACCTTGCCACTACACGCAAGCGGCAGGGCCTAATATCAAAAATCCAATGGCGAAAGTCAAGCGGCAAGTTTTTGGATGGACACATTTTCGCATAATCGAACACCTAACAAAAAATGTGATTACCTCTCATTTTTTGTTAGGTGTTTGTCGGATGCCTTTAAATGTAATCTTGAAACGTATTTTACGATTCTTATCCATCTCACCCGTTAGTGTTCCTCCTGCCGCATAAGTTAGATTGAAAACAGCCTTTTGTTGATCCCCGATCTGGCTTTCAAAGTAACTTATGGCATTATAAGCTCTTACGCCACTTAGCTGACAATTATTTGTTATAGGATTTGTAATCTTACGCAATCCTATCTTCCTAGAAAATTGAACAGGAATAAATGTATGGTCATAAGCTTTATCCTCGCGACATGCTTTAGTATCGTAATAAACAGCGTTGTTTTCCGGTAATGCGAAAGGAATTTCAGTTACTACTTGTGTATCTGCATAGCCAATGCATTGCACATCAATTTCCACCAAGTTTTTATAGTCGCGCAAAAATCTTTCTATACTTTTATATAAGTAAGTTATGTATGATGTTATTGACGTTGGTAAACGATATTCTGCTGTGGCAAATCCAGCATGTTCCCCATCTTTAATAAATCTTAATATATCATAAAGTTCTACGCATTCTATGTTGCCTCTATCTATGGAGTCGGGTAATGAAATAAGCCACGGTTTTAACGTACCCGATTTCATTTTGTCAAAAAGTTCATTCACATCTATTTGTTGGTCAGTCTCTTTACTCAAAACTGTTGGGTTGGACTCGCGTTGAAAGCTTTCAACAAGCTCTTTGTAAATCAGCTTTGAGATTGTATCGCACTCTGACTTAATAATAAAATCAAACTTTGAAACAGGCTCAAAGGCCCATGAAAGATGACCCCTAAAAAAATCATCTCCTGAAAAAATTAAACTTAAAGTATTTTCCTTAAATTGAGAGTTTAAGTAGTTGGAGTCATTAGTTTCCACCAAGCGTATTTCCCAGGAATGAAAAGGTGAAAAACCTCCCCGCAACTTTTTTGCACTAAAAAGATTATCGTCACCCCGAAGTGTATCGCCATTCAGTATAGCGGATTCAAAATGAGTGTGATAAAATCTTACCTTATCTATCATCAAACCGTTAGTCAAGTCTCTCCAATTGATTATCTCTTGACCATATAGGGCACCAGCATTCAATAAGAATCCCAGCACAAATGAAATTGATAATAAAAGTCGAACCATAAATTCACCTTGGCCATAATTGGAAAACAATAATAGACGCTATGGAAAGAAATATTCCGGTAGCTAATCCTAAGGCATAAGCCACCGCTTTGCTTTTTATTCGCATGGATATTTTTCTTAAAACTCTATAATAACCGCTTTCATCGGTTGATGACTGCATAGTTCCATCTTGGTGAGAATCTAAAACTCGTCCATCAACTTCCATCTTTTCCATCCTATTTTTATCAACAATTAGATTGGCCAATTTATCTGAATAGGATGTGTATATATCCTCTATCTTTTTTTTCGGGGGTATAAACCCTGCCTTTTTAAATTGCTCAGTATTTACAAGGAACTCCTTTATTCTTTGTTCGATTACAGGCATTTCATAAGTTAAGATACCTTCCTTTGTACAGTTTCGATACACAAAGGAAAAGACTTCTTCTATCCATTTTGCCATTCTATTTAAAACTTCAGTATTACCAATGAGTATCGAAAGTAACGAGCCGGATTCAAGTTTAACAATCTTTAAGGGGTAGTCATCCTCAGAGATACCTAAATCACGGCATAAGTCCGCATAAAATTCAGAAAGAATTGAAATCTTCAAACTAATATCTTTTAGATCCCTTACAGAAAAAAATATCAATTGCAACTGTCGCTCTCCTTTTTGTAAATGTGAGGACATCAATAAATTTCCTTTAATGGTATAAGCCCAACTTATGGAGAGCGTTATCATAACGGAGAGCGTGTGTGCTAATTTAAGCAAATATTCAAGCTCGCTCTCTTTGTATCTTTGAAGGTAAAGATCGTATCGCTTGGAAAAATCTTTAATAAGATTTGAGAGTTCTAAAAAGGGCGAATTGTGAAAAATATACGCTTGGTTAGGTGCACTGATATCAGCAACCGGCAGTTTTAATTCGTTTTGAAGTTCATCAAGAATCTTGGTTACATTTTCAACTTCAACAAAAAATATTTCACGATTAATTTTGCGAGTAAATTCAACGCCCTCATTCAAGTTAGAGTTAGATTCTTTCATAAGAGCGGGGTAATATTTGTCGAAACTTTTCAGCGTTTCTTTCAAATAGCCAGGATTTTGGATTGAGTTTAAGAAACGTTCAATATGACGAACAATTTGATATGAATTCATGTCAGTTCCTCCCAATTTACAACATGGAAAACTCTTTTAAAGAAGAAGAGTTACAAAATAATCATACAAAAAATCATTTGCAATTTATTTTCATTCCAAACTATCTTTCCCCTCCACCGCCCCCTTCACCATCAACCACGCCAGCCACTCCGCCCGGTAAACGTCCGGCTTGTCAATGCGCTACTTGTCGAGAATGAATATATTGCTGGAGCAGGCTTTGAATCATCACCTGAAAATCAACCCGCCGCGTGGAGGCTTCTTTTTTCAAGAACTCCAGACTTTCCTTCGGCAGAAAGATTTTGATCTCCACGTCATCAGGAGCTTTCTCGCGGAATACCAGATTTTCAGGTTTTGGCAAAAAGTCGGTAATGACCCGAACATTACCCATCGGTTCATCCGTGTATTTGATTTTCTTTCTCATAAATTTTCTTCCCCTTTCGCCAATAACCGGCGCCAAAAATACGAATCTTGCCATCGCGATATGTGAAACGAACGGTCATAATGCCATCGTTGACTTTGCCCAAACAGTAAAAACGCGCTTCGGCCTCGCTATGCGCCACATCTTGTAAAATCACACGCAGCGGATCGGCAAAGGCATATTGGGCGTCGTAAAAAGATACCCCATGCTTGAGTTGATTGCTCAGATTTTTTTCGTCATCCCATTCAAATGTTGCATCCACGTTTATCACCCCGTTTTGCTGGCAAATTAAAACTCGCTACTCCGCCCCCTTCAACATCAACCAAGCCAGCCACTCCGCCCGGTACACATCCTTATTCTCGGACACGAGTTCCTGCGCCCACACGGCCCGGGTCGCCAGAAAGTCCGGGTCGGTGATCTTCTCGAAGAAGTTGGTGCCGGTCAGGTGGAAATACTGCTCACCGTCCTTTTGCACGATGGTCACGTCCAACTTTTGGGTGTTGACGGAAAAGGCGTGGCGGCCAAATTTGATCACGTTCTGGCCTGCCACAAACAGGTCCAGGCGATCCTTGAGCTGGCGCACGGCGTCTTCGCGGATGGTCTTCAGGCGCGTGGCAATGTCGTCGGCCTTGACCGTGTCGCCCATGTCGGTCAGGCTTTGGATGATCTCGCGGGCCTTTTCGATCATCAAATCGCCGGCAAAATAGCTGTTGATGTCGTTGATGGCGCTCATGCCCTTGACCCGGTTGTCAATCCCCTTCAGGATGCGCTCGGCCGCGCTGAACAGGGCCGTGGCCCGCTTGTTGCGCGCCTCGATCAGGCTCAGCTTTTTGGCCTCGAAGGCGCTGTAAATCTCCTCGCGCTTGTCGGCCATCTGCCCGATGAATTGGTCAAAATCGGCAAACTTGCCCTCCAATTCCTCCAGTTGCACCATCAGTTTGGTCAGGTATTCGTCGCATTTGGCGGGCGTGTCGCACAGGTCAATATAATTGGCCACTGCCTGGCCGATCAACTTCATCTGCGCGCCAAACTCGGCCACGCCCTCCGCGCTGAGCAAGTCCTTGCGCCGCCGGGTCAGGGCCGCCCGCGACTGGTTCAGCTTCGTATAAATCCCGGAAATGCCGTCAATAATTTGCGTGGTCTTGGTCGGGTCGTCAATCTTCAGGTTGCTGACGATTTCGATCAGCAAATCCAGTTCGGCCGCGGCCTGGTCAATGCGCTGGCCCAACTCCTTGGCCTGCGTCCCGGTCTTGACTTCGCCAATGGCCGCGTCGTTGGCCGCCACGCGCTGGTGATAAGGCGCGAGGGCGTCCGGTCGCAGCAAAAACTCCACGCAGGCGGCGGACAGTTTGTCGGTCTGTTCCAGCGCCGCCTTTTCCAATTGCTCGACTAAGGCCGTGTCCACATAGCGCAGTTCGCGCAGTGAGACGATTTCCCCGCGCAGGCGGCGGAACTCGGCCAACGTCTGCACAAACTGATCCACTTGCTGAAAGACCGCCCGTTTGGTGTCGTTGACCAGCTTGTCGGTTTTTTGGCGGACTTTGGCCACCTGCGCGGTCGTATTCTTGCGGATGCGGGCCACCTTCTCAAACTCTTCCACCGCCGAAGCCGCCGTGGCCTTGATTTCGGCCAGGGCCGCTTTCAGGTCAAAGGCGGCCGCGTCGCCGATCCAGAAATACGAATCCATCACGTCGCCGGCCTTTTTGACGATGTCCAGATACAGGTTGGCGTAGGTGTCCTCGCGCTGAATCAGGTTGAAGATTTCGGCGCATTCGGCCATGGCCCGCACGATGTCCTTGTTGCCGATTTTGTAGAGATAGCTGTCCGGAACGACCGGCGGGGTGTAATCGGCGCTGACGTAGGGCGTCTGCCAAATCTGCACGGCGTGATGCTTTTGCGGCGATTCGGCGGATTTGAAGTAGATCAGCGTGCCGTTGTCAAAATAGGCGTAGCCGTTGCACAGCACGGGCACGTCCACTTTTTGCTGGATGAGATTGTAGGACAGCAGCACGTCGTCGCCGGTTTCGCGATTGTAAAAGGCGTAGAGGAAATCTTCGCCGTTGGGCGAGGGCATCCGCCGGTCAAAAACCATGTCGCGCAGATTGTGCTCGAATTGCTTGTATTCGCCGGTTTGCAGATAATAGCCGTTGGAGAAGATCAGGCCGTGATCGTCGGGCAGCCGCACGCACGAATCCTTGATGCCGTCCACACGCCGGGCCTGCTGCACCTTTTCGTTGTAGACGATGTAGCGGAACTCCTTTTCCTGAAACGGCTTGATCTTGAGCAACGCCAAACTGCCGACACGGGCGTAGTAGATTTCGGCGTCGTCCAGCGTTTGATCCGTGTTCTCCACCGGCTCGGAGTAAATGCCGTGCCCCGAGTCCGTGTTGTCCTCGATTTTGATGGTCAAGTCGCCGCCGACCGATTCCACAAACACCCGGTTTTCGATGGAGATATGCGGATGCGCGCCGGGCCGGTGCATGTCGCGGCTGGTGCGCTTCCACTCAAACTCGTGCTGCGGCGGCAGCTTGACCTCGCTCTCGCTGCGATTGTCCACGTAGGTCAACGCCCCTTGCGCTGAGCCTGTCGAAACGTCGGCGATCAGCCACTTAAACGCCTTGATGTCATCCACGCGCTTGCCGATCTGAAAGACCATGTACAAATACGGCGGCTGCACGGCAAAACGGGTGAAGACCGTGTTCTTGTAATACTTGTAGAGATTCTTGAAATCGCCGACAAAGTTCTTGTCGCCAAGCGCATCCAATGGCCGGGCGTGGAAGACGTGCTCGGCCGGGTTATACTCGTACACGGCAAACACATCGCTCAGTTCGATCTCCGACTTCAGCCCCAAATGGACGTTGTAGCCGAAGATGAACAGCGACGCATTCCCGGCGGTCGGCAACGGCGTCATATCTCGCGGCACACAGTTGTTGTCGGTAGTGATCCGCTCCGTGGCCAGCAGCTTCGTCTCGATAGCGCCAAAGACCTGCTTGCGGGCGTCGTTCAGCTTGTTCAGCCGACCGCGCAGCTCCCCGCCGGTGGCGTTCAGCCGCTTGCGGATGATTTCGTACGTGCCGCCTTCGAGTTG
>CAYOLL010000164.1:0-13202 GCA_964404765.1 uncultured Gemmatimonadota bacterium | reverse complement strand
GCGCATTCTCCGACTCATCTTTTGGCCGGGCTTCCTGCTCCTCGTCATTGCCGCGGCGCTGATTGGCGCGATCACCCTTAATGATCGGGCTTTGACTTGGTTTGCCCGCCAGTTTATGCCGATGATCGAGGCCGAAGCCGGCTATCGTCTGACAATTGGCGAATTGTCCGGCCCGGTCTGGCGTCAAGTGACGGCGGAAAACATCTGTCTGTTCCACCCGACGCATGGCGACACGCTGCTGACGGCGGCGACGTTGCGGGCGCGCTTTGACCTGGCGGATTTGCTGCACGGCCGCTACAGGATTACAACGGTGGAAATTGAGCGGCCGGACATGCGCGTCCGTCAGCGGGCCGATGGCACGCTCAACTGGCAGCTTAACCGGCCGGCCAAGCCCGCCGCCGGGCCGCCCGCGCCCTTTGCCCTGCAACTGGAGACCGTGCGCATCGCCGACGGCCGGGCGCGGCTGCAAATACCCGGCCTGCCTATACAAAAAATTGACGGCATCACCCTCCAAACAGCGCTGGAGGTGACCGATCTGCAGCAGGCCGTGCGTGATCTGCGGCTCAGCTTATATTTACCGGAAGCGAACATCACCTTGCGCCGCCTGGCCGTAGAGGCGACAATTGCCGCCGATACGCTGACGCTGACTGCCGGCTTATTGACAGCCGCGTCCTATTTTAGCGCTTCCGGAAAGGTTCGGCTGGATTCGCTGACGGTTGATTTAGCCGTACAGGCGGACTCGCTGCGCATTGAAGAGTTTGCTTATTTCCTGCCCGACTCTTTAGCGTTATCCGGACAGATGCAGTTTCAGGCCCATTTGACCGGCCCATTGGACAAAAATCTGACCGTGCTTGCCAATCTGGAAATTCCCCACATCCGCTATCTGCCCAATCCGGAAGTAAAACCGCCCTTTTTCTACGATTGTGAAAAAATCAGATTAGCCGCTATTTACAAAGATCAGGTTTTGGAACTGCGTGAAAGCACAGGCATCGTCAACAACGCATTTTTGGGAATTGACCTGACGTTGAATCTGACGGACAGCCTGCCGGATTATCGCGGCCGGCTTCATTTTTCGCGGCTGAATCCCACGAACCTGATCCCGCCGGATGCCCGCGCCCTGGATTTAAACGGGCAATTGGCCGGCGCGCTCAACATCAGCGGGCGCGGCTTTGATCCACAAAAACTGACCGCCGCCGTCGATTTTAAGCTGAACCCCGGCGGACAGTTGAGCGGTGTGCCTCTTTCCGCCTGCCAAGCAAATTTAACCATTAACGGCGCCCAAATCCTGGTCCCGCGGCTGTTCATCGCCAGCGATACGGCAACGGTCAGCCTGTCCGGTCGGATTGACTATCGGCAGATCGAGGCTAAGCTGGAGCTAAGCCGGATCAACCTGCGCCGCTTTCAACCCTGGCTAAAACCGCATACATTGGCCGGCAAGCTGGATTTTAGCGGTCATATCCACGGGCCGTTGGGCGATCCGACCATTGCCGGACAAGTGAGTTTGCGCCGCGCTTCATACGATACGCTGTATGTGGGCAGTATTACCGGCAGCGTCCAAATCGACAGCCTGATGAGTGCGCGCAAAGGGCGGGGCAATTTAAACTGCTTAGATGTGGAAATCGGCCGCTTATGGATCGACCACATGGTTTTAGAAGCGCATACCGACGGCCCGGCAATAACCATTGACACGCTGTACGCCGCCATTGGCGATACCATCTACGCCGCGCTTAACGCGCGCCTGCGCCTGAATCCGCAACAGACCGATATCGAAATCCAGCGCCTGAATATCCACACGCCTGAATTTGATTTGCTGAATCCGCTGCCGCTAACCTTTTCCGTTTCGGCCACGCAGCTCAATCTAAAGGATTTTGAAGTCACTTCGACGATTGGCGATCTGGCGCTTTACGGCTCGCTGGATTTTAAGAAGGGCATTGGGTTGACCGCCCAGATTTTTGATGTCAATCTGGAAAAGCTGGGCCGGACATTTAAGCTGGCCGCGCCGCTCACCGGCACACTATCCGCCGATATCAGCGCGGAAGGCGCTTTTGATGATTTGTCCATTTTTACGACGGTGAACGGGGAAGGGCTCGGCGCGGCCGGGCTGCCGTTAGGCGATCTGAAAGGCACCGTCGTATATGCCGACAGCAAGCTGGCCGCGCCCTCGCTGACGCTGGTTTATGGCGAGCAGACGGCCTCCATGACCGGCTACATGCCGCTACCGCAGTCCAATAAACCGATTGACCCGGAACTGGTGAAAGAAGGCATGAAGTTCGAGCTTGAAGTCAACAGACAATCGTTTGCTTTGCTGAATATATTGCTCCAGCCCGGGCAGCATCTGTCCGGTCATTGGAGCGCATTTTTAACGGCGCGCGGCACACCGGAAGCGCCGCAGTTTAGCGGCGAACTGTTTGTTCAGGATGCCGCCTTTCGCGACTCACTGACCGGCTTCGCCATACCCGATGCCGACGCGCATATTGTACTGACGCGCGACAGCCTGCTGGTAGATTCGCTGCAAGTCCGCCTGGGCGAGCGCAGCGCATTAGCTTTAACCGGCTGGGCCGTGACGCCGCTGGCCAACTTACTGCTGCGGGCGCGGGCAGCGCAGGATGTGCCCTATTTGCCCGTAGAAAACTGGGACCTGACCTTGCGCAGCCGTGATTTCCATCTGGATGATCTGACCGTGGTAGACCGGGTGGACGCGCCTTTTAACGGACAATTAGACCTGCTGGCCCGTCTGACCGGCGATCCCTATCAACCCAACCTGAGCCTGAATGTCCGCAGCAATGATTTGGGTGTGCAGGGCTTGTCGGTTGGACAATTTCAGGCTCAGGCGCGCTACGACGGGCATGACGTTGTTCTGGATTCGCTGACTTTGGACAATCGTCATCGCCGGCGGGTCAGCGCGACGGCACATCTGCCTTTGGACATGATCGACTTATTGGCCGGCCGTCTGCTCCCGCCGGATGATTTTGACCTTAACGTCAATTTGGCCAATGTCGAGCTACGGCTATTTACCTTTATGATTCCCGATATTTTGGTTCAAAATGGCTTTGTCCAGGCTCATTTGCAAATCTGCGGCGATTTGAGCCGACCGGATGTGGCCGGCGCATTCCGGGTTCATGACGGTTTAGTCCAACTTCCGGCGGCGAACACCAGCCTGGACTCCTTACTTTTAAGCGGCGTAATTGACAGCGACAGCCTGTATATTCACACTTTTTCTGGCCGGGCGGAAAGCGGCGGGGAAATAAAGGGCGATGGCTGGTTGGCGTTGGGCCGGCAGTTTGATTTTCCAAGCTCGCGCTTGCAGGTTCAGGCACGCAGTTTTACGATTAAGGACGTGAACGATGTCAGCGCGGCCATGGATGCCGATCTGACAATTACGGGGCCGGCGGCGCGTGTTCTGTGCGCCGGCGACGTGCGCTTGCTTTCCGGCGTCATCACCACGCCTTTTGAAGAAAGCGAGGAAGCGTCATCTTCCGGCACGTCCACCCAGTTTTTATGGGATTTTCCGTTCGATCTGGACCTGGATATTAAAGGCCCAAGTGTCTGGCTGCGCAATGCGCAGGCAGATGTGGAAATGAAAGTGGCGCTTAATGTCTGGACACGCCAAAACCTGCTTAATCTGACCGGGGATATTGTTGTTTTGCATGGGCTGTACTATTTGTATGACTATAATTTTGATGTGCTGGAAGGACAAATTCGTTTTTTAGGCGTGACCGTCATGGACCCGCAGATCAAGCTGGCCGCCGAAACCCGCCTGCGCGTGACCGAGGACGAGTCGCATCAAAATGAACAAGTCCGCCTGCAGGTCACCGTGGACGGCACTGCGCTGCACTTGAATCAGCCGCGCTTTTCGGCCTTTGACGCCCGCACCGGCGATCCCAAAGACTACACCGAAACCGATGCGCTGCTGGCGCTGACCATCGGCTATACCCAAAGCGGCCTGTCCTCCCTGAGCCACAACGCCGAGCAGAAAGCGCTCAGCCGGCTAAGCGACGCGATGGTTAATCAGCAATTGATGCGGCGATTGCGCGGGACGACCAACTTGTTCGATACCATTAACTTAGATACCAATCTGTTTGGCGGGAGCGCTTCGGCCACGCTGACGGTGGGCAAATATATTTCGGAAGAATTATTTGTCAGTTATTCGCAGGAGCTGCCTTTTAAACATGGCAACAAAGTCCGGGCCGAATATTACCTGAATCGTTGGAGCACTGTCGTTGGTGAACGGGCCGTTGACCAGGAAAAAAACCAGGACAGCAACTATACGGTCGATTTAAAGCTGCGCTATCGGTTTTGATTGTATGAGTTCACTCTAAAAACCACGAAATACACGAAATACACGAAAAGAAAACGCATAACATTATTATTTTCAGCATGTTATGATTTCGAGTATTTCGTGGTTCAACAGCTTTTTAGAGTGGAAGTGGACTCTTGCATGGAATAGCAAGCTGCGCTATCGGTTTTGATTGTATGAGTTCACTCTAAAAACCACGAAATACACGAAATACACGAAAAGAAAACGCATAACATTATTATTTTCAGCATGTTATGATTTCGTGCATTTCGAGTATTTCGTGGTTCAACAGCTTTTTAGAGTGGACTCTTTTATGGAATAGCAAACTTCAGTTTGCCAGCATTAGCTATGGAATAGCAAACTTCAGTTTGCAAGTAATAGCTGAAGTAATTCTTCCAAAATACTTGACATTGCTAAAGGTCAATAGTAGACTGCGTAACCTATGACGACATCCAAAACGATCACGACTCACAATCTTGACGAAACCCGGCAGTTAGGTCTGCAATTGGCCGCCGGTCTGGCCGCCGGCGATTTTGTGGCGCTCTCCGGCGAGTTGGGCAGCGGCAAAACCTCCCTGACCCAGGGAATATGCGCCGGCCTGAACGTCACCGATACGGTCAATAGCCCGACTTTTACGCTGATCAATATCTATCGCGGCAGTCTGCCGGTATACCATTTTGATTTGTACCGATTGGGCGACATCAGCGAGTTGGACGGGCTGGGCTATGAAGAATATTTTTGGGGCGCAGGCGTCACCCTCGTCGAATGGGCCGACCGGGCCCCGGATTATTTCCCGGCGGAGCGGATCGAAATCCGCCTGGAACATGCCGGCGGCGACCGGCGGCGAATCGCTATTGCCCTCTATGGCCAATACTTGCCAAACCGTCTGCAACCTCATCTGGATCTTATTTATGCTCATTTTAGCGCTTGAAACCGCCACGGCCCTGGGCGGCGTGGCTTTAGTCAAAAACGGTGAACTCATCGCCGAGTACAACCTGAACAGTCCGGCCAACCACTCCGAGCGAGTCCTGGCTGCAATTCAAACCGTGCTTGACGACGCGCGGATCCGGCTCGATCAGCTCAACGGTGTGGCGGTTTCCAGTGGACCGGGCTCATTTACAGCGTTGCGGATCGGCCTGACGACTGCCAAAAGTCTCTGCTTTGCTACCGGCCTGCCCCTGGCCGGCATACCTACCTTAACGGCGATGGCCGCCCAATTTGTTCAGCCGGGGCCGCTGATCTGCCCATGTCTGGATGCGCGTCGCCGCGAAATTTATGCCGCCGTCTTTAAGCATGAAAAAGACGTACTAACAGAACTCATCCCTGCTTGTGTTGCCCGACCGGATGACTTTTTTGGCGGCGTCCGCGCCCATTTTAGTCAGCCTGTCCTTTTTCTGGGTGAAGGCGCGACGGTTTACAGGGACAATATTCGGGAAATTTTTGGTCAACAAGCACTTTTTGCGCCGCTCCATGCTTTTCATCCACGGGCGGCCACGGTCGCTTTTTTGGGCTGGCAAAAACTGCAGCGCGGTGAGACGGACGACCCGATCACCTTAGAGCCGGTTTATTTGCGCCGTTCCGAAGCCGAAATCAAGTGGGACGAGCGGAACTCAGGTGGATAGGCTTTAGCCTACAGCTTAAAGTCTAACAGTCTACAGCCTAACAACCTCCGACTACAGCCTACAGTCTCTCCTTCAATTACTTGTTGACATTTTGCAAAACTTGAAATAGAATAGGATATGTTGCGTTCTAATATGGAATTAACGATACTCTGGGAGGATGCTTTATGGGTCGTATGATGATGGTAGTAACCGGCATAGCGGTCATTGTTTTGGCCGTGGTCGGTTTTTTTGGATTTCAAGCGTATCAAAAGGCTAGCGGGATCGCCCGGCAGATCGAGGAAGGCGATCAATATTTTAGCACGGCCAATTATAAATTAGCCGTTAAATCGTATCAGGCTGCAAATCAGGAGCTGATGACTCAGGTTGGCTCCGACCGCTTAATCATGGCCCAGCAACTGTTGAAGGAGCAGGAAGCCAAAACGCCGCCGGACTCAACCACAGCCGCCCCGGCCGATACCGCAAAAGCGATGACAAGCGCGGCCCCGGTCAAGACCGAAACCTTTAAACCGGCCGGCAGTCTTAATCCGCATAGCGACGCCGTCTTTTCGGCCACTTTTAGCAACGACGGCCAATTTGTTTTGACGGGCAGCAAGGATAAAACCGCCAAACTTTGGTCTGCCGCCGAAGGTAAAGTTCTACAATCCTATGAAGGCAATCCCGATGCCGTGCGCTCAGCTGACATTAGTCCGGATGGTAAAATGGTTGCCGGGGTTGGATATCCGGGATTCATAAAGATTTGGGACACACTTTCCGGAAAGGAAATTACCCATTTTGAAATTGCCAACGTCAACTTAAACGGCGTAGTCTTTAGCCCGGATAATAAATTAATCGCCGTTTGCGGCAGCTCCGGCATCCTTAAGCTGTATGACATCGCCGCCAATAAAGAGACCAAGCAGTTTGCCGAGGATAAAAAAGCGGCGATTCGCGGCGCAGCCTTTAGCGCCGACGGCAAATATCTGGCCAGCGCCGACAGCAAAGGCAACGTCAATGTTTGGAATGTGGAAACCGGCGCCGGCGAAATCAAGTTAAGCGCAATTTATACCAAAGCCGCCACCTGCGTTGCTTTTAGCCCGGATGGCAAACTTCTGGCGTCCGGCAGCGACGATAAAACCCTAAAAATTATTGATGTCGCCGCTAAAAAAGTAAAGGACAGCATCGAATCTTTTAATGGCGAAGTCAAGTCCGTAAGTTTTAGTCCCAACGGGCGCTACATTGCCGCGACCGGCTCGACCGGCCTGGTCAAGATGTGGGATGCTTCCAACAGCGCCGAGCTTAAATCGTTTGATCGCGGCCTGACGGCCAAAGACATGTCAATTTGGAGCTATACGGTGGAGTTCAATCACGAAAGCAAACTTATTCTGACGGCAAATCACAACGGCACAGCCGTAATTTGGGATATAGCTGCGAATCAGGTTGCCCGTGTATTAGGTGCGCCGGCAACGGTTGCCGCGAATTAATTTAGGTGATTAGGCCGTAGGCTGTTAGACTGTCGGAACCCTGCTGTTTGAAGTCTCTTTCGGCTACGTTCAAGATGGCATCGTCATTTTGTCCGTAGTTCGCACAATTCCCTTCAGCCTGCAGTCTAAATAACCTTACCCATTTAAGCGCCGTTTTAGCCGGAGGCGCAGTGATTTGCCAGCTGAACGATTCGCAAATCCTGCAGTCATACTTGGCTGGAAGGCGTTTTTTTTGTTTGGACAGACCCAATTTCCCCCGTCGGCGCACCCTAATCCTGACGCAGGCCGCGCATGAGTTTTTACGAAATCCGACCTGATTTGCTCAAACAGCAAAGTGAAAATTTGCGTTTGCGCGTATTCTACGATAGAAATTCGGATATTCTGGTTTGGGAAGATCGGCAAACCGGCGAAGTTGAGTCTTTCCAGCTTTCTTTCCGAAATTTACGTTTTGTTGGTGAATCCGAAGTTATTATTGAGTGGCGTAAAAACCGCGCCATCAAATTTGGTCAGGTCGACGAAGGCACCCGACTGCTAAAAATGACCGGTATCATTCACTTTAAGCCGCTTGTCCCCAGTGATGCACTGAAAAAAATGAATCATCAGTTTGAAAAACAGGCCGAAGACATTGATCCAAAAATTCGCCAATTTATTTTAGCCCGGCTTATGGAGTGCTTGGACGAAGTTGAGCCGCCACCAATCGCTTGAGAAAACATGTACATGCCGGTTTAATTTTTGCTTTACTTTTAAAACTATTTAGCGCATATTAATTTGAACACTTGAATAATTCAGGAATAAGCGCCCGGCTTAATTTGCACTCACTCGCTTAAATTTTGGCATAACTATGACCACAAAATCCGCTTTACAATTTTTTGACAATGCGCCGCTTCAGGCCGGATCCCTGCTCTACCAAAACTATGTGCAGCAAACGCCGGCGATTCAAGCGTTTTACGATCATCCATATACGCGGCATCTGAATTGGCCGGATATAACTCCTGCCCGGGAAATTACGCAATCACAGCGTCATCGCGTAGCCGAAATCCTTTTGAAAGCCAACCGTGCGATCGGCAATAGCAACGCCAAAGTGCTGGCTAATCTGGAAGCGCTGGCCGAACCCGGAACGATGTGCATCGTAACCGGTCAGCAAGCCGGTATATTTTGCGGCCCGCTGTACACTATCCATAAAATTCTGACTGCAGTTGCCCTCAGCCGCTCTCTAACCCGTCGTTATCCGGGTCGGCGATTTGTGCCGGTGTTTTGGGGTAGCACAGACGACCATGACTTTAGAGAAATGGCCGGAGCAGCCTTTGTTTCTCCGCTAAATGAAATCATTCATCAGCAATATGAAACAGGCGATAGCCACTTGCGCCCGGCCCACAGCATGCCGGTTCCGGGAAACCTGCCAATCCTGCTGGATAGCTTTTTTACGACACTTGGCGAAAAACCGTTTATGGGGGATGTTAAAGCGATCTTAAACGAGTCGCTGACCGCCGCCACAAGCCTTGGCGATTGGTTCTGCCGATCAATTGCACGTATGGTCGGCCATGAGGGTGTTATTTGTTTAGACTCTCATTTACCGGCAATTCGCTATATGATGCGGCCTATTTTCATAAAAGAAATCGAACACGCCGGAGAGACATCGCGTCTGGTATCTTTGGCCGGAGAACGTTTGGTTCAGATAGGCTATCATGCCCAAATCGAACGGCGCGCCAATGCCCTGAATATCTTTTACCATCGTGACGGTCGGCGCTATCGCCTTCTGTGCAGTAACGGCAATTTTGAAGCAGACCAACTCGGCCTGCGCTGGACATCCGCCGAGCTATGCGCTCTTGTTGAAAATGAGCCGGAAAGCTTTAGTCCGGGAGTAACGCTACGGCCGATCGTGCAGGACGCTATACTCCCAACAGCAGCCTACGTAGCCGGGCCTGGCGAAATAGCTTACTTTGCCCAATTAAAAGAAATCTATCGACTTTTCAACCTGACAATGCCTGTCATCTATCCGCGAGCCAGCTTGACCATTATTGATCCCAAAATACAACGACTTCTGGAAAAATTTGGCCTGAACTTTGCTTCTATATACCGTGAAGGCCCGGATTTAATCCATCGGCGGTTAAATGATTCTTTTCCGGAACCATTGGATCAACAATTTGAGACGGCACGTCAAAATATTAAATCCCAATTAGATGCGCTAATTTCACCCATTCGGGCGATTGAAGATGGCGCGGGTCAGTCTGCCCAAAAGATGTTTGGCCAGATTGATGTGACCCTGAAACAAGTTAAAGAAAAAACGCTGCAGGCACATCGCCGTAATAATCAGGCGGCCCGGCAGCAATTGACGACGATTTTGACCCACTTGTTGCCGGAAGGGCATTTGCAGGAACGCTTCTTTCATGCCTTCGGCTACCTGGCCTATTACGGTCCGGATATGTTAATCGACTTGGCTGATTTTATTGCCGGAATTATCGAAGGACGACACGAATGAAACCCGTCTTAATTGCGCCATCCGTATTAGCCGCTAATTTTCGGCGTCTGGAGGCCGAAATTACTGCTGTGGAAGCCGCCGGCGCCGACTGGCTGCATTTGGATGTAATGGACGGGCGATTTGTGCCGAATATTAGTTTTGGACCGTTTATTGTTGATGCTATTCATCAATGCACCCGTCTGCCGTTAGACGTCCACTTGATGATTGAAGAACCGGAACGATACGTGGCCGGCTTTGTCAAAGCCGGCGCGGATATTGTTACCATTCACGCAGAAACCGGCTACCATTTAGTGCGAACCCTGTCACAAATCCGTGAGTTGGGGGCCAAAGCCGGTTTGGCGTTAAATCCGGGCACGTCGCTGCATGTGATTGATCACCTTTTGCCCCATCTTGACTTGTTGCTGTTGATGACGGTTAATCCGGGGTTTGGCGGGCAGTCGTTTATAAGCAGCCTGATGCCAAAACTGCGCGAAGCCCATGAGCGAATCGAAGCGGCTTCTGTCCCAATTCTATTAGAAGTTGATGGCGGTGTTACCAAAGACAATGTTTTTTTGTTACGCGAGGCCGGGGTCAATGTTTTCGTGGCCGGATCGTCTGTTTTTAACAAACCGGATTATGGTCAGGCAATTAAAGATCTGCGTGGGAACTAAATCTATGCTGGAAAACCGTAACTGTAAATAAGGCAAAAGGAAAATGCAAACAATAGCGTATCGTTTTTTTTTGTTGATAATAGCTGTCTTTAGCGTCGCATTCATGTTGAGTTGCAGCAAAAAAAAATCAGGCGATTTGCTGTGCTATACCTCAATTCCGTTGGAAATTATGACGGAAATGGAGCTTGAGTTTGAAAAAAGCCATGCCGGAGTACAAGTTGTTGTAAAAAAAATTGAAGATGAAGAAGGTTCCGATCCCGACTCCAGTGTCAATGTCAAAGTATACCGTGAAGGTACCGGCCATGTAGTAGCCAAGCTGGCGGCCGAGCGCGAAGCCGGCGGAATTAAAGCCGACATTCTGTGGATTGCCGAGCCATCCTACTATTACGAGCTAAAAGCCCAGGACTATTTACTGGCCTATCAGTCACAATATGCCGCGGATATTCCGGAACAATTCCGTGACAAAGATATGGAGTTTTGGGGCGCCCGCGTCTTTGCAATGGTCATCACCTATAATGTAAACAAAGTAACAGATCCGCCCCGCACCTGGCTGGAGCTACAAGATCCGAAATGGATGAATAAAGTTATCATCGCCAATCCCAGCTATTCGGGGGCGTCGGTTATTTGTGTCGGGGCGCTGGCCAAAAAATATGGCTGGGAATATATTGAAGCCCTGCGGAAAAATAATATCGCAGTCGTTAACGGTAATACGGTTGTGGCGGCAAAGGTCGCCTCCGGCGAGTTTCTATTAGGCGTTACCAGTCATAATATTGTTTCTGATATGAAAAAGGAAGGCAGCCCCATTGATGCCATTTATCCCGAAGACGGCTATGTCGTTATTACCAGTCCGATCGCCATCTTTTCGACTTCGGACAAAAAAGAATTGGCCGGCGCTTTTATCGACTTTGTGCTGTCACCACTGGGGCAAAAAATTTTAGTTGAAAAAGGAAATTATATGCCGGTTCGGGCTGATATCGCCGGACCCACTGATGTGCCGCCGCGGGAAGAATTAATCGCAAAAAGCTTAGATACCGAGTGGATGCGCAACCCAAACGAACTTCGCGAAATAAAAAGTCGCTTTGAAGAATTGGTAATGCATTAAACCGAGATAGCCTGTTTCAATCTTTGAACGCAAAATTTATAAGCCCTGTCTTATCTGACGGCTTTGTTCATCCGGAGCACGTAGCCTGAATTATTCGTAATTTTTGCCACAAAGACTCTAAGGCATAAAGGGATAACAAGTTATAGAGTTCAATCCCAAAAATAAATTTTTGAGAATATTTTTTTTGAAACGCCTAAACCCTGATTTTATAAGCCTTTGTGACTTGGTGACTTTGTGGCCTGAATTACTCAGGGTAGTTTATCCGTACCAAATTCATTTAAACCAAATCTATTCTTTCAATCTGCGGGCCCCCTTAAGAATGGCAACGCAAGCCGCTTCCAAATCATTGTTGACAGTTCTACTGCTCGCCGCAAGCTTGATCGCCTTTATTTCGTGCGAAAAAGACTTCGATTCCAGCGTTGTGATGTGCTATACATCCATTCCTCTCGAAATCATGACCGATCTAAAAAAAGATTTTGAGTCCAAAAATGCCAAAGCAAGCCCGATCAATGTAGACATGAAGATCTACCGCGAAGGCAGCGGGCATGTAATTGCCAAGCTGACCGCCGAAAAAGAAACCGGGGGCATTAAAGCCGACGTTTTGTGGATTGCGGAGCCATCTTATTACTATCAGCTTAAGCAAATGGGCATCCTCATGCCGTATGAATCCAAATGGGCGGAAGATGTGCCGGCAATCTTTAAAGATGAAGATAAGATGTTCTACGGAGCGCGTCTGTTTATGATGTCCGTGGTTTACAATACAGCTCAGGTCAAAGACCCGCCTAAAACCTGGAAGGATTTGCTCGATCCCAAGTGGGCCGGAAAGGTTGTGATTGCCAACCCGGCCTATTCCGGCGCGACTCATATCTTTATCGGGGCTATGGTGCAAAAATATGGCTGGGATTATTTTAAAACGCTTAATCAAAACGGCCTTGTCGTCGTAAAAGGTAATAATGCTGTTACATCCAAAGTTGCCACAGGCGAATTTGCCATCGGCATTGCCATTCACAACATGATTCTTGACCTGAAAAATCAAGGCAGTCCTGTAGATATTATCTACCCAAGCGACGGTAATGTCGTTATCACCAGTCCAATCGCCATCTTTAAAGATTCAAAAAATGTGAAACTATCGCAGGTATTTGTAGACTATATGCTGTCCAAAGAAGGCCAAGAAATTCTGGTTCAAAAAGGGAATTTTATTCCAATTCGCTCCGATGTGGCCTATCCCCCTAACACCCCGCCCCGCGAACAGTTGATGGCCAATGCCATTGATATGGAGTGGATGAAAAACGCCGCCTATGTAGAAGAACTCAAAGAAGAGTTTTTACGCCTGGTTGTCTTTCAGTAATCCGCACAGAAAATCTGTTGCATTATCATGTATCCGCGTCGTATCTTGCATACGTTCCACATTAATTCTATCCAACTACTCCATTCCAAGTATCAAATTTGACAATTTGACATTTCTTGTATTAGTCAACAACCTTTAGAACACTTTTCGGAGGTGTTATTCCGGCACGTTTTTGGCCGGAATCTTCTTACTGGCAAACAAGATGCCGGATAAAAGCATTCCGGCATGACAGTGTATCACAGGTCGT
>CAYOLL010000163.1:0-13275 GCA_964404765.1 uncultured Gemmatimonadota bacterium | reverse complement strand
CGCAATACCTACTGCAACCTAAAATCGGGAAGTTATTTAAATGGCATTCCTTAGCGACAGGATCATACCGCTCCAACCCGTCAGCCGTCCCAATCCACAGCCGGTCGCGCCGGTCGAAGCAAAGCGCCCGAACAGTATTATTCCCCAGGGAGGACGAGTCGCCCGGATCATGACGATAACGGGTAAATTGGGCTGTGGCCGGATCAAAGCGGCACAGCCCGCCACCCCAACTCAGACCGACCCAAAGCGAGCCGTCTTTATCTTCGGCTAAGGCCGCAACAAATCTGCCGCCCAAACCGGTTGAATCTTTTGGATCAAACTGGTAAACGGTCATGGCATAGCCGTCATATTTGACCAGGCCGTTCTGGGTGCCAAACCACATGAAGCCGCGCGAGTCTTGTAGAATGCAGTACGCGCCGTTCTGGGGCAGGCCGTCGGCCAAGGTCAGATGCTGCTCGAACTTTAGTTCCGGGGTCAGGTCAATCGTCCAGGTGGCGGGCGTTGCAGCCGGGGTCAGGCATGGCCACAGCAGCAACAGCAATAGTAAGTGGCGGATGGTCACGGGCGCGTATTTCCCCGGCACTTCCAAAGTGCCGGGGAAATTGTTGGCGGCGTGGCGGCGGATGGTCATGGCTACCTCTCTTCCTAAAAGTCCCTCTAAAAGTCCCCGGCACTTTGGAAGTGCCGGGGACTTGCGTTTAATCCTCATCACGATAATACTTTTTCATTTCATCCCCCAATTTTTTGGGTGGCGTGTAATCCAACACAAAGCTGCGATAATCTTCCGGCGTCTTAAAATAGCATTTGACGAACTCGCGGTCAAGCAGCGTGCCGTTGCGCTGTTCAGTCCACTCCGGATAGTTGGAGTACGGCCATTGCTCGATCTGCGGAACCAATGGTTGTTTGCCGTCAATCGGGTTGCGATGGATATAGCGACACAAGTGCAGGGCGTATTCGAGCGTATCCACCGGCACATCGTCAAAGCGATCTTCAAACAACGTGCCAACCCGGCCATAACGCTTGTTAAAGGCTTTGCTGTAGCTGTTGAAAACGGCTTGAATGCAGGCAGAGATGGGCGTTTCGCCATCCTGACGCAGCAAAAAATGATAATGATTGGGCATCAGGCAATAGGCGATAACGGAAATATGATCGCGTTGGACATATTTTTTAACCCGTTGCAGCAGAAAGCGATAGTTTTCATCTTCGTTAAAAATCGGTTGCCGATTTACGCCGCGGTTATAGACATGATACCAATGTCCCGGCTGAAAGATTGTTTGGCGTTGAGGCATGTGTGAGTCTCCTTTTTATCAGAGTAAAGTCCCCGGCACTTCCAAAGTGCCGGGGACTTGGCAGTGCTTGTGTGTAAAATCCCCGAAACTTCCAAAGTGCCGGTCACTTGTGAAATTGAAAAATCCCCGGCACTTCCAAAGTGCCGGGGACTTGGCAGTGCTTGTGTGTAAAATCCCCGGCACTTCCAAAGTGCCGGTCACTTGTGAAATTGAAAAATCCCCGGCACTTATTGCAATCGTGCCGAGTTTGTCAAATGCTTCAAGTGTCCTCATACTTAATAAAGTCTGAGAAGTGTAGTTAAGTGACCGGCACTTTGGAAGTGCCGGTCACTTGTGCCTGTGCTGTGCTTGTGTGTAAAATCCCCGGCACTTCCAAAGTGCCGGGGATTTGGCAAGCCGGGGACTTGGCACACTTAAAAATCGACCTCGATACCGACCCGCACGGCCGGTTTGGGCTGATACGCTGTTGGCTTCAGATAATTGGGATTGGGCGACGTTTGATTGCCGTCGTCATCGATGGCAAAATAATGCACCTGATCATATTTAACCGCTTTCCGTTCGCCAAACAAGTGAAACGCGTCGACAATCAAGCGCGGTTGCGCCGCCGCTTTAAAAAACTGTTGCAGATTGTAGCTGAGGCGCAGGTTCAAGTCCCAAATGGCCGAAGTGCGTCCGGCGCTGCCGCGCTTACGCAACAGGGTGTTATAGCCGGGGATGTAAGTTGCGCCGAATTCATTCAAGGGCGTGCCGCTCTGATAGTTGAAGGAACCGCCCACGGTCAAACCAACGGGAAACTGGTAGGACCCGGAAAATTTGAAAACATGGGTGCGATCATTGGGCAGCCATCCGACACTGTTGGGAATTTGTTCGATCAAATCCGGGGTGGGACTGACGTTGGGATTGGCCGCGCCCGTATCCTGGTCAAACAGGCCGGTGTAATTGCCGTAATTCCGGGACAGGGTATAGGCGGCCAGGTACGAAGCGCGACCGCCGGTTTTCTCGGCGGTTAGTTCAATAGCAATATAATTTCGTTTCAATTTGGGAAAAAAGCTCAAGGCCCCGCGGCCCGGATTGCCGATTTCAAACACGTCGGTTTCGGGGTCTAAGCCGTCTTCAATCACCTCGCGCTGGGTGCGATGAATGCCTTTAAGACCGACTTTGAGCCGTGAACCCAGAGTTTGCTCGTAACCCAGAATGAACTCGTCAAAATGCTGACCTTTTAAGTCTTTCACCTCCGGGTGGAGGCCGATGGAGATGTCCAGGGTATCGCCGCCGGCCGGATTGAGCCGGGGATCGTGATCATAGTCGATAAAATATAGACCGGTTTCGGAAAAATAAAGCCCGACAAAGCGCAGCGGCACTTGCTCATAATAACGACCGGCAGAGCCAAATATCTTTTTCGTATTCAATTCCCCCGGTTCATAGACAAATCCAAGGCGCGGCGAAAATTGATTGGTGATTCGCTGCGCCGTTTCGCCATCCGAGCCGATCATATACTGGCCGTCCCAACGCAGCCCGGCATTCAACCGCAGCCGCGGAGCGATGCGCCAGGCGTCTTGCACAAAGACCGATGGCACGCGATTATGAATTTCGCCCGTTGAAGTGATAATAAGTGTCTCATAGAAAGATTCGGCATAACGGATAATGGAAATGCTCTCCGAATCCTGATCCTCGTAGTTGTCCTCATATTCGAGCCCGGCTTTCAAGTGATGCTTGCGCAGGGCCAACGAGGCTGAAACTTTAGCGGCGCGCCGGCCGCTGTGATCTTCATTGTAACCGCCGCTGCCGCCCGAAAGGGTGCCTTCGACTAAGTCCAAATAATACGGTTCAGCGCGTCCACGTTCGGTCTCGCCTTCATATTTAGTTCGTTGAGTCATGGAAAAAACAGAGGCATCCACTGTTAAAGCGCTGCTAACCGCATGTTGAACTTTCACGGACAAATTAAGCCGCCCGTTTGTGGATTTGCTTAAAATCGGATCGGCATTTTCCAATGCATAGCTCTGATCGGTATAAACGCCGTGGGTGGCGTTGGGGTCGCCAAAGCAATTAAAAATGAGCCGGGTATTTTGCCCGGCCTGCCAGGTCAATTTGGTCGAAAAAAGGTGTGATGTCGATTTGTCGGTATAAACGCCCAGGCCGGCAAGACGAATATCCTCGCGAGCAAAATCGGATTATAGGCGGCGAAGAACCAGAGCCGGTCCCGTACGAGCGGGCCGTGCAACGTCAGCCCGACGTCATAGCGGGCAAAATCGGCTACGGTTGCGCCGGTCAGGCCGGGTCTGCGCTCGCCGCCCAGGCTCTTGCCGGTGTAAAAGCCGAAGAGTTGGCCGTGCAGTTCGTTCCCGCCGGAATGGGTGACGACGTTGATAATTCCACCCTGGGCCCGGCCAAATTCGGCCTCATAGCCGCCGGTTTTGATTTCGATCTCCTTGATAAAATTATAGGGCAGGTCGGTGCTAAGCCCGGCGGAGACAGGCCGCGTGACGTTCATGCCGTCCACGATATAGGCGTTTTCCATCCCGGTGCTGCCGGAGATATTGACGGCGTCGCCATAAAAGCTTTCATTGGCTTGCGGGATCAGCGTGGCGATTTCGCGGAAATTTCGCTCCACCGGCAGCAGCCGATAGGTTTCCGCGGACAAGTTTGCGCCCAAAGTCGTGGAAGCCGGATCGAGCAGCGGTTTTTCACCGGCAACGATAACTTCGCTGTGGGCGAGCGTTGCCGGTTCAAGCTGAAGCCGGCCCAGCGAGGTGGTTTTGCCAAGCCGGACCGTTACATTTTGATGGACTTGCTCGCCGTAGCCGACATGACTCAAGCGAAGGGTGTACACGCCGACGGGCAGATTGGACAGGAAAAAGTAGCCGTCGGCATTGGAAGCCGCCGCTTGTTCCCCTTGCAGGCTAACGCTGCGAACCTTGACAGTTGTTGCCGGTAAAGGCTTGTTTAGATTGTCGAAAATCCAGCCTTCGATTCGACCGGTCGTTTCCTGGCCCCAACTGAGGCTGCTTGACCCGAATAAAAGGAAAAACGCGGTGAAGATGTAACGCCTGATACTGCTGACATAGCTCTGCGAAAACATAAAATCCCTCCGTTATGAAGTTGCGGTTGTTTATAATGTCCCCGGCACTTGAGCTTCCATGATTTTAAAGCGCCGGGGACGTTGCCGTTTTTTGGCAAGCTAAAGATATACGCCGTTTGCGGCAAAGTCAGCATAAAACAAAAAGCCCGTAAACTTTCGCAGTTTACAGGCTTTTTTGACGTTCTGCCAGGTCAAAAGTACTTGCCCTTTAGAAGCGTCCGGCTATCCAGGTATTCATCTATATCCGGCCAATAAACCGTCCAACCGCCCGGCAGGATTTCAAAATGAGCGCGTTGCGCTTTGCCCGCATCCCGCAAAAACGGATACCAGCTCAACGGGACCGAAATGATACGGTCATCCGCCAATTCAAAAGTCAAATAAGTCTCGTCTAACCGGGCGGCGCGGATCCGAACTTTGAGTAGTTTTCCTTCGTGCTCGTAAATACGTTTTTGCAGGTCTTCATCCGTCAAGGTCAAGGCGCGACGGTTCACTTGCGTCGCAGCTTGTGGAATTTTAGCGGTCGGCAAAAGTTTTTTCGCTCGTGTTGGCGATTTTATTGGAGATGTCTCCGGAGTTTGCTGTATCATCGTTCTCTCCTTTAGCGGCTTGTTTTTCGGCAGTGCTTATCCCAAAAGATCATCATAGCGGTTTGCTGCTCCGTGATAATGCGTTTGATTTTGCGCAGGTCGTGGGCGCTCAAACCGTGATTGTCGGCTAATGCAATGGGTTCAGCCAAAATTTGGCCTCGCCGCGTTCGCTTTGGGCGTGGATGTGCGGCGGTTCCGCGCAGTCAAACATGACGATGAAAAATCGAAATCCTTTAATATGGGCATACGTCGGCATATGGTTTCCGATTTCGTGTGGATAAAAAAGATAGGTCAGGCTGTCAGCAGCCGGGCCCATTTCTCGCTGCGCGGCGTTATGTATATGGAGTAGCCGTATTTCATGAGCACGTTCATGGCTAATGACGCGCTATACTCGATTAAGTCATTGTATCGGTCATCGTCTTCCGGCTTCGAGACATAAATCCAGATTTCGCCAGGGTCTTCAAGGCCTTCGCCAATATCCAAATACTTTACATTGGGAAATTTTTTGGTTACTTTGGCAAGCATCTTATCAACAAGCTCTTTTTGTTTGTGATTAAGCGTCATGAGTAAACTCTTTTTGAATAAGGTCTACCAGTTCTTTGGCCTTTCGTAATTGGCGCTGTGCGGTTTTCTCACTTACTCGTCAACGCCATCACCCCGTCCCAATTGGTGGGTTTGCCGGCGGCTTGCATTTGCTCGCAACGGTCGACAAAGAGGCGGGCCGCGCCATCGCCGGGATGCCGGTTCAGGCAGCGCTTAAACAGCAGCAGCGCTTCGCTGAAATCGCCGGTTTGGTACAGGCCCCAGCCTTCCTCAAACATCATCTTCGTATCGTATTTGATCTTGCGAATATCGGCCGGATCGCCCTCAAAAACTTCGTAGACGACGACCGGTTCGGTCTTGCCCTTGACTTTGACTTTGTCGATGACGCGGGTGCCGTAAACCGTCGGGTCTTTCAGATGGCGATAGGTGTTGTCGCTGATCAGAATGGCGACGCCGTACATCTTGGTCATGCCCTCGATGCGCGAGGACAGATTGACCGCGTCGCTGATGACCGTGCCGTCCATGCGGTTACTCCCGCCGACCGTGCCCAACATCAACATGCCCGTATTCAGGCCGATGCCGATGTGGATGTCCTCCTCGCCTTCGCCGGCCCGCTGCCGATTATATTCTTCCAGATTGTTCATCATGCCGATGGCGGCCTGCACGCCGTCGTCAGCAGTGCCGCCAAAAAGGGCCATAATCGCGTCGCCAATATACTTGTCGATAAAGCCGCGGTGATCGTTGATGGCCGGCTCCATCCGGCTGAGATAGTCGTTGATGAAGCGAAAATTCTGCTCCGGCGTCATCTTTTCCGACAGGGTAGTAAACGAGCGGATGTCGGAAAACAGCACGGTCATTTCGCGCTGCACCTGATCGCCCAGCTTGACTTCCGCCAGGCTCTCTTTGTCTAAAAAATTCAAGAACTCGCGCGGGACGAAGCGCGTCGAAGCCGTGTTAAGCCGAGCCAACGTCAGATGGGTGCGGATGCGGGCCATCAATTCATTTTTGGAGAAAGGCTTGGTCAGATAGTCGTTAGCGCCGCTGTTAAAGCCGGTGACCAGATCGGACACCTGATTTTTGGCGGTCAACAGGATAATCGGCATGGTCGTGGCCGGATGAATCTGGCGGATTTTTTCGCACACTTCGTAGCCGGACATGCGCGGCATCATCACGTCCAGCAAGACCAGATCGAACTTTTCGCCCTTTTTGAAATAAGCCAGCGCCTCCAATCCATTCAATGCCGCGGCCACGTGATAATGCTGAATGGTCAACATGTTGGATACGACCTGAATATTGACCGGCTCATCATCGACGACCAGGATGCGATATTTATGGTGATCGTTGTCGCCGTTACCATTGACCGGCCGCCGACCTTCTACGAAAAGTTCGCTGTCAGCGTCATCGGCAACAAAATCCTCCCGCCTAAGCGTGGCCAGGGGAGCGCTCATTTCGATTACGGATTCATCGCGTCGCAAGGCGGCTACGGCCTCGCGCTCTTCAGTGGACAATTGTTCGACACTAATCGGCAGCGTAAAGTGAAAAATCGAGCCTTTGCCGACTTCCGACTCCAGCCAAACCCGCCCGCCGTGCAACTCGACCAGCTTTTTGGTGACGGCCAAACCCAGGCCGGTGCCGCCGTACGTTCGCGCCGTCGAGCCGTCAGCTTGCTCAAAAGATTGAAAGATTTTGTCGAATTTATCGGCGGGAATGCCGATGCCGGTGTCGGCTACGGTGATGGTCAAAAACGCGGCCAACGACTGCGCTTCGACCGGCACGGGCTCAACAGTGGCAGAAACCGTCACGGAGCCCGATTCGGTAAACTTGATGGCATTGCCGATCAGATTATACATAATTTGTTGAATGCGATTTTCGTCGCCGTACACTGCCGGCGCGTCAGGCGAGATTTTGTTAATCAACACAATCGGTTTGCCGGAGGCCAGCGTTTTGCACAACGTCAAAACCATACCGGTAATTTGGCCCATATCGACCGGTTTTTGCTGCAGGATTAGTTCCTGATTTTTAAGCTTGGAGAAGTCGAGAATATCGTTGACCAGTGTGGACAGGCGGCGGCCGCTGGAAATGACCATGCGCAAATTTTCGACCGCAACTTTGTTCAGCGGTCCGGCCACGCCGTCAATCAGCGATTCGGCCAGGCCGATGATGCCGTTGAGCGGCGTGCGCAGTTCGTGCGAGGTGTTGGCCAGGAACTCATCTTTCAGCTTGTCCAATTGTTGCATTTTTTCGTTGAGCGATTGCAAGCGGTCGGCTTCGTCACGCTGTTTTTGCAACTCGGCTTCTTTGGCGGTCATCTGCACGGCCTGTTTTTTGGCCTGATAATGCGCGTAGCCAAAGACGCCGCCGGCAAAAACAAGCCCAACTGTAATCAGATACAGCGAATAGGCCCACCAGGTTCGATACCACGGCGGCAGGATTTCAAAGGCAAACTCATGCGGCGCGCCCACATTTCCATAGACGTTGCGCCCCCGGACTTGAAAACGATAGGCGCCTTCGGGCAGGTTGGTATATTCACGGCGGGTTTCGGCGGTCCAACTCGACCAGCCTTTGTCAAAATTTTCCAGACGGTACTGATAGCGATTGGCAGTTTCCTGATCAAAACCGGGCAGGGCAAAACTAAAACGCAGGCCGTTGACATCATAGCCAAGCGTCAATTCGTGCGGCAAAAGGCCGGTCCCGCCATAGATCATAGAATCACCGCGCGCGACGACCTGCCGCAGAATCGTTTGCAGCGTGACCGCCCCGGTATCCGCTTTGGCCGGATTGTACAGCGCCAGACCTTCCGGCATCCCAAACCAGACCAGACCCGCGCCTTCCGGGTAAATCACTTTGATATTGCTGTCGGACACGCGCAAGAGTTGGCGCGGCTGCCAGACATAGGCGCTATCATCCTGGCGCACAGCCTGACCCAGCGCTTTGTCACTGCGCAGCCAGACGTTGCCGACGGCATCCTCGGCCAGTTGAATCGCCCCGGCTGCGCTTTCCGGAATCTTTAAGAGCTGGCGCTTTCGTTGACCAGGCAGGCTTTGACGCACGGAACCGACACGGCGTTTTTTGCCGTCATCGGTCTGATTCGAACTTTCGCACAGCGTTTCATTGGGACGAATGGTTTGGGTCGTTTCGTCAAAATGATAGAGGCCGTCGCGGGCGGCAAAAACCGTTCGCCCGGCCAGGGTTGTCACCACAATTTCGCCCTGCGGCAGGCCGTCTGCCACTCCATAAAAAATCGTGCGCGGCGCGATATCGTAACCGGAGAAAAAATGGACGCTGATCAAGCCCTGATAGCGGGTGCCCAACCATAGCCGGCCGTCAGCGGTCTCGCCCAGACTTTCGATGCGAATGCTGAAATCGGCCACTTTGCCCAGGTCGGTCCATGGGCTGTCGGACCGGGCCGGATTATAACGCAAGCAGACCAGGCCGTCCCGCAAGCCGGCATAGATATTTTGCGGCGTAACCCGTGATTGCAGCAAGCAGAGCGAATACCGCTCCAGTGATTTGGAATGCTCCGGGCTGGTCAACAGATGGGCCCGGGCATCGCTGATCTCATAAACGCCGTCATTGGTCGCGGCCAGAAGGCGGTCAAACGCGGGTTTAAGATCGTGGCATTCGCTGGCAATATCCGGGAGTTGCACAAAACGGGCCTGACCGGTGGAATCAGGTTCAGCCAGATAATACAGGCCACGGCTGGTACCGGCATAGAGCCGCCCGTTAAAACGGCACAACGTATTGGGTGTGCCGCCCAGCCCGGCCCGTTCGTCAAAAATAGAAATTTCCGAGACCAGTTTAATACGCGAGAGGCCGTTGTTCAGCGCGGCCCACAAGCCGCCCTGCCGGTCGGCATAGACGTATTTGACATTTTCATCCTGCAAACCCGACGACTTATCGAAGCCCTGTCGGAACCGCCCGTTGCGGTCGATCAAAATGATGCCGCGTCGCAGCGTGGCAATAGCAATGGATCCGTCACTAAGCCGGGCGGCATGATACAGTTGCGCATCCAGCAATTGAGCGTCAATATCGGTCTGAAACGGCGTCACATGCTGACCGTCAAAAAGCTGCAAGCCCATTGACCGTCCGCCAATCAACAACTTCGGCTTGATCGAAATACCGTCGTCGTATGGCAACATAATGTAGACGCGCTCGTCAGCAAACTTTTCGCCCTCAGGCAGCAACTCCAGCGACTCGCCGCGCATGACCATCAAACCCACATCCCATTGGCGCACGTACAGCGAGTCATTAATCACAAAAGCGGTGTGAAAAGAGTGCTTGGGCGCCCAAACCTTGATCGCGTGGCCTGTCCAGCAAAAGAGGTACTCGGTCGTCCGAAAATAGACCCCGCGACTGGTAACGAGCGTTTGCCAGACATCGCCAAAAATGCGATATTTTTCCGGCACACTGTCCACCAGTGACACAAAGCGCAGTTGACCGGCGGCGTCCGCGGCCAGATAGCCGAATTCGCCCTCGGCCCCGACATAGATGACGCCGGTCGAATCAATATCGAGCGAGCGAACGATGGTGCGGTTTTGGGTCGGAATGAGCCGCCATGTGACGCCATCATATTCCAGCACACCGGCATCGTTGCCGAAATACATGACGCCGCGTGGATCCTGAACAATAGTCCAGTTCGTGATCTGACCGCCGTATTCTTTGGGCGTGTAGTTTTGGATATAGGGCAAGCCGATTTGAGTGGCGCTGTCTGCCGCTTTTGCAGACTGACCAAAAGCGAGCAGGCTGAACAACAGTCCCCAAATCGGCCAAAAAAGCCGATTCATGCAATGTCCCCCGGGTTATTGGCTGACGATTCAGCCACTGGATAAGATAATATAACCCGGCTTTGGATGCAAATATCCATTTGATTTTGGGCGGATTAATTGATGGTGGGCTTGAACACTGCCCAAATACGAGGATTGAGGTCAACAAAAAGCGAGCATGAGCAGCACGCCCTCTCATCTTACCCGGTCGTAGAATTCACTTTTTAGTTTAACCGCTGAGGACGCAGAGAACGGCTGTTTTTTTATTTTCTCAGCGATCTCCTCGAACTCCGCGGTGAAAACAAAAATGAAAGTTTATGCCCTGTAAAAGTATATTACTGCTTCACAACCGGGTGAACAGCCATACCAGGCCGGAGCTGCAAAATAGCGGAGATAAGCAGACTGTCGCCCGCGCTCAAGCCCTGCGTAATTTCGACCCGGGTATCGGACCGGGCGCCGGTTTGAACCTGACGGGACGCGGCTTTACCGTCTTTGCAGATAAAAACCCGCTGGCCCTTCAAATCCGGAATCAGGGCATAGGCCGGGATGGTCAGACTTTCCCGCTGCTGCAGCATCAGCTCCACTTCAGCAAAGGCGCCGGGAATCAGGATGTCTTTTGGATTTGGGCACATCGCGCGGACACGGCGGGTGCGGGTAGCGCTGTCTATTTTTGTTTCCAGCGCATAGATTTGGCCATCAAACTGCGCGGTATTTCCTTGTACTGTAAAGTTGACTTTATCGCCAATATGCAGCGCGGCGGCATATTTTTCCGGAACTGTAAAATCAAGCTTGGTGCGAGTGTTATCCTGCAGGATGGTAATGCGGGTCGTCGGGGAAATATAGCTGCCTTCGCTGATGTAGCGCAAGCCGACCTTGCCGCCGAAAGGCGCACGGACTTCCGTCTTGGCCAATTGAGCCTGGATCAACTGCTGCTCGGCCTTGATGACATTCAGCTCATTGACGGCGTTGTCAAAATCTTCCTTGCTGGTCAGACCCTTCTCAAATAGCTGACGCTGGCGCTCGGCTTGTTGAGCGGCGATCAGTTGGCGTGATTGGGCGCGAGCCAACTGCGCTTGCAGCTCGGCGTCGTTGATTTTAAACAGAACCTCGCCCTTTTGCACCCGGCTGCCTTCTTTAAACCGGATCTGCTCCACTTTCCCGGAAATCTCGCTGCGAATTTCCACCTCTTCATTAGGCAGAAGGGTGCCGACTGCCGTTACGCGGTCACCCAATTTCTCGGCGGTCACAACCTCCACCTGCACGGCGATAGCTTCGGCAGCAGGTTTGCCTGGCCCCGGCTGCGCTTTTGATGAGGAAATAAAGCTAATCACAAATAGTGCGACAACGCCCGGCAATACAAATTTAATCTGACGATACATAGTTCCTCCATTTTTTATGATTTTAGAAATGATTTTTTTGAAAAAAACGTCATTTCTCATTTCCGGGCCAGCAGCCGGATTCAAATAACACACACCGTTCTTCATACAGCGAATATCCGGTAAATGTTCGCTTAACCATGCTAAACCTGGCCAAACAAGAAACTTGACTGTGGACTCAAGCAAGTCGGGCAGCATTTGCGCCCACTCTTTCCACCTGAAAAACCCATTGCTGGCCGGCGATTTGGGTCAAAAATAAGGAAATCGTCCGACTGCCCTTGCATTTAAGCTGCCGCCGGAGCGGTTCCGGTTCCAGGGCCGAGCCGCGTTGATGCAGAATCAGCTCGCCGGCGTCGCGCGCTTGCAGCCATTGTTTGAGCCTTTTCATGTGAAACGGGAAGCTGTCCAAAATGCGAAAGACCACGGCAAAAGGCGTCTCGGGAATCGTATCGACGGATAAAAGCGCCAGGCTCGGGTCAATCTTCGTCGCATTTAACTGCGCGGCCAGGGTGTTGACCAATTGCGCCCGGATGACGGCGGCGTCAGGCTCCAGCAGATATTGGGCGGGTGGCTTTGTAGCCGGGAAGAATCTTTCGGTGGTCGGGGTCAGGCTGTGTCCGCCGGGCAGGATCGTAGCGCGGCGTTCGGCTGTTTTTAAATCGCCAAACCACAGCATGGCTTCCTTGCAGTCGCCCTTCAGCGAGACGACCTCAAACTCGCAATCGTCCGGCAGCTCGCTCAGCGGCACGGCCGGCGACACTTTGACGCCAATGTGCGGGGAGATGGCGCGCAGATCGGCCACGATGTCGATAGACGGCTGCATGTCGGCTAAGGAAACGGTGCGCTGCGGGCCCGACCGCCGATCCGGGTCAATGTAGAAAGCATCGACGCGCGGCCGCCACAGTTGGACATCGGCGCAAACCGGTTTGATTTTTTCGGTCAAGCCGCAGGCGGCGCTGTTCAGGGCGGTCAATTTGGTCTTGAGTACTTCCATGTCGACGGCGATGACATCGGGGCCGGCTGTGGCCAGTGCCAGCGCATCGGCGCCGATCCCGCAGCACAAGTCGGCCACGCAGCCATAGCCGGAAAACCGCGCCGCGTGATGGGCCGCCACGGCCTCGGCTGTCGCCTGCTCCAGGCCCTTGCGGTCAAAGTACATGTGATCGGCGCGGCTGAATTTTTGACGCGCGTGCCGGCGCAACTCCAGCAGCTCGGAGATGGCCGCCGCCGTATGATCGGGATGGCGCTGCCGAATTTTTAAGATCAACTGCGGCGTCAAGGGCACATCGGCCAATTCATGCAACAAACTTTGGGCCGCCGGTGTTTGCAGAAAAGCCAGACGGGTTTCATCCATAATTTTTACCTCGCTCATATTCAACACCGCAAACTACCGCCAAATCTGCCGCTTGTCAACCCGCTTTTGCGCGCTGAACGAAAAAGCCCGCCAGTGAAAGCACCGGCGGGCTGGTGGGGAAAGCCTTTGAAATTGGAAATTCCGACATTATCGGCTCAGCGTAATTTGTCCCGATTCTTGAAAAGTCTCCGCTTCCAAACGGTAAGTATAGCCGCCGTTGGGGACGATCCTGGAAAGAGCCATACAGCCCCGTCGGGGCGACCCGTTTAATGGTTACGATTCTT
>CAYOLL010000162.1:0-13369 GCA_964404765.1 uncultured Gemmatimonadota bacterium | reverse complement strand
AATGAGCAATGAGCAATGAGCAATGAGCAATGAGCAATGAGCAATGAGCAATGAACCAAAAGCGTAGCATCCAAAACGGAGGTTTATATGACCACGCGACAAAAATTAGAAGAACTCATTTATGTCGGCTTTAAAGAGACCGACTCGCGGATCAAGGCTCTGGCCGAAGAATCGAAAACAACGGACGCACAAATCAAAAAGCTGAGCCAGGAAGTGGGCAAGATCACCAACACCCTGGGCCGTTTTGTGGAAGACATGGTTGCGCCGGCGGTGGTGCGCTTGTTTAACAAGGCCGGTATTCCGATTGTACAATGTTCGCAGCGGGTGATCTCTCCTGTTCGCCGGATCGAATACGATATTGTGGCCGTCAACACCGATTATGTGGTGGTTGTATCGGTCAAGATGCGCCTGACGGCCGAAGATGTCAAATTTTTTGTGGAAGAGCGGCTGCCGGTTTTTAAAGACTGCTTTCCGCGCTACCATGATACGAAAGTTATCGGCGCCGTGGCCGGAGCGTCCATTATGCAAGAAGTGGATCGCTATGCCATCCGGCAGGGACTATACGTCCTGTGTCAGTCCGGCGATAATATTGAAATGGTCAATGAGCCGGATTTTCAGCCAAAGGTGTTTTGACAATGAGCAATGAGCAATGGGCAATGAGCAATGAAGAATGAAAAGCGTTTAGTTTCAGAAAGGAGACGATTCTATGGCTCTCACCTATCAAGTTCCGATTCTTGAAGACGGTCGGATCACGCTTGAAGATGCGGCGCTGAAAAAAGGCATGACGGTCAAAGTAACCGTTTCGCAGATTCGGCGTAAAAAACCGGCTAAAAGCGAGTTTCGCAAAAAAATGGAAGCTTTTATCAAACAATGCGCCGCCAATGATCCGCATAAAGACCTGAGCGACGAAGCGTTGCTGGCGCTTTTGCGCCGTCAGCGCGAGGAATGGGACGACACGGAAACGGTCGAGGAAATTCTGGCATTCCGCGAAAGCATGGGGTATCGGCGGCGATGATTATTAGCATGGATACCAACATCTTTATTTTCGGAATTCGTGAGCGTCGTTATTTCCCGGCGTTGATATTGGCGAATCTGGATGAGTTCGAAATCAAAATTGCGCGTCAAGTTGATTTTGAAGTTCGTCGAAATCTGAGTTTTGCCGAGATCAAAATCTTTTACGCCCTCATCAACCAAACGGCGCATCTGGAAGTCGGTTACGAATTTCCGCCCGGTCGTTTGATTGAGAAACATCGACAAGCGGGTTTGAAAAAGGGCGATATTTCGATTGCCGCTTTTTGCGAATGGGAAGGAGTCGGTATCTTCGTTTCCGAAAATCGTCACTTTTTGCAATCTGTTCCGAATTTGCCGTTCCGCGTTTTGGATGCCGAAGCTTTTTGCCGGGAGTATGCGCTTGTTTAAGGATTTAGAAATGACATTTTTGGAGCTGCAACTCCGCCAGCCGACTGGAAGTCGTATAAATCGCCTGATAACGGCGCAAGGCCTCCTGGTGATGTTTTTGGGCCTCACTCCTGCCACACACCTTGAAATTTAGAAATGACATTTCTTCAAGAAATGTCATTTCTGGAGCTGCAGTTCCGCCAGCCGATTCTTGAATTCCAACAGTTTGGAAGTCGTGTAAATCTCCTGATAACGGCGCAATGCCTCCCGGTGATGTTTTTGGGCCTCGCCCTGCCACACAGCCTGCGTTGACTTTTCCTGCGCTAACTCCGCTCCCTGTCGATAGATTTGCCAGAGTTCAAAATGCAGATCGGCCAATTCCTCGGGGATTTCTGTCTCAGTTAGCATGGTTTTTAAACGCTGAATGGCGGGGTCGGCTTCGCTTGGTGTTTGGGTTGTCAACCGCAGCCGGAAGTCAATGCGCCAAGAGATCGCTTCTCCGCGAAAGCACATTTCCGAATCATTGAGTTCCCGGGCCAATTGCCGGCCTTCGGCGCAGAGCGGTTGCGCGTCGGCCCACTGATTTAAGGCGGTCAACACATCGGCTTTACCGATCAGATAGCGGCATAGTCCTACTTTGTGGCCAATTTGGCGGCCGATGGTTAACGCCTGATCATAATACTCCAGCGCTTCTGCCAACTCCCGGCGATGAAAATGGATGTAGGCGATTTTTTCAAACGTCATGGCTAAATTGCGATGGTCGCCAAGTTGACGCGCTAATACTAAATTTTTGTGATATGCTTCCAAAGCCCGAATATCATCCCCGCTATCGGCATATAAAGTGCCCAGATTGCCAACGGCAATAGCGGTGTCGGCCACATTTCCCAATTCTTCGCCGGCCATTAAATATTCGGTATAATAGCTTAAAGCCGTTTGATGGTCCCTTTGTAGATGAAAAATCAAGCCCAAATTACCCGAACAGCGCGCAACTTTTTGCTTGTTATTTAAGGTTTGGTATAAGATTAGCTGTTTCTCAAAACATTTCCGCGCATCTTCCACAGCGTTGGTCTGGAAAAAATAATTGCCCATATTGCCCAGGGCGTGGGCAATGCCGTTTTTATCGCCGGTTTGTTGGGCGGCGCGCAGTTGTTCGCGGAAGCAGACCACGGCCTGTTCCAATTCACCTTTGTAAAGAAGGGCGATGCCCTTGTTGCCGATTGCCCGCGACAACCCGTTGATATCGTTGAGCGCTTTGGCCAATTCCACCGCTTGATCAAAGTGTTGTAAGCACAGATCGTATTGACCCTGATTCCGGCACACATCGCCAATGACGCGATGGGACTTCATCCGGCGCTCCGGATCGTTGGCGGCTTCGGCCAGGCGCAGGATTTCCGGCCCCAGTTCCCGGCATTCCTGCCACCGCCCGATAATCTGCCAGATGTAATGCTTTTTGAGCAGCGTATCTATCTTGAGGGCTTGGCGACGGCGTTGCTCGTCAGCGTCGGGCTTATCCAAAGGCTGTTCGATAAAATGCAACAAACGCTCATAGGCGGTCAGGGCGCGCGGGTTGTCATAATTGGCGCAGGCTTTATCACCGGCTTTGGTCAAATAGTCCAGGGCTTTGGCGGTCATTTCGGCCTGGACAAAGTGATCGGCCAATTCCTGATAAAACTCGCCGAGCATATCGGCAAAAGCGCGCTCGACGGCTTCGCCGGCCAGGCGGTGCAGGATTTTGCGATTGGCCACCAGCAAGGCGTGATAGGCCACATCCTGAATCAAGCTGTGCTTGAATTGGTAGGCGGCGGCGCGGGGATGATCCAGCGTTTCAATAAAGTCGCCTTGATGCAGCAGTTGCAGCACATCGGGCACGCGCGTTTGGCGCTTCAGCTTGTGCTCCATATCGGTCAGAATTTCGCCATAAAACTGTCGCCCGACCACGGCTGCTTTTTGCAATAATAGCTTGCTCTCTTCGCCCAGGCGATCAATACGGGAGAGAATCACCGCTTTCAGCGAGCTTGGCAAAGCCGCCGGGTCATCATCCGCGCCTTGGGCCATGAACAAGCGCACCCATTCCTCCAAATAAAAAGGATTGCCGGCGGAGCGGCTCATCAAGGATTGCTTCAACTCCGGGGTTAAGGCGATGGCGTGGGTCATGGATTCGATCAAATGCTGGGCGTCGTCCGGATTCAGAGCGGCCAATTCCAGTTGCCGCCAGTCGGTTTCCAGCCGCACGGTCGGCGAAGGCTGAAATTCCGGGCGATACAGCAGCAAAAACAGGATTTGCTTGGGGGCAAGATGCTGTCGCTTTTCTTCCAGATTGAGCGTCAGCGTTAAAAAATCCAGGGTAACCAACGAGGCGTCGTCCAGCCATTGCAAATCTTCCAAAATGACCAGCAAAGGCTGCTGTTGCCGATTGGCGCGAACCGCCAGCGCTTCCAGCAAGTAGCGAATGGCGGTTTGTAAGTGCGGCTGTAGCTCTTTCGGCCCCAGGTCCAACCGGGGATCGTCGTACTTCAAGCCCAGCAGCAGGCCCAGCAAGGGCAGTATATCCGGCAGGTTTTTGCCTTTGAAGTCATCGGCAATCTCGGCGGCCAGCGCGCGCAAACCGGTTTCCAATTTTTCCCGCGTATTTTGGGCCGAATCCACCGGGGCAATGCCAAAGCCGTCCCGTATCACCGCCGACCAGAGACAGTATGAGTTTTGGGCATAACGCGGGGTTTGGCCGCGCACGCTAAAAATCGAAACGTCCCCGGCACTTTGGCCGGATGTTTCTGCAGAGGTTGATGTCCCAAAAGTGCCGGGGACATCCGCATTTTCTAACTGTTTGAGCCATTCCTCCATCAAGCGGGTCTTGCCCAACCCGGTTTGGGCGGTTAAACCCATCATCTGCGGCTTGTAGGAGATGTCCCCGGCACTTTGTTGAGCCGGTTTCATTAAGGGTGAATGTTCCTGAAGTGCCGGGGACATTGACTCGGACTGCGGTATTAAGCGCGACTTTAGCGCGTCGTAGCTTTGCGTCAGTCGGGCTATTTCCGCCGCCCGGCCGACAAAGGCCGAGGTCAACCGGCGCGGCAGGGGCGTCGGGCGCAGGCCGTTCACCGTGTAGACAGCGATGGGCCGACTCTTGCCTTTGACCATAATTTCGCCGTTAAATTCAAAATCAAAAATATGCTCGACCAGTTCCATGGGCTCGCGCGGCAGCATGATGCGATTGACCGGGGCGTTGGATTCCATGCGCGAAGCCAGGTTAACCGAATCGCCGTAGACGGTAAAATCGCCCTCGCGCTTTTCGCCGACGCGGCCGGTGGTGACTAAGCCGGTATTGATGCCGATGCGGAGGCCCAGTTGAATGCCGGTCAGACGGGAATTTTTCTGCAAAATGGCATTGAACTGCATCAACTTATCCAGCATATCCAGCGCGGCCCGGACGGCGCGTTCCGTATCCTGCTCGCTGGCCATTTTGGCTCCGAACAAGGCCATCACCAAATCGCCTTCGTATTTATCAATGTAACCGCCATAGTTTTTGATGCAGACGGTGAAAAGCTGCAGCAGCTTGTCCAAAATGCGGCGCACGTCTTCCGGGTCTAACTTTTCCGACATGGCGGTAAAGCCTTTGACATCGGCAAAGAGGACGGCCACTTCACGGCGTTCGCCATCATCCAGATGAAATGTTTCTTCGGTAAGGGTAGCAGCGGCGGGCTTTTTGGCAAAAATATCGGAGTTAAAAAGCTGATCTAATTCGTCAAACATGGGCTGATCCTTTATTGGGCTTTGGACGCAGACTATTTCCAATGAGTCAGAGGGTTATTTTACGCAAGTTGCCGCCAAATGTCAAGTTGAAGTTTGACTTGCCGGAAAGAACAAATTCTGTTAGATTGAAGACGATAATTTGAACACGCCACTCTACCCGGAGGCATAAGCCATGCATTTTTTAGACGTTCGCACCGATTTTGCTTTTAAGAAAGTCTTTGGCTCTGAGCAGTCTAAAGACATCCTGCTCAGTTTTCTCAACGCCATGATTCGCTTTGAGAACGGCAGTTCCATTGTGGACTTGACGATTATGGATCCGTATCAAATTCCGCTGCTCAAAGGCATGAAGGAAACGTATGTGGATGTCAAGGCGGTTTTGTCCACCGGTCAGCGGGTGATAATCGAGATGCAAGTGTTGAATCTGGACGGTTTTGAAAAGCGGATTTTGTATAACGCGGCCAAAGCCTATGTGGAGCAGTTAAACGCGGGGCAATTGTATTCCGCCTTAGAGCCGATTATCGCCCTGACGATTACCGATTTTACCATGTTTGCCGATTTGAACAAGGTGGTCAGCTATTTTCGGCTGCTGGAAAAAGAGGCGCTGATCGAATACAGCGGCGACATTGAACTCATTTTTATCGAACTGCCCAAGTTTTTGAAAGGCGCGGCGGAGTTGACCGGCATCATTGACAAGTGGATTTTCTTCCTCAAGAATGCCGGAAGTTTGGAGTACATTCCCGATTCGCTGGCTGTGGAGCCGCCGATTCAACGCGCCTTTGACATTGCCAATACCGCCGGACTATCGCCCGAAGAACTGGATATGCAATTGAAGCGGACGACGTTTATTCACACGATTCAAGCCTTGCAGCAAAAGGCGGCCGAGGCCGAGCAGGAAAAAGATGCGGCGATACAAAAAGCGACCGAGGCCGAACGGGAAAAAGAGACCCGGCTGCGCCAAACCGTTCGGCAATTGCAAGCCCGCGGCTTTGATCTTTCCGCCATCGCCGAAATTACCGGTTTGACCGCGGCCGATGTGAGAAAATACAGCAAGGTTGACTAACCGCCACTCTACCCGGAGGCATAAGCCATGCATTTTTTAGACGTTCGCACCGATTTTGCTTTTAAGAAAGTCTTTGGCTCTGAGCAGTCTAAAGACATCCTGCTCAGTTTTCTCAACGCCATGATTCGCTTTGAGAACGGCAGTTCCATTGTGGACTTGACGATTATGGATCCGTATCAAATTCCGCTGCTCAAAGGCATGAAGGAAACGTATGTGGATGTCAAGGCGGTTTTGTCCACCGGTCAGCGGGTGATAATCGAGATGCAAGTGTTGAATCTGGACGGTTTTGAAAAGCGGATTTTGTATAACGCGGCCAAAGCCTATGTGGAGCAGTTAAACGCGGGGCAATTGTATTCCGCCTTAGAGCCGATTATCGCCCTGACGATTACCGATTTTACCATGTTTGCCGATTTGAACAAGGTGGTCAGCTATTTTCGGCTGCTGGAAAAAGAGGCGCTGATCGAATACAGCGGCGACATTGAACTCATTTTTATCGAACTGCCCAAGTTTTTGAAAGGCGCGGCGGAGTTGACCGGCATCATTGACAAGTGGATTTTCTTCCTCAAGAATGCCGGAAGTTTGGAGTACATTCCCGATTCGCTGGCTGTGGAGCCGCCGATTCAACGCGCCTTTGACATTGCCAATACCGCCGGACTATCGCCCGAAGAACTGGATATGCAATTGAAGCGGACGACGTTTATCCATACGATTCAAGCCTTGCAGCAAAAGGCGGCAGAGGCCGAGCAGGAAAAAGATGCGGCGGTGCAGGAAAAAGATGCGGCGGTGCAGGAAAAAGAGGTGGCGGTGCAAGAAAAAGAGGTGGCGATACAAAAAGCGACCGAGGCCGAACGGGAAAAAGAGACCCGGCTGCGTCAAACCGTTCGGCAATTGCAAGCCCGCGGTTTTGACTTTTCCGCCATCGCCGAAATTACCGGTTTGACCGCGGTTGAAGTGGAAACATATCTACTCCTGTGATGATGATGCATCTTTTTGGAAATCCACCGCCCTGAAAAAGTGAGCACCCACAATGTCCTATGACGCCGCGCACAGTCGAATTTATGCTGTCAAGACAACACAATCCACCACATTGGACTTATCCGGTTTGGGCTTGACCGCCATTCCGCCCGAACTCTTTGAGTTGGAATGGTTGACCGCACTAAATCTGGGCGCTAAAGAAGAACCGGCCGCCCAGGCAGTGTTTAATTTTTTAGAAGATATTCCGCCCGATATCGCCCGCCTCAAAAATCTAACGACTCTTTCTCTGAGCCACAACAAGTTGTCCACACTGCCCGCGGAAATCGGCCAATTAGCAGAATTGGAGCAGTTGGATGTAAAAGGCAATAAATTAGGAATGCTGCCGGCGACGATAGGCGGTTTAACCGCACTGCAGTCGTTTGAGCTCGGTTGGAATAAACTTGAAGAACTGCCGGATGAAATGGCGAATCTGCACAGTCTGCGCAGTCTGGACCTCAGTTGGAATCAACTCAAGCAATTTCCGTCGTCGCTCACCCGCCTGTCGGGACTGGAAACGCTGGATATCAGCTATAACCAACTTACCGCCCTGCCCACCGAGATGACTCGGCTGACTGATTTGACCCAGCTGGTGGTGGAAGGCAATCCCCTGGTGACGCCACCGGAAATTTTGGGTAAGAACTTCAAAACTTTGTTGAATTATTTTGCCGAACTCGTTCGGGAGGCGGAAACGGATCACCTGTTTGAAGTCAAGCTGTTGCTTATCGGCGAAGAGCGGGCGGGAAAAACATCCATTGCCAAAAAGCTGGCCCTGCCCGGCTACAACTTTGCCGATGAAAAAAGTACCGAAGGCATTGATATTTTTGATTGGGTTATCCCCAAAGCGGAATTTCACAATAAGAAGATGCTTATCAACGGGCGATTGGCTTCCATTGATGATGACTTCCACGTCCATATTTGGGATTTTGGCGGGCAGGAAATATATCATGCCACGCATCAGTTTTTTTTAACCCGACGCTCTATTTATATTTATGTGACGGAATCCAGGCGCGAGGCACGGCATGATGAGTTTTTTTACTGGTTGAACATGGTGCAACTGTTGGGCGGTCACAGCCCGGTCATTGTGATTGTGAACAAATGCGATTTGCCGACCCACGACTTGCCCATTAGCGAATACCGCCGGCACTTTGCTACCATAATCGACTATTTAAAAGTCAGTTGCGTAACCGGTTATGGTGACACCTTGACGACGCTTAAAAAAACCGTCAAAGGGATTATCACCAACCCGGAATTGCTGCCGCATATTGGCGCCCCGCTGCCCAAAGTTTGGGTGGATATTCGCCACCGTTTGCATGGATTGCGGGCAGAAAAGCGTCCCTTTATCGGCTATGATGAATATTTGCAGATCTGCGCCGAATATGGGATGGATGGCGAACGGGCAGCCTATCTGGCGGACTTTTTTCATGACTTAGGCGTTTTTCTCTGTTTTCGGGATGATCTTGATTTGGGCGATACGATCTTCCTCGATCACGAATGGGTGACTGATGGCGTGTACCGTGTGTTGGATTATCAAAAAGTCATTGAGCATCATGGATTTTTTACCGATCGGGATTTGAGAAATATCTGGGGCGATACTCGCTATGCGCACAAAATGCGGGAATTGCTTTCGTTAATGCGACGTTTCTACCTGTGCTATCCGTTGCCGGACAAACGCGGAGAATATATTGCGCCACAGTTGTTGCCGCGGGATGCGCCCGACTTTTCCTGGCGAACCCAACAAGACAATTTGCACTTTCAATTTCGCTATCAGTTTATGCCCAAAGGCATTTTATCGCGTTTGATCGTCAAAATGCACGGCTATATTTTTGGACAGACTCACTGGCGTTACGGGGTCTTGCTGGAATACGAGCAATCGCAAGCGATTGTGCGCGAACGCTATTTTGAAAAGCTTATTTCGATTCAGGTGGAGGGCGCTAACAAGAAGGAGTTTCTGGGTCTTATCCGGCAGCATATCCGTGAGATCAATACCGGTTTTCATGGACTGCAAGTTGAGGAAATGGTTCCCTGTAATTGTGAGACATGCCGGAATAGCGAAACGCCGTTTTTATATGAACACACCAACTTGCAAAAATACTTGCGACAATTCAAGCGGGCAACCATTGTCTGCAACGATAGCGGGGCGGAAATTGCCGTTCGTGGCTTATTGGATGACGTGCAATTGGAGACCGATGGATACGGCGAAGACGAAAGCCACTGGCGCATGACTCAGAAAAAATTGGCGTTGCTGCGAAACGAATACATACTGGCAACCGATCCGTCTGAAAAATTTAAACTGGAATATCAAATCAAAGCCTTAGAAGCTCAACTCAGGTCTGTTGGCGGGAAATTCGGAAGCGCTTTGTGATGTTTGCAGACATTAACGCGGAATTTTAATAGGGTAGAATTTTTCACAGGAGGTTAGCGATGAACGAGATGGTTTTGCTTGGCGATGAAGCCATAGCCTTGGGCGCAATTCATGCCGGAATAACGGCCGCCTATGCGTATCCGGGCACACCATCCACCGAGATTACGGAATATCTGATTCATTATGCCAAAAGCAACCCCGCGCTGCGGGCGACTTGGTGCGCCAATGAAAAAACAGCCTATGAAGCTGCATTGGGAGTATCCTTTGCCGGACGGCGCGCATTGGTGAGTATGAAGCATGTGGGACTCAATGTGGCCGCCGATCCGTTTATGAACTCGGCGTTGTTGGAGATCAACGGCGGTCTTGTTGTCGTTGTGGCGGATGATCCGGGTATGCACAGCTCTCAGAATGAGCAGGATAGCCGCTATTTTGCCGACTTTGCCCGCATTGTCTGTTTGGAGCCGGCCAGCCAGCAGGAGGCTTATGAGATGACCCGCGAAGCCTTTGATCTGTCGGAAAAGCGCCACATTCCGGTCATGCTGCGTCTGGTGACACGTCTGGCCCATAGTCGGGCCGTAGTCTGCGTATCTGAACCCCGGCCGCAAAATCCGATTAACAAGACCACGGATATTAATGCCTGGATTTTGATGCCAATGAATGCCCGGCCCCGCTGGAACAAGCTGATTGCGTTGCAACAAGTCCTGCAGGATTACACTGAAAAATGTTCGTACAATTACGCGAAGCTGACCGAAAATGAAAGCGCGCTGGGGGTTATTACGACCGGGTTGGCGATTAATTATTTTATGGAAAATATCGAGGACTTTCAGGCAGCCCCCGCGCATTTGCATATCGGCGCGTATCCCTTGCCATATCAAAAGATTCGGGATTTTGTGGCTCATATCGGAAAAGTGGTGGTGCTGGAAGAAGGCTACCCTTATTTGGAGCGATTTCTGCGCGGTATCCTCCCGTCGGCCATAGAAATTCTTGGCAAAGAATCCGGGCATGTGCCCATGTCGGGCGAGTTGACGCCGGACAATGTCCGCCCGGCGCTGGGATTGCCGGATAATCGTGGTTTTCAGGCGACGGATTTGCCGCTTCAAGGCCGCCCGCCCCTGTTGTGTAAGGGTTGTCCCCACACGGATTCGTTTGACTTCATTAGTCATGCTCTGGCCGATTATCAAACGAAGATGGTTGCTTCTGATATTGGCTGTTACACGCTGGGCGCGCTGCCGCCTTATTCGGCCATTGAAACCTGCGTGAATATGGGCGCTTCCATCGGTATGGCGAAAGGCGCGTCCGAGGCCGGCATTTACCCGACAGTCGCTGTTATCGGCGACGGCACTTTTCTGCATTCCGGCATTCCGCCGTTGATTGACGCGGTTGCCGTCAATACCGATATGACTCTGGTGATTCTGGACAACAAAACAACGGCCATGACCGGCGGTCAGCCGCAATTGCTGCCGTCGTCACATCTGGAAATGATTGTGCGTGGTTTGGGTGTTGATCCTGCACATTTTCATGTGATTAATGCGCACCGTCGCGATAACGCAACAAATCTTGAGATGATGCGCCGTGAGATCGAACACCATGGTTTGTCGGTGATTATCGCTGTGCGCGAATGCATTGAGACTGTCAAAGCCGCCAGCCACGATAAATCGAAAGCAACTCTTGATGAAGAAAAGAATTATCGTCGCTCACAATAATTTAGCGGCTGAAAGGAAACGGCAATGAAATGTGATATTATTTTGGCTGGCGTTGGGGGCCAGGGCGTTTTGTCCCTGGCAGCTATTATTGCTGCCGGCGCCATGAAGGAAAAACTGCAGGTCAAGCAGTCGGAAGTCCACGGCATGTCGCAACGGGGGGGCGCTGTATCGGCCAATGTCCGCATTGCCGACCAGCCGATTGCCAGCGTCATTATTCCGCGTGGCCGCGCCCGCCTGATCCTGAGTCTGGAGCCGATGGAGAGTCTGCGCTATCTGGATTATTTGGCTGCCGACGGTGTTCTTATTACCGCCGATCAGCCGGTGCTAAATATTCCGGCCTACTCGCCAATGGCCGACATTTTTGCCGCCATCAAAAAGCTGCCGCACAGCCATATTCTTCCGGCGGAAGATATGGCCCGCGAAGCCGGCGCGGCTCGTGCCGTTAATATGGTATTAGCCGGCGCGGCTTCCTGTTTTTTGCCGTTAAAGACGGAAACGATGGAAACGGTGATTGCCGAGCTTTTTGCAAGCAAAGGCGAAAAAGTCGTGGCGATAAATTTGCGGGCGTTTCGGATGGGACATGAAGCAGGTTGGGTTTAGCTTACTTACGACAGGCAAAACGCAGTTTGGCTAATTCCGCACAGCGGATAATTTCTGCGGCTAAATCAACCTGATTGTCCAATGGTTCGGGGATATTATCCTGATACACGACAGCCACGTTATTGGCCAGACCCCACTCAGTTACAACATCGACGGCGGCGGCTTTTAATTCCACTAAAACAGTGTCTACCGACATGGCCAGGCCAGTCAATTCTTCACGCAGCCGGGGCCGATTGGATAAGCTGTGGCTGATATGGGTAATGCGGCAGTTAAATTGCGTTTCGAGGTAGATTTTTAAAGGTTCGGCCATGACTTCCGGCGCGGTCGTCACCCACAGCACCGTCTTGCCGGTAATCGCCTGTAACGGTTGCGGACGAAAGCGGGTGCGGATGATCGACGCTGTTGGATTGATCTCACGCAAAAGCTGCTCAACTCGCAGGCTGCGCACGTCGGAAACCAGTGGTTTTTCGCACAGCGTCACGATGATCAGATCGGCTGGACGGATGCGAAAGGGTGTAAGATAGGCTGTCAGCAAATCCGGTTCCAAATGCCCGCCGACAATAGTTAGCCAGGCATCTGTAAGAATCGGCGGCACTGCTGCGCCGCTGCCTTCAAAAATAACAAAGTCATGCGGGAGTTGATTGGCCAGGCGTGCGCCCTCATGAACTACGGAAGAGAAAACCTGTCCGGCAAAACCCCCGCCACATCGGCGACAGCCAATAGTAGTCACTCGCGCAGTCAGCGCATCTTCGTAATGATCGGAGGAAGCGTGCTTGCCCTGGCGAACCTCGTTTAGCAGATATTCGGCGGTAATGGACAATTCCTCGCCGGGGATGATTTGCGGTTCCGCCGGTCCGCCCCGGCCCATCGTCACAATGCACGGGTGACAAAATGCCGCCGCGCCCGCAGGCTCCTGCCCGCTTAGTACCCTACCCACATAACCACCAATGGCGGTTTTACCAATTCTTTTGCCTGTGCCGGCAATCGTCAGCGACGGCTTGGTCATAACATTTGCAAATTGTGGCGGATCAAAACGAAAATCTGGCCCGGCGTAAGGTACACCCGCACTCAGAATGATGTTGGCCAGTTTAAACCGATCCGCCGCCGTTACAATCGGCTCGTCACTCAGATCGTAGACCAAATCGGGGCGAAACTCAACCAGACCATGCTGTAATCCAATCAGGCGATCCGGATCGAGGACCGCCGGAAAGCCTAATTCCCACACCGACGCTTCATTTTTGAGCTTTTCAATCCCACCTAAAAAGACGACGCCGGCGATGGTTGCAGCATATCGTTCCTGTAATTCCAGCAATGCCGCTTTTGTGATCGGCAGATAATGTTCACCGTCAATTAAAGCTAATATTTTCATAGTTTGACCCGCTTGTTTTCAGGTTGTTTAGGCTGTGTGAGTTTAACCGGCAGGACTGTATAAAATTACATCGCAACATTTGCGCTGTCCACGAGAATGTTGTAGCTCAGATT
>CAYOLL010000161.1:6607-13399 GCA_964404765.1 uncultured Gemmatimonadota bacterium | reverse complement strand
GATATTCAAAAATGGTCTCACTCCAGATTCACGCGGATCAGGAGGTCTGAATTTGAACTTGACACGTATTTGGACTGGTGTTACTTTCCAAGTGTTCTGCTGCAGCCTGTTCAACTTTTTATTTTTGGCAATACCATGTCCAACACGATTGTCGAATTATCGGAATACATTCGCGATGCGGATCGCTTGCTAGACAGGGAAAGTCAGGATGAGCTGAAGAGCTTTCTGGCGGCGCATCCCGCAGCAGGGCCGATTATGCCCGGAACCGGCGGTGTCCGCAAACTGCGTTGGGCGCGATCCGGTAAGGGCAAAAGCGGTGGTGTTCGCGTGATTTACTACTTTTACAACGAGACGCTCCCGTTATTCTTGTTGAACATGTTCGGTAAAAACGAGCAGGCCAACCTCTCCAAAGCCGAAAGGAACAAACTGGCCAAGCTAACTTCCATTCTGGTGAAAACATACGGAGCTAAGCCATGAACGACGCATTTGGAAGAATTGAAAAGAGCCTGAAAGAAGCGATTGCTTTTGCTGAAGGGACAGCGACGCCGGCACGGGTGACCCGATATGAATTGCCGCCCGTGGATGTCAAACAAGTGCGCCAAAGCTTAGGCATGACTCGGCAACAATTTGCCGCCGCTTTTGGTTTTGGTTTGAGCGCCTTGCGCCATTGGGAACGCGGTGACCGGCAGCCCAGAGGCGCGGCCCGGACTATACTGAATTTACTGGCCAAAGAGCCAAAAACCGTCCTGCGAATTTTGAAACCGACTGCTTGCCAACTTTGATTGAATGCCCGCCAAATAAACATTCGCGCGTCGTTTTGAATTGTGTTCAAGATTTTTGTTGAGCAAAATTCTCTCGAAAGTAAAATGCGGCTTTGGTAATGCCCAACTGTTGAATCAAGACCCGTGCGACCTCTTGCCGGACTTCCATAATATTAGACAGAGCTATCGTTCTAAAGGCCATCATTCTGTATCCTTTACGATTTGCCCGCCCCATAAATCAGTAACGCGGCGACAACTAAGCCGGCAGTTTCTGTCCGCAAAATACGCTCCCCCAACGAAAATCCACGCGCTCCGGCCTGCTGAAAAGCGGTGACTTCCGGACTGGAAAAGCCGCCCTCCGGGCCAATAATTACCAGCGCCGAACCGCTCGATGCGGTCAGTGCGACCGAAATATTTTCCGCAGCCGGATGGGCAAACAGTACCCGTTCGTAGCGCGCAAATCTTTCAATCAACTGAGCCGATGTGCAAATGGGCTGAATAGCCGGCAGACGGCTGCGACCGCACTGCTTCATGGCGGCCATGACGAGGCCGGACCAACGGGCAGGAATATCTTCCCGTTGCTTGATTGTACGTTCGGAAATAAAAGGGATAAACTCGGAAATGCCGACTTCGGTGCCTTTTTCAAGCGTCAGGTCCATTTTTTGATTTTTGGGCAGCGCCTGCGCCAGGGCGACCCGGATGGAAGGTTCCCCGACGTTTTCGCGTTGTCGGAGGATCCGACCGGAGACTTCGGTATTGCTAACAGCGGTTAGCTGAATCAGAAACCAATGGCCGCAGCCATCCACCGCTGTTACCTCGTCACCGGGACAATGACGCAGCACCCGCCGCAGGTGATGGGATTCGTGGTTGGAAAAGCGCACTGTTTCGCCGTTAATAGCATCGCTGGACAGGTAGAAATTGGACATAAATGGAATACAGAATGGGGATTAGGCGGAAGTGCTCTTACTTGCAAACTCAAGTTTTCGGCAAACTGCAAATTTTTAACCGCAAAGTTCGCAGAGTCTTACGCTGAGTCACGCAGAAAAGAACTCAGCGTAACTTTGCGCTAAACTTGGCGAACTTTGCGGTAAAGATTTTCGATTCTTGCGCACAATGCAAATGTTGCGATGCAATTTTATAAAAACACAGAAATCAAATATTGATCGCTTCGCCCAGGGCATCGGCCACGGCTTCCTTGATGGCTTCAGCCTGCGTCGGGTGGGCGTGGGTGATGCGTAAGAGGGATTCTGGCGTAGCTTCCAACCCTTTGGCGGTCCACAATTCGGCCAGGATTTCGGTCGCTTCCGAGCTGATGATGTGCGCACCCAGTAATTCACCATATTTCGCGTCAAATATGACCTTAACCAGACCGTCAACCTCGCCGATGGCCACAGACTTGCCATTGGCGCGGATGGGACAACGTCCGATTTTTAGCTCGTAGCCTTTTTCGCGGGCTTTGTCCTCGGTCAAGCCGATGCTGGCCACTTGCGGCTGACAGTAGGTGCAGCCCGGAATCGAGTCATAGTCAATGGCCGGCGGATGATGTCCGGCTATACGTTCAATACAAGTAGTTCCTTCACGGGCGGCTACGTGAGCCAGCCAGGGCGGGCCGTTAACATCACCAATGGCATAAATCCCAGGTGCGCTGGTCATATACGTTTTGCGATCGACCGTGATATAGCCTTTTTCCGTGCGCACATCCACGTCGGCCAGGCCCAGGTCTTCCGTATTCGGCTGCACACCAATTGCCACTAAGGCAGCATCCGCGCGAAGTATCTTTTCCTCATCCGGCGTCGCAACTTGTACTTCCACACCATCGCCGGTATTGGTGACGCGCTTGACCTGGCCACGGGTCAAAATATCCACTTTGCGTTTTTTAAAGATGCGGGTCAACTCTTTGGTGATTTCCTTATCTTCAATCGGCAGAATCGAATCCATCATCTCAATGACCGTGACCTGTACGCCCAACGTGTTGTAGAAGTAGGCAAACTCGATGCCGATCGCGCCCGCGCCGATCACCACCAGACTTTTGGGCATTTCCTTGAGCGTCATGGCATCGGTGCTGTCCAGAATTCGCTGATGATCAAATTCCATGCCTTTAAAGACGCGCGGCCGGCAGCCGGTGGCGATGACGATATGCGGCGCGGTCAACTCTTCGATGGCCGCGCCGTTTTTATCCAGCACGGCCAGCTTATTTTTGGCGACAAACTTGCCGGAACCGTAAAACGTGTCCACCTTGTTCTTTTTGAACAGAAACTCCACGCCTTTGGACAGCTTATCTGCCGCGCTCCGGCTCTGCTTAATGATTTTGGAAAAATCGACCTGCAGATTGTCAAATGTGAAGCCGTAATTGGCGGCTTCGTTCTTCATAAAATGATAATGCTCGGCGCTTTTGAGCAGCGCTTTGGTGGGGATGCAACCGACATTCAGGCAAACACCGCCGAGCTTATTGCGCTCGACGACTGCCGTGTTGAGTTTGAGTTGCTTGGCGCGAATGGCGGCCTCGTAACCGCCGGGACCTGCGCCGATAATGATGACATCATAATTTTTGGCCATAATCGACTCCGGAGTTGGTAAATTGTCAGAGAGTTTAAGGTTACAATCTAAATTTCAAGTGGATGCAGAAAACCTTGCGAAGGTTAGACTTGTTGCGGAGTCAATATTTTAAAGGTTCGCTGAGCTCCCCAGCGTGAACCTTCGCAAGGTTATTTTGTGAATGGAGGCTAAAAATGTGGTTGTAAGAACGGATTGATAATTTCCAGGCGCTGTTCAATCTTTTGGCGATGGGCCATATCTTCCAAAAACTGGGCCGGGTCTTGCGATTCCAACAGCGCATAAATCCAAATGTTGGCATCAATGAAAACGTATCTCATCGTGATAAATCTCCTCGCGCCGGAAAGACTCATATTGCGTTACTTGAATCGGTTGATAAAACCCCGCCGGCAGCTTTTTCGGCCTTGCTTTCCGTGTTTTTTTAAGCGCATATTTGTGCGTCAAATAGTCGTAAAAATCGTGCAGCTCCTGACGCACGGCAACCGGTAAAACCGACATGTCAAATGCCGGAGAGACTGTGGACATACGTTTTTCCTTTCTACAAAAAAACCTTCACGCTTAACTTACGACCCTAAGGGTTTCGCTCCTTAACCCTTAGGGTTTGCTGCTATGTACATAGGGATACAATGTCAACCTTCGTTAGATTTGTCCGCCTTTTTATGCGGCGGGCGAGCCCGGATAAGATCGCGGTCCATATCGGGCGGCAGGCCCTGCGGATAGCGGGTAAACGGCAGGAACTCGGCCCAACCGTGCTTGGGATAATTGAGCAGCGATTCGTTTTGGCGCATGTTGGTTGTTATGCAGCCGCCCAGTATCCACATCGGCGCCGTCACGATCAAATAGAAACCGTGTGAAATCGTTGATATTGTTCCCAAAGCCGCCAGGCCGCCGACCATGCCGGCATTAGGTTCGTAATTTACCAGCCGAGCGCTGTGAGCATCGCGCAACGGGATGACCTCCAGCCGGGTCGCCGCCAGATACAGCGAGTCGCCGCTGATAGCGATAAACTCGCCGGCGGAAGTCCGCGGCCGCCCGGTGGCGTCTATACCGTGCCGGACGGTAATCCAGCCGCCATGCGCATCCTGTGGCAAATCGGCGGCGGTCAACCAATAGGATTGCGCGCCGCTGCTGGCGCAACCGCAGCCGATAACCGCGATCAGGCCGAGTAACAGGCAAAGTTTATTGCGGTTTGGCATAGCGGCTGCTCCAGAAAATGTGCTCGATTTCCGGCTCGATCCGTTTAAATTCCGGCGCTAACCGACGCAGCGCCGCCGCCGGATCCAGGAACATCTGCGCCAACCAATAAGCGTCTTCCTCAGCAAGCCAGGCCTGGCGAATCCATTCCAGATAATAACCGCGGCTGTCCAGAAACAATTCATAGTCGGAACCGGGCGGCAGGCGATATTTCAGCGTGTAAACATCGCCGGGCAGCGTAACCAAAGGCTCCAACGAATCGCTCAACGCCACCCGCACCTTCTCATCTGCAACTCCATCTTTTAAAACGAGTTCGGGCGCAAGACGAATCGGCTCAACCGTGCGGGTCAATGCGGCCAGATTCGCGACATCAATTCGCCAGTGGCCTTTGGTTAGCTTTAACCGGAGGCGCACGGGTCCTTCCGGCAACAAACCGAACGGGATCAGATGGAAATCCGTCGCCAACGGGCCTTGCTCCGTAATGGTGGCCACTGTGCGCCAACCGCCGTCCTCCGCCAACTGCACTTCGATGCCGCCCAACATGGCGTAGGCTGAGTTTTTGCCGCCGGTTATGACGCCGCGCTCGATTTGGGCCAGGTAATGACCGGCTTCCGTGCCCATGTAGGCCAGCGTTTGATACAGCAAATAGGTTGAGAGCAGTGTTTGGCGGCAGCCGATCAGCAGGCCGCAGGATTCCGCCGGCGCGGCGGTAAACGTCAGGTCAACGGTTTCCTTAGCCGCCAAATCCGTAGAATCGGCCAGGCTGAAGCGTTCGCGGCCATCGGCGGCGGCCAGCAACTCCAGACAATCGCCCTCCGTTCCGATGGCGTCTGACGGCGGGGTCTGCCCCGGGCTTTCCCAGAAACGCCCGTCCACATCGGCCAAGACGCGGCTGCCCGGCGATTTGGGCGCGGCCAACAGGTTGACATGCTGCACCACATGCGTTTCCATGGCCTCGTTCTTCATCTGCACGGCAAACTCGCTTCCGCCATTGGCTTCCCGCCATAGCGCGTCAATATCCGTCGCTTCCAGAGACGGGGCGATGCTGGCCGAAAAGCCTTCGGCGCGCAATTGCAGACTGTCGCCGGCCGGGACATAAAACGTGGGGCACGAGCCAAAGCAACTCTTGGGATTGGTGACGCAAGCAACGGTAACAACGGCGGTAATCACGGTCATAAAGACCAGACCGCCCACGGCCGAGGACGCTTTGAGCGAATTCGTTTCCAAAATCGCTACCGAATCCATCCCGACGGTAAAATTGCCTTTTTGCAGTGTATCGCGGCGGGCATTGAACAGCACGGCCGGCCCGCTGACGGCTTGCTGCAGGCTGTCGACCGTCCAGGGATTGAAGACGTAGAGACAGCCGTTTTTCATGTGCGCCTTAAGAAACGGGGACGCCTTTTGGGTCGATTGTTGTTTGGCGGCGGGCATTTGCCGGAAAGTTACCGGGTCGATGAGCCGGCGCTCCGTTTTTACAAATTCGCCGCATCCGCTCAGGCTGAAAATCAGCGTGACGGCAAGTATTCTTTTTAGAATAAACATGGCTAAATTGCTTTCAAAATCGACGACTTTATGTAACGGTGACCGGCAAACGACGCTTGCAAAGCGTTAGGACAACCGGGTACTGCATATTAACGTAAAATATTTCGATTTTCAATAGAAATATGGCGAAATTACCAACCGTCCTGCTTTGGCGGACTTATCCGCGGCAAGTTACGAATAAACACGCAAAATCGCTTGACAAATACCAAAGCGTGTGGTAAGTTTTCTACGCGTGGCCGGTCGGTAAAAATCTTGCCAGAAACCTCAACTTCCGAATAACAAACCATACAGTATGCAACCTCGGCACTTAATTAAAGATAGTTTGTTATTTTTGAGCGATTATCTTCTTGCCATTCAAGCATTTTTGTGGTAGAATAAACCTGTTGGATACGAGCATTTGCGTTTTCCTGAAGGAGGAGTTAGATGATACTTGGATGTCCCGTCTGTAAGACAAAACTTAAAATCCCAGACGAAAAGCTAAACCCTGTTGGAATAAAGATTAAATGCCCAAGCTGTCAAACCATTAGCGTATTTAAAAAGACGGATGGCAAACTAACGGTTAGCATTGCGCAACGTGGCGTTGCCCCTGCGGCGGGCGCTGCGCCTGCCGGAGTTGCGCCAAAACCGGCTGGAGCCGCCCCTGCAGCGGCAAAACCGGCGGTGCCCGGCGCAAAACCTGCCGCCCCTACGGCTGTTGCGCCAAAACCGGCTGGAGCTGCACCTGTAGCGCCAAAACCGGCTG
>CAYOLL010000161.1:0-6507 GCA_964404765.1 uncultured Gemmatimonadota bacterium | reverse complement strand
ACGGCTGTTGCGCCAAAACCGGCTGGAGCTGCACCTGTAGCGCCAAAACCGGCTGCGCCTGTTGCAAAACCCGCCGCCCCTGCGGCCCCGGCGCCTGCCCCGACAGCAGTCGTGCCCGACGTAGTATTAGCTGGAGCGCCGACCGCCAAGCCGGAGACGGAAATGAGCGACGAGGAGCGCAAGGCGCACGATAAAGCCCGTCGATTAGCGCGTGTGCTTGTCTCCGATATGGTGCTTTATAACAAGGAGCCTGTCGAAGAAGGTCTGCGCAATAACACTATTGCCAAAACCATGGGCGACGAAATAAAGAAGTCGTGGCAGCTATACAAGCAACAAGTCGGCGCAGACATTGCCAATAACACAACGTATTTCAAAGATGCGCTGAATGACATTATGGGCAAGGGCCGAAAAATTTTCTAAGCTATAGACTTTTTAACCTGACTGCGGGGTCCTGTATGCGGTCAATGTCTAATCTTCGATGCTATGCGCTTGTTCTTTGCCTGACGTTTCTGGCCGTTAGTTGCGGCGAAGATCCGACGCCGCCGTCGGATGATACCATTGCGTTTGGTAGCGGCACTTTGGAAACTTTTGACGGCGGACTGGTTTCCTATTATTTTAACGTGGATTTGGGTGGGCCGGCCCGCCGCTTTGCTGCCGTGGAAGGTCCGCAGCTTTATGCCAATGGCGGACCGTTTCTGACGGCCGAATCCGGTCTGGCTCGATCTTCCGGCAGTGAGGCCCCCAACCCGGCAAACTATCCGGAAGGGCTTTATCCACGTGTCCATCAACCTTCTGTCGGCGATCAATATTACTTATATGTTGATTATAACGGTTCCCGTTACTTCGCCCGAATTCAGATCACAAAAGTCACTGCCGGCGGTTCTGATCCCCGCTATGCACGGGTCGAATTTAATTGGGATTTCAACACCCAAGCCGGGAGTCGAAGTTTTTAGCCCGCTGAAAATGCAAACCTGCTAAACAAATCAAAAGCCCGCACATTACAAAGTGTGCGGGTTTTTTTGTTTGTCTGTTTTTTGTGCATAAAATTTGCTGTTTAAACAAAAAAAGCTTAACAAACGGGTTATAATTTGATATGATTACGGCTGTGCGTCGTTTCGATTAAAAAACGTTTTTAAATGCAACGAGGATTAGAGATGAAAAAGCTTTCACTTCTGCTAATGATCGCTCTTCTGCCGACGATGGCCTATACACAAGAGTCCAGCAGTTTGATGGATTTGCTGGATCAGGTAGAAGAAATCGTCATTGTGACGGCCAGCAAATACGGTCAACGCATCGGCGAAGCGCCTGCTGCCGTTTCGGTCATCACCGCGGACGACATTGCGCATTACGGCTGGCGGGACCTGGCCGATGTGCTCAAGGCCCAGCCCGGTTTTGATGTTTACTCTGATCGTATCTATAATTTTGTAACGCCACGCGGCTTTTCACTGTCAAATGATCCGAACTCTCGAATTTTACTGCTGATCAACGGGCACAGCGTGGTTGAGTTCTTCGGCTACTATAACGGGCATCTCGCTTCCATTGACCTGAACCATGTCAAACAAATCGAGATCGTGCGCGGGCCAAATTCCGCGCTTTACGGCACAAACGCCATGTTCGCCGTGATCAACGTCATCACCAAAGATGGTTCCACTTCGGACATTCGGCTCATTGGCGAGGCCGGCAGCTTTGAGCATACCAAGCTTTCCGCCAATTATGGCCGCACGTTTGCGTCGGGCTTAAAGGTTTTTGCTCAGGGCACTTACAGCGAATCTGACCGTCAGACGCTCTACTTTGAAGCCTACGATACGCCCGACCATCCCTCCCAATCCGGCGGTTATTCCGATCCAAAGACAAATGAACGCAAGTTGATAAACGGCTCTTTTCAATTCGCCTATAAAAACTTCAGCCTGCACGGGCTGACCAATAACCGCAAAAAACAAGTGCCAACCGGTATTTATGGCGGGCGTTTTGGTGACAAGACCACTTTTTTCCAGGATATTAATACTTTTATCGAAGCCAAATACCACTGGCAGATCAACGAGAAACTCGCCGCCGACCTGCGCGCGTACACCGATCTATATAAATTTAAAGGACGTTTCTGGTATTATGTCGATCCTGATTGGGTCAACGGCCCGCCCTATCCATCGGAATATAATGATATCGAGGATCAGGCGCTTGGCGGCGAGGTTCTATTTTCGACCAAATGGAATGTGCAGCACAATACGGTTTTTGGCGGTGAATATAAACGCTACAACTCGCTCAAATTCGATTATTACTCTGAAGACGATCCGGATCAAAATTTAAACGAGCGTTATGATGTTGATCCGGAGGAAAGCATCGCCTCGCTTTATCTTCTGCACACCTTTAAGCCTTCCCAGCAGCTGATTTTCGAAGCCGGTCTGCACTATGATAAATACAGCACGGTGGGCAGTCACATCAGCCCACGCGGCTCAATTAGCTACAAGCCCTTTGCTAATAGTTGGCTAAAACTATTATATGGCGAAGCGTTCCGCGCACCCAATTTTTGGGAATCGAATGATGGGGCCTCGACCATTTTCTACGTTCAGGGCAACCCCGATTTAAAACCGGAAATTGTGCGAAATATGGAACTCCTTTTCTCAACCTATCCGTCACAAAATATTCAATGGAGCAACGCATTTTTCAGCTATGAACTGGAAGACAATATTCAACAGGTTGAAGGGCAATGGCAAAATGTCGACGGCGCCGTCACCGGTCTGGGCTTTGAAACCGACGTCCGCCTGAAATATCGCCACGTTTTGGGCTATGCCAATCTTTCGTACACCCGTGTGGAGTCTGACCTGACAGATAAAAGGCTGCCCATTTCAGCGGAATGGATCGCCAAAGCCGGTTTTAGCAAGAACGGCTCCTGGGCGGCGCTGGCGGTGGAAACGCAATGGATTGGTCCACGTTTAAAAGCTTTGGGCGATATTGAAAACGCCGGCTATAATCCGGAACTGAAGGCTTATAGCGTCACCAATGTAACGGTGTCAAATGTGAAACTGACCGAGCGTATTCGTTTTGCTCTCAGCGTCTACAACATTTTTGATACCGAATATGCCCATCCGGCCTTTATCCCGGATTTGGGCAGTTTTTATCTGAACGCAGCGCATCCGATTTATGAGATTCCGGCAGATCGGCGCTCATTTTTATTAAAGACAACGGTGACGTTTTAGATTTTCTACTTTAGTATTTGCACGCGAATTGGAACGCGGATTAGCGCGGATTTTTTTACTCTTTTTTTTTAAATCCACAGAATCCAAGTTCTACAAGATATGAACATGGATAGACAGGATGAACAGGATGGAAAGGCAAGTACAAAAGTATTTTATCCTGTCCATCCTGTTTATCCATGTCGATAAGTACCTGAACATGGATAGGAGCGGTCTCATGCCAAAAACGAAGTCTCGCAAGCGTAAGCTGCCGGTAGACATTGCCGAAACCGAAACAGCCATTTTTATCCATTTTGACAAGAAGTTGCTGAAAGATCAATGGGTTTGCCATGCCCTGGCCATTTTTCGCCAGCTTAACGAAGACAACGGCAAGCCGCCCGTCGCGCCGTATGGTGTTGACGAAAACGGCATTCCCTGCGCCAGCCCGGAGGAACAGGCCGAGCTCGAAGCGATTCTGGACGGCCTGACCGATGAGGATAAAGAGGTTGCATTTGTAAGGCGAATCGAACTATGACGGCGATAGATATTGTTTACAGCAAGCAAGCCGCTAAATTTATTAAAAAGAATCCGCATCGTCTCACGACTGAGAAGATGGACGGACTTATTCGCACTGCAGTCAGTAAAATCAATGGTGATAACAGCGCGAATATTGATGTTATTTCCATGACCGGCCGTTCCAAAAGCAAATTCCGCATCCGCACCGGCGATATTCGTATCATTTTTTCGCTGGAGCGCGGACGGATTATCGTTGTTTTTGTTGAGGAAATCGGCTTCCGCGGCGACGTTTATAAGTTGCGGGAAGTCGAAACACCTTACCTTGTTGCGCAAAAATCCAAAGATCGGAGCACGGGTTAATACGGACTCTTATGGATACCCGTATTTTTTTATTTCTTGGTTTTAGCCATTGAAAATCCGCAGAGTCGGTGATAATCCGTATTCTGTTTTATTTTTTTTGAATGAATGAATTGTAAAAACGGAGGACATGTGAAAAAGTTAGCAGTTTTAGCAGCGATCCTGTTAGCCCCGCTTTTGGCGCGGGCGCAGGATGGAATTGATCCGCAAACCGGTCTGAACGGCCTGTTCATGGGCGGTGTGGGCATTTCGGTCATTGATGAAAATGGCGTCAAAACAACGTATGTCACCGTCAATCTGCAGCCGGATGTGGCCATCAGCAAGCTGGGTTTCGGGTTGAACATCGACATTCTCTACAATCCCGAAGCGGAAGAAGGCGAAGACCAATACCGCACGGACGACCTAAAGCTGGAAAAGATTGTGCGCTACGTCCGCTGGGGTCAAAAGCGCGATCCGCTCTATGCCCGTGTGGGCGCGCTGGATCGGGCGTCATTGGGGCACGGCTTCATCATGGCCAATTATAACAACCAGATTATCGAGAACGAGCGCAAGCTGGGTCTGGAGTTTGACATTAATACCGATGTGGCCGGTGTTGAAACATTTATGAACAATTTTAAGCGTAAGGAAGTGTTTGGCGGTCGGTTATATGCCCGCCCGCTTAAGTCATGGTTGGGTATCCCTATCGTCAAGGGCCTGGCTTTTGGCGGCACGGCGGTAACCGATCTCGATCCGGATGGCCGGGAGGATTCCGACGATGACGTGTTGATTTATGGGGCGGATACGGAATTGCCCCTGATCGACACGGATGTTTTTCAGTTGATTTTGTATGGTGATTATGCCGAAATCCGCGACTATGGTTCCGGCACGGCGGCGGGTGTACAGTTTAATCTGCCCATATCTTCCAATATGCTCCATGCCACGCTGAATGTGGAGCGGCGCTTTATGGAAGATCAATTTATTTCGCAGTATTTCAACGCTTTTTATGAAGTTAATCGCTTGTCCAGAGCTCAATCTATCGCTGCAGCCAAGGCGGTCAATGGCACATTCGGCGCACTGAACGCCCAAATCGCTCAAAAAATCACCGTCGTCGGCGCATACGAATATTTGGACGACACGGCTTTTGGCGGCATTGCTCATGCCGAGGCCCGCCTGGATCCAAACGCCATTCCACGCATCACCGCATGGGGCACGTATGATCAGACCGGTATCGAGACGCTGGAAGATTTGGTGCGGCTGGACGAGCGTTCCATTGCCAATGCATACGTAGGACTCGGTCTGACCTCGTATCTGTTTCTGACGCTGCATTATCAATGGACTTTCAGCCGGGACGAGAATGATCTGTTGGTCATTCATGAGCGGATGACGCCGCGGTTGGATATTACTTTTAACTTCTGATGCCTTACATTCGTCAAGTTCTTGTGCAAATTACTTGACAAATCCTGACTTATGTGGTTGACTTATATGGTTTTTAATCAGGAAGTACGGCTTTAGCAGCAACCGATCTAACCATCTCCGATAGGCAAGGAGTCTCAACGATGCAAATAAAAAAATGGGTGGCTACCGCCGTCCTAATCATGATAGCCTCGACAGCAGCCGCGCAAGACGGCGGCGGACTTTCCGACTTGTTGGATTCCGTGGTCGAATTTGAAATCGTCGTCGCTACCACAAAAATCGCCCAACGTGCTATCGAAGCGCCCGGCGTCGTCTCGGTCATCAGCCGCGATCAGATTGCCGACTTTGGCTGGACCAGCCTGAACGACGCGCTCTATAGGCTACCCGGCTTCTTCCCGGTGCAGGATTATGACCGGCGGACGGTCGGCGCGCGCGGCCTGTTTGAGGGCTGGAACAACAACCATTTGCTGCTGCTGATAGACGGTGTGCCGTATAATGATAATTTGTATGGTTCGGCTTACACTTCGGAAATTACGCCGTTGTTTATGGTCAAATCCATTGAAGTGGTGCGTGGTCCCGGTTCGGCGCTGTACGGCTCCAACGCCACTAACGGGCTGGTGACGATCAACACGGTCACGGCGGAAGACCTCGGCGGCAAGGGCTGGGCGCGAACGCAGCTGGGTGATTTCAACACCCAGATTTATGATGCCGTGGTCGGGACAAAGGGCGCCAACTTCTCAGCGGTTGTCGGCTACAACGCATATACGACCGACGGCAATGAATACGATTATTATGATGACTATGTGAACAGCGGCCGCCCGATAGCTGATGGCAAAATCCGCACCTTTGATGCCCGGCGCAGCAGCTATCTCTTCTCCAAACTGTCGGGCGAAGGTAAGCTCAAAGGACTATCCATTCAGTTTCACAATCAAAATTGGGATTATCAAACCGGGCACGGCTGGCTGTGGCAAATTCCGGATCAAGCTGAATCTATGCAGGAATCCCGCCAGCTTTTCACGCTTAGGAACGGCGTTTAAATAACTTCCCGATTTTGATTACAAGTTTTGAGTTT
>CAYOLL010000160.1:0-13534 GCA_964404765.1 uncultured Gemmatimonadota bacterium | reverse complement strand
GTAGGCCACGCGCTCGCCCTTCTTGGTGCGGGTCAGGCGATCCAAGTTGGCTAAGCCGAACACCTTGACCGGGCCTTCGGGCAGGCCGGGCAATTCGGCAATATTGACCGCGCCTTTAGCCAGGGCAATCGGCTCAAAACGATCCAGCGGATGCGTGGTCACGTAAATTTCCAGGGCCTCGCGCTCAAAGGCTAAGCGGCGGTCTTCATCAATGTCCGGCACGGCGGGCACGGCCACCACATCGCGATCCAAAAGAGGGTGCCCTTCGACAAGCTCAGGGTGCGTTCTGGCAAGCTCAGGATTCGACCAGAACAAATCCATCTGCCGCACGGATTGGAGCGGGTTCTTCTCCGCCCGCCGCCGAATCGCCTCGGCCATCAACAGCAGTTGGGCGCGATTCAGGCCGGTAAAGTCAAAGGCCCCGGCCTTGATCAGGCTTTCCAGCGCTTTGCGGCTTAGTGTGCGCGTGGGAATGCGCCGGCAAAAGTCGAACAGGGACAGAAACGGCCCGTTCTGCCGCTCGCTCAAAATGGCGTGCAGACCCGCTTCACCCAAATGTTTGATCATGCTGATGCCGCAACGGATTTTTGGGCTGTCAGCGGTCAGCTTCCAGCTATCAGCTTTAGCAAGAGATTCCATCTCTCGGAGAGATGGGATCTCTGCCGCGTTCGGACGATTGAAATCGTCACTACGAGCCGTCCCAATTCCTAATTCGTAATTCTTAATTTGTAATTCTAAACTGAATTCCGTTTCGCTGCGATTGATGTCGGGCGGCAGGAAAATGACGCCGCGGCGGCGGGCGTAGCGCACAAAGCGGTTGATCAGCCCGGTAAAGCCGAGGTAGCTGTTCAGTAGCGCCGTCCAGTATTCGATGAAAAAGTTGCGCTTCATGTAGGCCGTGTGATAGACGGTCACGCCATAACCGGCAGCGTGGGCCTTGTTAAAACCGTAGCCGCCAAAGTGCTGGATCATGTCGAAAATGGCCTCGGCCGTGCGCGCCTCCACGCCGTGGCGCTGCGCCCGTTCCACAAACGTGCCGCGTTCCTGGTGCATGGCCTCGCGTTGCAGCTTGCCCATGTAGCGCCGCAGGTTGTCGGCCTCGCCCAGGGTGTAACCGGCAATGGCCTGGGCGATTTGCATGACCTGTTCCTGATAGACCACCGCGCCGTAGGTGTCGCGCAGCGCCGGCTCAAGCAGCGGATGCAGATAGGTCGGGGCGCGTTTGCCGTGACGGCATTCGATGTATTGATCCACCAAGCCGCTTTGCATGGGGCCGGGCTTGTAGAGCGAGATCACGGCCATCACGTCCTCGATGCGGTCGGGCTGGAGTTGGCGCAGCATCCGCCGCATGCCCTGGCTTTCCAACTGGAACAGTCCGTCGGTATCGGCCTCGCGCAGCATTTGGAACGTGGCGTCGTCGTCCAACGGAATATCGGCCTCGGTCAGGGTCAGGCCGCGCGTTTTTTTGACCAATTTCAGCCCGTCGCGCACGGCGGAAATGAAGCGCAGGCCGAGCAAGTCCATCTTGAGCAGACCCAGCTTTTCCACCGGTTTCATGGTCATTTGGGCGATGACCTCGCCTTTGGCCGCGTATTGCAGGGCCACGTGATGGGTCAGCGGCTCGTCGGTGATGATTACCCCGGCGGCGTGAATCCCGGCGTGGCGCGGCATGCCTTCAAAGTTGCGGGCCATTTTGAGCAGGCGCAGCACGTCCGGGTCGCTTTCGGTCATCTGGCGCAGGCGTTCCGATTGCCGCCAGGCCGTGTCCAGATTGATGGCCCAGTGGGTGCGCGGCACGGCCTTGGCGATTTGATCCACCTTTTGGTAGGGAATGCCCAAACTGCGCCCCACGTCGCGGATAACGGTGCGGGCGGACAGCGTGTCCAGCGTGGCGATGTGGGCCACGTGGTCGCGGCCATACTTTTTGGTGATGTAATCGAAGACGCGATCCCGCCCGCGATGGCCGATGTCAATGTCAATATCGGGCATGGAAATGCGTTCGGGATTGAGGAAGCGCTCGAAGAAGAGGTTGTAGCGCAAGGGGTCCACTTCGGTAATGCCCAGCACAAAACTGACCAGCGATCCGGCCGCCGACCCGCGTCCCGCGCCGACCGGAATGTCGTTCTGCTTGGCAAAGGCCACCAAATCCTGTACGATCAAAAAGTAGCCGGACAGACGCTTTTGGTGGATGATGTTGAGTTCGTAGCGCAGACGTTGCAAGGCCCGGTTAATTGCTGAATCGCTATCTTCAATGACTTCCTTGTGGACAAATTTCTCCTCCTGACATGGGTGGTTATGGGGCAAGATTCCACTTCGCCGCAAGCCGGAATCTCTGGACTTTTTGCAGACCTCACACTCGCAGGCCACTTCCTGATAGCGTTGGGCAAAACCGAAATAGCACAGGTGGGCCAGGTAGGTGTCGTCGGTATGGCCTTTGGGAATGTCGAATTTGGGAATGCGCAGGGTGTTGAAATCGAAAGCGAAGCCGCAGCGTTCGCCGATTTCCAGCGTGTTGGCGATGGCCTGGGGCAGTTCGGCAAAGGTTTGCAGCATCTCGGCCGCGCTTTTGAGATAGAACTGGTTGCCGTGAAATTTGAGCCGGTTGGGATCGTCCAGCGAGGTGGCCATTTGGATGCATAGCAGCACATCGTGGGCGGTGGCGTCGTGCTGGTGCAGATAATGCGGATCGTTGGAGGCAACCAGCTTGAGGCCGTATTGGCGGCTGAACTCCACCATCTGGCGGGTGACCACATCTTCCTGCGGAATGCCGTGCCGCTGGATTTCCAGATAAAAGCGGTCGCGGCCAAAGATGTCCAGATATTGGCGCAGCAGTTTTTCGGCCAGTTCCGGCTGTCCGGCGGCAATGGCCGATGGAATCTCGCCGCTGAGACAGCCGCTCAAACAGATCAGGCCTTCGTTATGCGCGGCCAGATCGTTATGATCCACGCGCGGCTGGCGATAAAAGCCGTCCAGATAGCCGATGGAGATCAGCTTGTTCAGGTTGTGAAAGCCGGTCTCGTTCATGGCCAGCAGGGTCAGGTGATAGATTTGTTCGAGGGCGTATTTTTCCTTGATCCGGCGCGGCACGCCGGACACATACACCTCGCAGCCGATGATGGGCTTGACGCCGTTTTTGGTGGCCAATTCGTAAAAATCCACCACGCCAAACATGGAGGCATGATCGGTGATGGCAATGGCGGGCATACCCAATTCCGCGGCGCGGCGGGTCAGCGGCTCCAGGCGGGACAGGCCGTCTAAGAGCGAGTATTCGGTGTGGGTGTGGAGGTGGATGAAGTTGTTGGGCATGAGGTGGCGGGCGGCCTACTTTTTATCGGGCGGGGTGGGCGTTTCGGTGCGGGAGATGCGGACGTATTCGGTGCCGTTGAAGTCGTAGGTTTCCTTTATGATAAAAAAATTTTCTTCATTTTTCATTAAACCCGAAGACTGAATTTCCAATTCGAGATCGTTATCCAAATTTACGTATAAAAGTTTTGTGTTATACTCACCGCTGTCATGCTCATATTCTACATTAGTTTCTCCACACTGTTGCCATGTACCGTTGATGTACGTCCATATTATCCAATTTATGCTCCATATATCGGGTCCAGAAGTGTGTTTGGCAACAATTAACTCCTTATTGCTTGTCCCGATCAAGTTCTTTGCAATCTTAAATGTTATCCATTCGCCATCATTGCTGGCTCCAACAGTTTTAACGATCAACATCTTGTTATATTTGGAGCTTGCATTAACTCCATCTAGCACATAAAATAATCGACTTCCACGGCATTGATATTCAACAAATATTTCCCAGTTTGTGTCCGTGTCAATATTGTCGATACCTACTGACGATATTGCTTTTAAAGAATCGGTGATTTGACCAAGTAATTCAGTTGGGTAGTATTTTAAAGCAGCAGCTTTCAAATCGCTGATAGTTTTGAACTCGGCCACCTCTTCTATTTCTAAAAAATAGCCAAAGACCCACTCTTTTATCCATGAAGTATAAGCAAATGAGTGTGTTTCATACCAATAATCCACCACACCATCAATCGTATCCGGCTGCGCGGTCTTGTCAAAAATAATCACTGTCGCGCCATCGGGCAAAAAACCGACCACGTTGTCCGGTCGAACTTCCGGGGCGGAACGCACATTCACATTGCCATCAGCCACCACCCGGCCAATGGTGATCGCCTCGGCATCCCGGCTTAGCTCTGGACAAGCCAGGCCGGGCAGCAAAAGCAGTAAGGTCAACAAACAGCGGCGCATAGGGCGTCCTTTCCAAGATTTTAAATTTGAGACCAAGGCAAAACGGGCAAGGCTAAGCGCTGATAAATGCGAAAGAATATCCACTCTTCCAAAACTTCCACCAATTCTTCCCGACATTTTTCCAATGTGCCGGCGTTGGCATAAACGCCGGCACAGACCGGTATTTCGCCATAAAACGAGCCGTCATCGGACAAAATTTCATAGACCGCATGACGTAAGGCTGCTTGAATATAGGATGTAAGCATGGTTTTGACTCCGCGTAATGAATGATACTGCGGCGTTTAATAACCTGCAAAGTATAGCGTTTTTAATGGAGTAGTCAATTGTTACTTTTTTCATATCGTACTTGTCTCCGAGTAGGCTACGGCGCGGTCTTCCTCGGTCATGGCATCGAGTTTGGCTTCGATTTCGGCCTGTTCTTCGTTGCACATTTCCGAGATGTGGCTGTCGTCAATGGGCGGCAGTTCGGCGGGCATGGCTGCGGCTTTCAGTTCGCGCAGCAGTTTCAGCGCCCGTTTGACTTTTTTGTCGCTCAGCAGGGCTTTGTTGATCAGGATGACAATGGAGGTTTCGCTTTCGGCGATGTCCAGCAAAGTGGATGGGAAGGTAGTGGTTGACATTTTAGTTCTCCTTTTTGGTCACCAAATTGCCTTTACGTGACGGTATTTTAGGATTTTCTCATCTTTTGTGATCACCGGGGCTTTGTAAAAGCGGGCCGTGGCCACGATCAACCGATCCGCCGGGTCTTTGTGAAAACTGCCCGGCAAAGAGACGCTATCAAGAGCAATTGGCGCAATGATGGGCAACACGCGTGTGCCGACAATATTCACGGCATGATTCAGCCATTCCTCCGGCTCGATGCTGAGCAAAATCCGCCCGCGCTGAACCATCATCGCAAATTCCCACAGGGATATATCGGCCACGCAGCGTTCTTCGCCCTGTGCCGAGGTAATTACGCGTTTGGCTTTTGCGGAGAGATGATCGGGCTCACTGATGGCCCACCACCACGTATGCGTGTCGAGCACAATCATTGGTTGGCCTCCCATTCATCGGAAAGCGGCTCGGTTAAGTCGCTTACGGTTTGCCCCACGCCGATAAGTGAACCCACGAACATGCCTGGCTCGGCGCTGATCAAATAAACTAATTTTGCCATCGGTTTACCACTTTTGGTTATGACCACTTCCGTGTGGGTGCGATAAACTTCATCGAGCAGTTCCAAACAATGTGTCTTGAATCGGGTTGCGCTGACTTGCATGAGAAAGCTCCTTTACAAATTGGGTTATATTCGAGTGCAATCAAAAATTCTGGCGCTAATATTGCCATCGGCCACCACCCGGTCGTCTAAGAGCGTGGGAGGGGGTGGATGAAGTTGCTCACGCGGCAGATTCACCGGATCGCTTGGTGTGATATACCGCTTCCGACTCGCGCAATTTGTAAACATCGCCGCGAAAGTCAATATCCTCCACCAAAACAACGTAAACAATGCCCTGTTTGATGGAAAAGACAATGCGAATATCGCCGGTGCGCAGCCGGTATTTGCCTTTGGAGCGGCCTTTCATTTTGATGACATCCACATTGATTGAGGCTTCGCCAGTCAATTTTCTGACGACCTTTTCAATGTGAAAATCAACTGTTTCAGTTGTTAACCGATTTGGATTATGCTTCAAAAACTTCCGGGCCTTTGCGCTATACTTTATCTCTAATTTGGTCTTCATAGTTCAATCTCGATGATGCTGGTATAGGCAATCTTCTTATCCTCCTCGGTCATGGCATCCAGCTTCGCCTCGATTTCGGCCTGTTCCTCGTCGCTCATTTCCGGGATGTGGCTGTCGTCAATGGGCGGCAGTTCGGCGGGTAGGGTTGCGGCTTTCAGTTCGCGCAGCAGCTTGAGCGCCCGCTTGACTTTTTTATCGCTGAGCAGGGCTTTGTTGACCAGGATGACGATGGAGGTTTCGCTTTCGGCGATGTCCAGCAGATAGGCTGGGAAAGTGGCGGTTGACATTTTTATGCTCCTTTTGGGTTGGGGCTGGGGTCTACTTTTTGTCGGGCGGGATGCGCGTTTCGGTGCGGAAGAGTGCGAAGCGCTCGGTACAATGCTATGGATATGGAAACTGTTTCAAAAATTTGTCCGGGGCAATCGCCAAAACAGGCGAAGTTATAAAATCAGCCTCATTTCGGGTCACAATATAAATAATCACACTGAAATTTTCCAGCTAAACCGGCCACGACCGCATCTTCAAAATCCCCAAACGTCAATTGTCTGGCTCGGACAAAAACCGCTTTATCCAGCACAATGTTCAAATCTATCATCAGCTTCATTTGTGCTTTTCCGTCAGATAATTTGCGTAAGATTTTCTTTTTGACAACTGTTTTGATAAATGCGAGTTCCGGTTGCGGCAACCGGATGGTTAATGCGTTCATGAGCGGCTCCTTTCAGATTGTGATGGTTAACCTTAACGCTCAATTTAAGTATAGCGAATCGGTAGGAAAAAGTCACATTATTTTTTACAATGCCCGGTTCCGCGGCGCGCCGGGTCAGCGGCTCTAAGCGCGACAGCAGACGCAAATAGAAGGGCATCCGCTTCTGAAAGACGTCCAACACAACGTTCAGGTCAATCATCAAGTTCATGCATGCTTTTCCGTCAGATGGGTGACATAGTTTTCCCGCGCATTGGTTTTCGGGGCAAGTTTCATAAAATACCATTTTGTACCTAGCACTTCCAAGTGTGTCATTCCCGCATGTTGTTAGCGGGAATCCAGTCGGGCTGGGATGCCCGATAGAAACACTCGGGCATGACACACTGAAAGCGTGTTAGGTACAATTGAAACTTGCCGTTTCCGGCGGCAAAATCTCGCTCATGCTGGCCACTTCCGGATGAATCGGATGCTTTTCGAGCAGCATCAAATATTCGACATAACCGCACCAGATCAAACAGTTGTGCCCGAAAGACGAAAGACGGCATCTCCCCAGTAATTTTTGAAGAGATTATGTAGTACGTGCAGATTAAAAATTAAAAATTATGATTGCGGCGTCAATCGAGCCGGGTTTCTGTTGAGAAAGCCGGCTTTTTTATTTTGCCGATCATCGGCACGATTTTAACCGTAACCCTTGAATTTTCGGCGCATCTTTGCTATATTTCCTGCGCAATTTGTAATTCCTCATTCGTAATTCATAATTTTAACCCGGAGGTTTTATGTTCAGCCGTAACGCTTTTTTCCTACTCATCATGCTTGCCCTGGCCACCAATCTTCACGCGGAGGTCAAGCCCGACTTCAATCTGTTCACCGACAACAGCTTCAGCGTGGGCGAAACGCCGCGCATCCGGTTGTCGTCCCGCAATCTCAAGGAAGTGGATTTCCGCATCTATAAGATTGATGAACCGCTGGCCTTTTTCCAGTCACAGAATGACCCGCATCAGATTCAGAATCCCGACCCAGCCGTGACGGGTAAAACGGTGCAGGAAGCTGTGGAAAAGACCAGCAGCGCCGGCGCATCATGGTTTCGTCGCATAGCCCGACAGATGTTTTCGACTGAGACGCGCAAAAAGATTTTGGACATGATGCCGTTTTTGCGCAGTGAAGAAAAGCCGGCTCCGACCGTGCACACGGAACACGACCCGTACGCGCCGCTCAATCAAAAAAATCTGGTGGAATCGTGGACGGAGAAAATCGAGGCCCAACAAGCCGAGGACGAATGGTATTGGGATTACAAAGATATCGAGCTGAAAATGAAAGACCCCGGCGTCTATCTGATCGAGGGCATCAGCAAAACCAGCAACCGCCGCGCTTATACCATGGCGATTCTTTCCGACATCGGCTTTATCACCAAGTCTACCGATAAGCAGGTGATGGTTTGGGCGGTCAACCGCATGAGTGGTTTGCCGATGGCCAATACGGACGTGACTTTTGTGGAAAAGCAAAAAGTTTTGCACAAGATGCAGGCCGGCGCGGACGGATTGGCCGTTTATGAAAAGCCCGATCTGCCGGACAGCCTGCGCCAGTCGCAGACCATTGTGATGGCCCAAAGCGGGCCGCATTTCGCTATTTCCGACCCATACTTTTACTCCAGCGATTACAGCGCCAATGCGGTTTATGTCTACACCGACCGGCCCATTTATCGCCCGGGCCAGACGGTCTACTTTAAAGGCATTTTCCGTCAACGCGATGGCAGCGTCTACGAAGTCCCGAAGTCGCAGGATATTCAAATTGAAATTCGCGACGCCAACTACAGCGATATCCTCAAAACCACGCTCAAGACGAATGACATGGGTACCTTCACCGGCGAATTCAAGCTGGGCGACGAGCCGCCGCTGGGCCACTACGAACTGATGGCGGTCATCAACGGCAACTATTATTACTCGCAGTTCCGCGTGGACGAATACAAAAAGCCGGAATACAAAGTGACGGTGACAGCCGACCAGGGCAGCTACATTCACGGCGATGTGGTCACAGCCAAAGTTCAAGCGGATTACTATTACGGCGAGCCGGTGCGTAACGCCGATGTGGAGTATTACGTTTTCCGCACCCAATATTGGCTGCCGTGGTGGTATTGGTATGACGATGTGTATAGCTGGTATTTTGAAGAAGATGAGGGCTACGAATGGGATTACAGCCGGGAAATGGTGGACAGCGGCAGCGGCAAGCTGAACCCCGACGGTTCGTTCAGCTTTTCGTACACGACGATGACTGGCGAGGTTGACTATCACTACATCCTGCAGGCGCGGGTGGTCGATGCTTCGCGCCGCGAAATTACCGGCAGCAAGCGGGTGGTGGTGGCGCGCGGCAGCTACTTTATCCGCACGTTGACCGACAAATGGGTCTACAAACCGAACGAAGACATCAACTTTACCTTTAAGACGTTTGACTTTGCCAAGCAGCCGGTGGATGGAGCGCTGAGCGTGACGGTCGAGCGGGAAAAGTTTGAAGACGGCCAAACCTTTTTGCCGGTGGGAACTTTTACGGTCAACACGAGCGGCGGGCAGGCCGTTTATCCGTTCAAAATCGGCGAGGCCGGTTATTACCGGGTGACGGTGACCGGATCAGATACGCGCGGCCACACCATTAGCGATGAACGTTGGGTTTATGTCTCCAGTGAATTTTCCAGCTTTTCGTGGGGCGGCGACGGTTTGCAAATCGTGCCGGACAAAAATCAATACCTCGTCGGCGAGACGGCCCATGTGATGATTATCGCCCCGGCGGAAAACGCCCAACTGCTGGTCAACGCCGAATGCGACGACATCTACTTTACCAAAAGTCTGACCATGAAAGGCAACGCCGTCGTGGTGGATATTCCGGTGACGGCGGCCATGCAGCCGAATTTCTACGTCTCGGCCAATGTCATGGCGAACGGCCAGTATTATTCGGAAAACAAGGCCATTATCTCGCCGCCCAGTCAGCAATTTTTGACGGTCGAAATTGCCTCCGATAAGGAGCAGTACGAGCCGGGCCAGGAAGCGACGTTTTCGATCATCACCAAAGACAAAACCGGCAAGGGCGTCAGCGCGGAAGTCAGCGTGGGCGTGGTGGACGAGGCCATTTACGATCTGGAAACCGACCGTACACCGGATATCCAAAAGTTCTTCTACGGCAAGCGCTGGAATAGCGTCAGCACTTATAGCAGTCTGTATTTTTCGTTCTACGGCTACTCGGCGCGGGTGATCAAGGATCAAAAGCAAAATACGGCCGTCGGCGCACTGAAGGGCAAAAAGGATTTTGTGGACGCGCGGGTGCGCAAGGATTTTAAAGACACCGCTTATTGGGGGCCGACGGTCAAGACCGACGGTTCGGGCAAGGGCACGGTGACTTTCAAAATGCCGGACAACCTGACCACATGGCGCACAACGGCGCGGGCGGTGACGGCGGATACGAAGGTCGGCAGCGTCATCAACACCGTCATTTCACGCAAGGATTTGATTGTGCGTTTGGAGACGCCGCGCTTCATCACCCAGGACGATCAGGTCAGTATCGCTACCATTGTCCATAATTATTTGGACGACGCCAAAACGTGCCGGGTGTCTTTTGAAGCGGAAGGCGTTGTTTACAGCGGCAAGTATGAAATTCCCAAACAGTCGGCCGGCGTCGGGCAGGCGCAGGTTGTCTCCGATCATGAGCTGGACATCACCATCCCGCCTAATGGCGAAGCGGCCATCGAATGGCGGGTGACGGCGGACAAAGTCGGCAATGCCCGCTTTTTAGCCAAAGCGTTAACCGACACCGAATCGGACGCGATGGAGTTGACGATTCAAGTTCTGCCGCACGGTATGGAAGAGCAAATTTCCCAATCCGGAGAGTTAAAAGACGCGGACGAATTGGCGCAGTTTACGGTCAACCTGCCGGCCACGGCCATTGCCGGCACGCAGCAACTCACCGTCAGCGTCAGCCCGTCCATCGCTGCCGCCGCGTTATCCGGTATGGATTATTTGATCGGCTATCCGTACGGCTGCGTGGAGCAGACCATGAGCCAGTTTCTGCCGACCATCGTCGTCTCCAACGCCCTTAAAGAGTTAAATATGCCGCAACCGGCCTGGACCAACGACATTCCCAAGATGGTTAGTCAGGGCCTGAATCGGCTCTACAACTATCAGCATGACGACGGCGGCTGGGGCTGGTGGGAAAACGACGAGACCAACGCCTTTAACACGGCCTACGTAATGTACGGTTTTTACGTGGCGGAAAAGGCCGGCTTTGACGTGGACGATTGGCGTTACGACAACGGCGTCGGTTGCCTGGAACAACTCCTGCGCAATTTGGAACAACCCAGCGAGACCCATTACGGCACATACGGCGTGCGGACGACCCGGGCCTATCTGGCCTATGTCTACTCGCTGGTGCAGACCGACAAGGCCAAAGTCTACGATGCCTACTTTAATAAAGCCAATATCGAGCAGGCCGCGTTTGTCAAAGAGGCCCAAAACGTGATCGAGCGCATGGATTACGTGACCGCGCTGAACACCTTGACCCTGAGTAACCTGGGTCTGCCCAACGAGGCCAAAGCCCTGGCCAATCAACTGATCGCCAAGGCCACGGCCCAGGCAGATTTTGTCAGTTGGGGCGATGCCACCGGCTGGGATTGGTATGACAACGAGATTGAGACAACGGCCCTGGCCCTGCAAGCGCTGGTCAATATTGATCCGGCGCATCCGGCGGTGGCCAAAGCCATCCGCTTCCTGAACATGAAACGGCGCGGCGACCGCTGGCGTTCCACCCGCGACACGGCTTATATCATCTACGCCTTTACCGACTACTTGAAAAAAACGAAGGAAATGAGTCCCAATTACGATCTGGAAATTTTGGCCAACGGCAACCGCCTCAAACAAATCAAAGTGACAACCGACCAACTGCTGAACGCCGCCGATGATATTGTCCTGACCGACCTGAAGCCGGGTGAAAATGTCATTCAGATCAAGAAGAAGGGCAAGGGCACGCTTTACTATTCCTCGCGGCTAAGCTATTTCAATTCCGGCGCGACGACCGCGGCGGTGGACAACGGCCTGCAAGTCAAACGCAGCTACTATCTGCTGCAAGAACAACCGGGCAAGGAAATCACCTACATCAAGCGGCCGTTTACCGGTAACGCCGCCTTTGGCGACAAAATATTCGTTAAGGTAGAGATTACCAGCCCGGCCAATTACGAATACGTGATGGTGGAAGACCCGTTGCCGGCCGGCTGCGAAGTGTTTAAAGACGACAACTTCCTGAACATTCAGGGCGAAGACCGGGCCACTTCCGACGGTGACGAATGGGGCTGGAGTTGGTGGTACGCCGACCGCGACGTGCGCGACGAAAAAGTGACCTTCTTCATCACCCACTTAGACAAAGGCACGTCCGAAGTGACCTACATCCTGCGCGCGGAAAAGCCCGGCGAATTCAAGGCCATGCCAACCCGGGCCGAGTTGATGTACTTCCCGGAAGTGAACGGGCATGGCGTTGAGCAGGGGTTTAATGTGTTTGATGTGGGTGGGAAGTGATTCTCTTTTCAAGCTGGAGGATTTGACATGGAAAATATGTTGCTAAACATGCCGGCCACCCAATTCAAGGAGTTGGTGCGCCAAAGTGTACACGATATCTTGTTGGAAGATGCTGATTTTTTGCAAGCGTTGCTAAAGCCGCGTCCCAAAAAAATGTCGCAGGTTAAAAAATCTGATGTTGCCGTCAATAGCGGCTATCGGCGCAATATCAAACCCCATCCGTTGTTAGGCAAGATCAAGATCAAATATGATCCCATCGAACCGCTATCAGCCGACGATTGGCCGGAGGAGGCTGACTAATGCTTTTGGATACTTGCGCCTTGCTTTGGCTGGCCAATGGCAGCAACCAACTGCGCCCCGGCATATTGGCAAAAATCGAAGTTGCATCGCAGCTTTATATTTCCGCTATCAGCGCCTTCGAGATTGGCCGTAAATACCGTCAGGATAAGTTGGAGTTAGCGCTGGAGCCGGAACCCTGGTTTGACCAGATGATTGCCAACTACGATTTGATAGTCATCCCGCTGACTATTCCAATCTGTCTGGCGGCCACGGCCTTGCCCATGTTTCACAAAGACCCGGCGGATCGGTTCATTATCGCCACAGCAAAGTTGCATCAATGGCCGATTGTCACCGCCGACCCCAAGTTCAAAGATTACGGCGTGGAGATTATTTTTTGAATGGAAACGACAGACCAAGCATAGATGGACGCCACCTGCCTGGTGGTGTTCCATCGCCTTGGCCATGCGCATTGCCAAAGCCACGCGCACCACGCCGGAAAGCTGGCTGTCTATGCAGGCCAAAGTGGATTTGTGGGAAGTCGTTGCAGTGGCTGAACCGGTCGAGATTTTTGAGGAAGTGGCTGTCGCTGCTTAATGAACCTCGAAAAATGCCCAATTTTTGGGATACGCACAACTTAATCGACCCAGCAGAGCTGATGCGCTTCCCAGAAGTGAACGGGCACGGGGTTGAGCAGGGGTTTGATGTGTTTGACGTGAGTGGGAAGTGATGCTGATTAAAAGGAAATGCCCGGCACTTTATCATGAGAAGATGAGTGCCGGGCGGTTCCATTCTAATATTTGTGAGGAAAATATGGACAAAGCGGCTTTGCAAAGAATTTCAATTGCTGGGACCTTGATAGGTGACAATAGTTTTGTAGCACGCAATAATACTTTAGAGAACGTGTCAAAAGTTAATGTGTTTATTGGTGCCAATAACTCTGGGAAAAGTCGGTTTTTGCGCACACTATTTTCTCAGCAATTCCCGCGATCTTATTCGAGTTGAATGTCATAGAGGGAGGCAATAGT
>CAYOLL010000159.1:0-13800 GCA_964404765.1 uncultured Gemmatimonadota bacterium | reverse complement strand
TACTAAATAACTTCCGCATTTCAAGCCCCATCGGGGCGACCTGTTTGTAGCAGACCGGGGCTGGAAAGAGCCATACTAAAGTGGACTGCTTTGTCAAGACAAAAGAAGGCTTGATATAACAAAAGGTTACATGATTTATTGAACCAAAAAGTGACGAATCGTATAACTGATTTTTCTTGAAAGAATTAGCCCGAAAATAACTTGAAAAATTCATAAAAGTGTACTAGTCAACAACCTCTTGAACACTTCCACAGTTTTGATCGGATGTCATTCTGAAGGAATCTTTTAACGGGGTTTGTACAAGCTTGCAAAAAGATTCCTTCGGAATGACAGTGTTCGACAGGTCGTTGACTAGTACAAAAAATTCATAAAAGAGATGAAGCTTTTGGCCAAAGAATTTTGCCACAGGATCAAAGTAAAATAAAGTCCAGCCAATTGGATTGAAAATCAGCAAATCGGCGATTGGGTCAACCGAATCGTAGGTGGACGGGCCATTTTCGACAACTCTGTTGAGATATTGAAACGCGCAGGTTGTCACAACTGCCCAGGCATACGGGGCAGGCAGGCGACGATGGGAACAAAATCCGAGTACGCTCAATTTATGAAAGAACTTGTGCAGCAATATAAATATTTGCCCAGCGCGATCCATTCCAGTAAACTTTGTTGACAGCAACCGCAGGCAACTGTAATTTGACAGGCACAACACTTAAAACGTGGCGTTTTCATCATTGAGGCACAAATATGAAAGTCCCCCGTATGCTTCCCATTTTATCTTCATTATTAGCCGTCTACGTAATGATGATGGCGTTGTTATTTGTTTTTCAGCGCTATCTGGTCTACTTTCCGACACGCGGTTTGGAAACAACGCCGAGTCTCATCGGCTTAGCCTACGAAGATGTCTGGATGACGACTGCTGACGAGGTCAAAATTCATGGCTGGTTTGTTCCGGCGGACAGCGCGCGCGGCACACTGCTTTTTTGTCATGGCAACGCCGGCAATATTGCCCATCGCCTGGATTATGCCCGCATCTTTCAACAGCGCCGCCTGAATGTTTTTTTGTTTGACTATCGTGGCTACGGCCAAAGCGATGGCACGCCAACGGAAGCCGGCACCTATCGTGATGGCGAGGCGGCCTGGCGCTTTCTGGTTGAGCAAAAGCAGCTTGCATCGCAGCGCATCGTGATTTTGGGTGAGTCGCTGGGCGGCGGCATTGCCACCTATTTAGCCGAACAAGTCCGACCGGGCGGGCTCATTCTGCAATCGGTTTTTACCTCCGTGCCCGATATTGGCGCGGCCGCCTATCCCATGTTTCCGATTCGCCTGCTGGCCCGGATTCGCTACCCCAATCTGGAGCGCATGGCCCGCATCACCTGCCCGTCGCTGATTATCCACAGTCAGCATGACGAAATCATCCCTTTTCAGCACGCCGAAGCGCTTTTTGCCGCTGCGAATCCGCCCAAGAAACTGCTGGATATTGTCGGCGATCATAATGAAGGGCCTTTCATTTCCGGCGCACGCTATTTAGACGGGCTGGACGCTTTTTTGAGCGAGGCCCTTGACCGACAACAAAAACCTTGACAGCCTTGACAAACGCGGCCTATATTTGTTACCTATGAACAACACTCTATACTATGGCGACAATCTACCCATTCTGCGCGAATATCTCGCCGCCGAGAGCGTCGATTTAATTTATCTCGATCCGCCCTTTAATTCCAATCGACCGTACAATGTCATCTTTAAAGAGGAGACCGGTTTGGAATCGCCGGCGCAAATCGTGGCATTTAACGACACCTGGCATTGGGACGATAACGCGGAAGCAATTTATTTAGAGATCGTGCGCGACGCCTCCGAGCACGTGGTCAAGATGATCGGAGCAATGCTGGACTTTGTAGGTCGTAATCAAGTCATGGCCTATCTGGTGATGATGACTGCGCGTTTAATCGAACTGCGCCGCGTCCTCAAGCCAACCGGCAGCATTTATCTGCATTGCGACCCGACCGTTGGTCATTATCTCAAAGTCGTCATGGACACCATCTTCGGCAAAGAGAACTTCCGCAACGAAATCGTCTGGAAAAGAACCAGTGCGCATAATGACCCAAAGCGCTATGGCCGCAATATCGACCTTATCTTTTTCTATACCAAAAACCAGAGCTGGACTTGGAACCAACAGTACATTCCTCATGAACAAGAATATCTTAAACGTTTTCGACACCAGACTGCCGACGGGAGAAAATGGGCTGATTATGATTTGAGTGCGAAGGGCTTGACCGGCGGCGGCTACCAATATGAGTATAAAGGTATAACCTCTTTGTGGCGCGTTCCTCTAAAAACTATGCAAAAGTTGGATGAAGAAAATAAGTTGCATTTTACAGGAAAAGGCGGCATCCGCATCAAGCGCTATTTAGATGAAACGAAAGGCGTGCCGTTGCAGGCCAATTGGATTGACATTCCGCCGATCAATTCGCAAGCACGCGAACGTTTGGGCTACCAGACCCAAAAACCGGAGGCCTTGCTGGAGCGGATCATCTTAACATCCAGCAATGAAGGGGATGTGGTGCTTGACCCGTTTTGCGGCTGCGGCACGGCGGTCGTCGCCGCTCAAAAGCTCAACCGGCGCTGGATGGGCATCGACATCACCCATTTGGCGATTGCCCTGCAAAAATATCGGCTGCAGGACTCTTTTGAACTTATCGCCAACAAAGACTACCAAATTATCGGCGAGCCCAAAGATGTTCCTTCCGCCCGCCGTTTGGCGCGGGATAACCGCTATCAATTCCAATGGTGGGCGTTGTCGCTGGTGCAGGCCAAACCGGTTGGTGAGCCAGTTTCTACAGAAGAAGGAAAGCGCAAAACGGGCAAAAAAGGCGCGGATCACGGCATTGACGGCGTCATTAACTTTATAGACGAGGCCAACCGAAAACCTAAACGGGTCATTGTTCAGATCAAAAGCGGCAAGGTCGGCGTCAGCGATATTCGCGATCTGCGCGGCGTGATCGAGCGGGACAAAGCGCCCATCGGTGTATTGATCACGCTGGAAGCGCCCACCGAACCGATGCGGCAGGAAGCCCGCACTGCAGGTGTTTACCATTCCCCCGGCTGGCACAAAGACTTTCCCGTCTTGCAAATTTTGACAATTGAGGAATTGCTGACCGGCGCAGTGGTTCAAAAGCCGCCGGATTTTGCGACCTTTAAACGTGCGCCACGCATTCGCGAGACGCCGGATGAGCAGCTTGAATTGTAATCCAATACCTACCTGGTTAACAAAAAATGTGGTTTAAATCCAAATCATCCGAATCCAAACCGGCCCCGCCGCCCGGGCTGACCGACGCCGAAATTCAACTGCTGCGCAAAGTCGCCCAAAAAGTGGTCGATTTCCAAATGACCGTCCCGGCCATTCTTTTTCTTGAATCCATGCGGCCTTTGAATTATATTGGCAGTCAGACCATGCACTTTTTTCAGCCGTTTGTGGCCATGCTGTTTACCACAGTCGAATATGAAAAATTTGCCTTGTTGATGGAAAACCGCGACAATATCGAAAAACTGATTTGTTTGATTGAGGAAATAGACGCCGAAGAACTCCGTAAGCGCAAAGCAGGCAAGCCATAGAACGCGGATTATGTGGAGGTATCTGTGCAAAAGCAAATCTTACATGTTGGGATTATATCGAAAACCGACTACAAAAGCCGAACTATGGCCATTTCAAAAGGCGAGTACATCCCAAAATCTAACGAGCCTAAAATTTGGTTCGAATCCTTTGAAACCATGGCGGAGGTTTTCAATAGTCGAAATCAGGACTTGCTCAAGATCATTCTGCGCGAAAATCCCGAATCTATCACAACATTAGAAAAATTGACCGGCCGGAGCCGAGGGAATTTATCAAAAACCTTGCATACGATGGCGCGGTACGGAATTGTTGAATTAAAAAGACAGAAACATGCGCTCAAACCGATGGTTATGGCCACAGATTTTAAGATTGAGTTTGGAATTTAATGATATCCGTTATACGATAAAGCATTGATACTATTTTTAAAATTTTGTATTTTGTAGCTACAAATCATTCTGTCTGAAAAGCTTACGCAGCAGAAACACAAAGCACCGGAGCGCTTTAACGCGATCCATATCATTATTTAGTGACTTCGTGACTTTGTGGCGGACAAGTATTTCAGGCTAAACCAAAGGATAACTTATGGCCAAAAAAGAACTGCGCCGCATCATCGCCACCGACTGCGGCAGCACCACCACCAAAGCGATCATGATCGAAAAAGTGGGCGGCGAATACCGGCTGACCACACGCGGCGAAGCGCCGACCACCGTGGAAACACCGTTTGAAGATGTCACTCAGGGTGTCATCAACTCGGTGATCGAACTGGAGGAACTGCGCGGCTGCAAACTGCTGGACGGGCAGACCATCAAGCGCCCGTTTGACGGCACGGACGGCAGCGACATCTACATCTCCACCAGCAGCGCCGGCGGCGGCTTGCAGATGATGGTCGGCGGCGCAGTCAAAGCCATGACCGGCGAGAGCGCCGAACGTTGCGCGTTGGGCGCCGGCGCCATCGTCATGGATGTCATGGCCGCCAATGACGGCCGCCAGCCGCACGAACGGATTGACCGCATCCGCCGCCTGCGTCCGGACATGGTTTTGCTCTCCGGCGGCACCGACGGCGGCACCATCACCCATGTGGCGGAATTGGCCGAGCAGATCGCCGCCGCCGATCCCAAGCCGCGCCTGGGCAATCAATACAACCTGCCGGTGATCTACGCCGGCAACATCAAAGCCCGCGATACGGTCAAGGAGATTTTGGGCAACAAAACTGCGCTGGATATTACCGACAATATCCGCCCGTCGCTGGAGCGGGAGAATTTGCAGCCGGCCCGCGCCAAAATCCAGGACTTGTTCGAAGAGCACGTCATGGCCCACGCGCCCGGCTATCCCAAGCTGATGGAGCTGGTAGATGTGCCGATTATGCCGACCCCGGCAGCCGTCGGCGAAATCATGAAAATCATCGCCAAAGACGAAGGCATCAACATTGTCGGCGTGGACATCGGCGGAGCAACCACCGACGTTTTCTCAGTTTTTGAGGAAATCTTTAACCGCTCGGTCAGCGCCAACCTGGGCATGAGCTACAGCATTTCCAATGTCTTTGCCGAGGCCGGCCTGGAAAACGTCATGCGCTGGGTGCCGTTCGAAATGGATGAGTCTGACTTGCGCAATCGCGTCAAAAACAAGATGATCCGCCCGACCACGATTCCCCAATCGCTGGCCGAATTGATGGTGGAACAAGCCGTGGCCCGTGAAGCCCTGCGCTTAGCCTTCGAGCAGCACAAGGCGTTGGCCGTCGGCCTCAAGGGCGTGCAGCAGCAGCGTACCATTTCCGACACCTTCCAGCAAACCGGCACTGGCGAATCATTGATCAAAATGATGACCCTGGACTTGATTGTCGGCAGCGGCGGTGTGCTGTCCCATGCCCCGCGACGGGCGCAGTCTGCTCAAATGGCCATTGACGCCTTTGCCCCGGAAGGTATTACCCAACTGGCGGTAGATTCAATCTTTATGATGCCGCATTTGGGCGTGCTGTCCACGGTAGACAAGCAAGCAGCCAAGGAAGTCTTTGAAAAAGATTGCATGGTGCGATTGGGCACCTGCGTCGCCCCAACCGGCGAAGGCAAGCCCGGCAGCAAGTGTTTTGACATCAAAATCGAAATGCCCGACGGCACAACTCTGAACGAAAGCGCCAACGTCGGCGACTACAAGCTGATTAAGCTGGAAGTCGGCCAACGGGCCAAGTGCACCGTCACCCCGGCCAAGGGTTTCGACATGGGTCAGGGCAGCGGCAAACCGGTGGAAGGCGTTCTGCACGGCGGGCAGGTCGGTGTCTTTTTGGATGCGCGCGGCCGGCCCATCAAAATCCCGACCAAACCAGATGAACGAGTGGCCACGCTGGTTAAGTGGTACAAAATTTCGGACATGTATGCGAAGTATACGGCCTGAATCGAAAAAGCCTCGCTGCCAATTATGGCGCGAGGCTTTTTTATTTAGACAATGTGGGGTCTATTTTGGTCCAGCCGATTACCTGGCTGAAGCTTTGAAAGTCAACCTTGCTTTTTTGCAAAAATTACTTATGTTATGAGCCCAAAATGTTAGGTGTATGCTAATGTTGGTATTCGACGCATCATTTTACGGGGTTGATCTATCCAAAAAGTAGAATTTGTTACCTTTAAATGTGATTTGGTCAAAAAACGTAGTCTTTGTTAGTATTCAATTTTTCCATAAATCCTTTTTCCCAACGCATCTTACGAATAAGGAGTTTACAATATGGCTGATTTATCCAATCTAAAAAACGTTTCCGAGCAAGACCGGCAAATGCTGCAAGAGGCCGAGGTCATGATGGGCCCCGAGCCTTCGGAAATGGGCTTTGTCAAGAATATGTTTTGGGGCAACTTCCGGCAGGAACTGGTTTTCCCATACCCGGAAGTCACCGCCGAGGAAAAGCGTAAGGCTGATAAATTGTTGGCCACGCTGGACGAATACCTGTGCAACGAACATCCCTCTATCCAGATTGACCAGGATCAGGAAATTCCCGGTTGGGTGATTAAACGGCTGTTTGATCTCGGTGTGCTGGGTATGACCATTCCGGAGCAATACGGCGGGCTGGGTTTGGGCATTACCAGTTACAATCGGGTGCTGGAACGCATCGGCAGAAGCTGCGCGTCCACCTCGGTCATGGTCTCGGCCCATCAGTCCATTGGCTGCAAAGCTGTGATGTTGTTTGGCACGGAAGAGCAAAAAAAGCGCTGGCTGCCCCAGATGGCCAAATCCAGCCTGTCGGCTTTTTGTCTGTCGGAGCCGAACGTCGGCTGCGACGCCGGCGGCCAGGAAACACGCTGCGAACTGAGCGCCGACGGCCAGTATTATATTATCAACGGTGAGAAGAAGTGGTCCACTTCCGGCGCGTACAGCGAGCTGTTCACAGTCATGGCCAAGCAAAAATTTACCGATAAAAAAGGTAAAGTCAGCGACCGCGTGACTGCTTTAGTCTGCACACCGGAAATGGAAGGTATCGACATCTTTCAAAAGAATCGCTCCAAATGCGGCATTCGCGGCACGTGGCAGGCCAGGATTCGCTTTACTAACGTCAGAGTGCCCAAGGAAAATTTGCTGCATCAGGAAGGCAAGGGCTTGAATGTCGCGCTGACCTGTCTGAATTATGGCCGCTGCACGCTGTCCGCCGGGATTTTGGGCGCTGCGCGCGGGGCAATGGAGCAGTCGATCAAATGGGCCCGGACGCGCTATCAGTTTCAACGCCCGCTGGCCGATTTTGAGCAGATGCAGCAATATATTGCCCGTATGTCGGCGCTGTGTTATGCCATTGACGCGGTTTTGTATATGACGACCGGCATGTTGGACCGGCATGACAACGATATTATGGTGGAAACCGCGGTGTCCAAGGTGTTTGCCTCGGAAATGGGCTGGCGCGTAGTGGACGATGCGATGCAGATCATGGGCGGCGAAGGTTACATGACCGAAAACGAGCTGGAGCGCACTTTCCGCGACGCCCGCATCTACCGAATTGTGGAAGGCGCCAACGAGGTGATGCACTCTTTTATTTTCGGTTATGGCGGCAAGCAATTGGCCGAGCAGATGGTGGGTTTGCAGGAAGCGTTATTGTGGGATGGCGATCAAAGCTTTTTTGGGAATATCGGCCGGATTGTCAAAAACGGCTTTAATTTTAAGATTGTCAAGGTAGCGGTCACGTTGGGCGCACAGTTGTATCTGGGCGCGAAAAAGCAGATGCCGGCCATCAATAATGTGCATCCGTCTTTGCTGCCGACAGCCCGCCGTATCGCCTGGTTGGTGCAGGATCACAGCCGGCAGTTTAAGCTGGCCAGCAAGCGGCATAAGGAAGCTATCCTGAAATATCAATGTGTGCAGGCACGCTTGAGCGAAAACGCCATTATGCTGCACGCGATGACGTGCGTTCTGGCCAAGCTGGATATGCAGGTGCGCTACGGCCAATCCGGCCCGGCTTTTGAAGCGGATCGCACCGCTGCCGAACACTTTCTGGATCTGGCGGAATTGAAGATTAAGGAAAACGTCCGCGCCATGACCGAGAACGCTGACGAATCCATGCGCAAGGCCTCCGATGCCGCCATCAAGCTGAACGATTCCCTGCCCAACAGCGGTTACTATGTGCCGGAAAAATCGCCGGTCGCCGCCGGCACGGGCCGCACACCGCAGGAGGAATACATCAAGCAGTTTCCTGGTGATCGACCGCGCAATATAGTGAGCAAACCGGTAGAACCTCGCCGCGAAAAAGAAAAGGTGAAGTTTGAAGAGCCGGCGATGGCTGAAGCCGCTTTGGTCTAAAAGAATAGAACGCGGATGACGGACAAATGTGGAGTAATGGAGTTTTGGAATAATGGAGTTGCTTGTATTTTTATACACTCCATTACTCCATTACTCCATTACTCCATTACTCCGGCTTCACAAGAGTTTAATCCGTCAAATCCGCGTTCTGTTTTTGGTTAATCCTGAATATGCTTGATGATGCCTAAGACCGGCGCGCCGCCTTTCGGAGTAATCATGGTGCCCTTAACCATAAACATGCCGTACAAATCAAAAGCGCCTGTTTTCGGCTCACCGGCCAGAATCATCGAACCTAAATTATAGACATCGGTCTGCACAGTTTTGGCCGTTTGTTCGATATGCCACATGATCGGATAGTCCAGCTTCACTTTTTCATCCCGCAAGGTCTTATCCCACTCCACTTTTAAATCCCGGCTTTGCTTATTGACTTTGTTCAACCGCGTCAGCAGCAGATTTCTTTCCTCACGTGTTTTGGAAAAGCTCGCCATCAAAAAATCACCCTCTTTGGTAATAAGATAAATCTCATCGTAAATGCCGTGCAAGCCGCGGGGCGATGTAAGCAACGGATTTTCGGTGCGGAACAATTGATTGGTATGAATCGTGACACCGCTAATTGCAGTATCCTTATTGAGTAAGGTGGCGTGCCGCATTCTGACCGTATGTTCCCGGGCGGCTGAGCCGGTTTCTATATCGAATTTAGTGATGTCATCCAACACATGCAGTTCCAGCTTGTTTTTCTTGTACTCAAACGAAATAACCTTATTGCCGTTGGCCAGCTCTTTGATATGCAGCGCGTCATTAATGGGTGATTTGCCGGGGCTCTCGTTGTCCAAACGCTCATCCAGAAATATTGACCAGTCGCCATTAAGCCCGTACCAGCCACGATAAAAGCGCACCAGCCGGGGTCCGTCATAGCTTGTCGCGACTTGAAAAATATAGGCCAGGGGTTGGGCATCGTTCCAGGTTAAAAAGACAAACTCTTCTTCGTGATATTTGCGGCCGGTATCTTTGGGCATGTCTTGCGCATCAGCCGGGGTAAAAAGGAATCCAATCAACAGTAATAGCAACAAAATTTTTTGCATACTTACCTCGTCTAACAAAGTTATCATTCAACAATAATGGGGTTAAAAAAGAGGTAACTTCTCAAAAAGTGTTGGTAAAACCAAACCTTGCGAAGGTTAAACTTGCCACGGAAGTCAATACTTTCAGGCTTTCACAAACTTACAGGCGGGAACCTTCGCAAGGTTAGCCTACGGTTAATGAGACGTTACAAAAAGAATTGGTTGTACGACAGCAGACGGGCTTTGTTCCGCAGAGAAGTTTCCAAAAACAGGTCGCGCCGCAACCGGCACGATCATTCTGCAGCGCGGTGGACTAAAGCGCGCTGCAACGAAATAAAAAGCGCCAGGATGAGCCATTGGCTGATTGTACTGGCGAGCAACGCCCCTTCTAATCGCCAGTTGGGCAGCCAAATCAGGGTTAGGATAAGCTGAATAATGCCGCCAAGCAGCGTCACACCGGCTACCCACTGTGGCTTATGTCGGCTAAAAATCTGATGCGTCGGCAGATAGTAGAAAAAAAATGGCCATGTCGCCAGATAGCCCAATCCGTATAGTGCGGGAGAAAGCTCAAGTCGATAAACCTGCTCTATGATGGCGCAGACGATGAGCATGGCAACCATTAAGATCAAGGAACCTTCCCAAAAAATCCGCCGCGCCAGCCGCAAAACGGTTGGGCCCGGCAGTCGATAGATGTGCTTTAGCATCGGCGCTGCCCGAACGCAGGCCAGCTCCCGCAGTTGGATCAAAAAGTTAGTCAGAATATGGTATATGCCCAGCTCGCTTTCGGTGAGGAAAAGTGCGACGCAATACAAGTCCAGACGTGATTGCAGCAAGCCGACCCAACCCGGCAGAAAAAAATCAAAGCCATCCGCCAGACGCCGCGCCTCAAACCGAAACTTTAGTTCGGAGAAAACAGGCCGAAAGTAATAAGCATACGCCAATCCCTTAAAAAAACCGGCGACCAGCGTTGCCCAAAGCAAGTGGTAAACAGCCAGATCTGGCAAAAAAACGGCCAGTGCTGCCAGAAAAACAATGTAGGAGATCAGTTCAACAATTGCCGCCAGATGCAGATATTTGCGATAGAGAATCAACGGCTCAAAAAGCTTTTGCCAGTAAAGAATGAGTCCCCACAAGATAATGGCCATCTTCTGTGCAGGTTCAAACGACTGAGCCGAAACAATCACCACAAATCCAATGGCTAACGGCAAGCGACTCATCGCATTGGCTTGCCAGATTTCGGACAATCGGGCCGGACTTTGGCTGATTTCGCGCAGGACATAGTCGCGCTGACCCCAGTTCATAATATGGGCGGCGAAGTTGACCAGCAAGCTGATGGAAACAAACCCGCCCCACAATGCCGCCGAGTAAATGCGGACAATAAAAATAGAGGTGAGAAGATTGCCAATCGGCGTGATCCATTGGTAGAGCGAGCCGGCAAAAATGAGCAGGAATCGTTTGAGGAGCTTTGCATTTAAGTTTAAAAACAAAAGGCTTGTCCTAATCCGGAACTAAGTCGTTATCCTGAATTATTCACCACGAAATACACAAAATACACGAAAGAATTATGAATTAAAGAGTTGCGTAGCTCGGACAGGCAAAATTTTAGCGCCACGCTCTGCAATCCTTTATGAGTAATTCAGATTATTCAGGTTATATAAGTGACCGGAAAAAGCTTTTGCGATCAATTCTCGGCACAGCCGGTATCTTCAAACAAATTAAGGAATTATATCGGAAATTGACTTGACAAAAGAACTTTAATATATGTATCTTCAATGTGGATTCCGGCTTAAAAATGCCGGAACGAATTCAATAATCCAGATTACCTGAAAAATTCATCCCTCGTCACAAATACCTGAAAACACTAAGTTTCACGAAGGATACCATTTCATGAGATTTAACGAAAAGCTGAATGCGCTTAAACTAAAGCTCACGCGGAAAATTCGCAAGCTTTCGCTGCAATCGAAAATTACAATTGCCTCGGTGACAACGCAGTTCGTGACTTTGTCACTGATAAGCGCCGCTTTTATGATCCAAAGCTATGTCACGCTAAACCATCGTCTGGAAGTGGAAAGTAAAGAGTTGCTGCGGAATGCCAGCTTTGCTACCAGCTATGCCCTGATGAGCGAAAATAAAGAATTGGCCACGCCTTTTCTACATGGCCTGTTCGAAAACGACGACGCCGATGAACATTCCAATTTGCTGGCGCTGGACCTGTATAAGATGGATGGCGAACTATTTACCCAACGCCTCAGCAGCAAAGTTCAGAACATTGCGCCGCTTAAGTCCGAAGAAGTGCGCAGTCTTTTCAGCATAAAAGCTGACGATATTCATATCGATCAGGTTGATAATCATCTGCTCTTGACCGGGTCTATTTTTCATTACCAGGATGGCCAATCCAAGGAGCACGTTGGATTTATCCGCCTCATTATCAGCCGCGACGAGATTTTCCGCACCCAATGGAAATTGGCGCTGATCTCTCTGGCGATTAGTATTGTAGTCTTTTTTGGCGGCGTCACGCTGGCCCATGGTCTGGGCCGGGAATTGGTTCTGCCGTTGCAGGAAATGACCCGTCGCATGGAGCTGATCTCCAAAGGCGAAGGCAACCTAAACCAACAGTTGGAAGTGCGATCCGAAGACGAGTTAGGGCAAATGGCCAAATCCTTCAACCGCTTTCTGGATAAGCTCAACCAAATCGTCATCAGCATCCGCGACGCCTCCAAAGGGATTGATAGCCTGACTGAAATCAGCACCCATACCATCACGGAGATGTCCCGCCGCGCCGAAGACCAGACCAGCTTTGTCAATCACACGACTATAGCGGTCAAGCAGCTTTCTCAGACGGCCAACCGTATTGCCGACAGCTCCGGCGAAGTGCTGCGCCTGGCCAATGCATCCTACAACTCCGCGCTGGACGGGGTCATTTCTGTGGATGAAAGCCGCCAGAAAATGACCGAGATCCAGAAAAAGAATATGCGGGCGACTCAGGAAATCCTGAAGCTGGGCAAAAAATCGCGCGAGATCCAGCGCATCATGCACATTATTCACGGCATTTCCGTGCAATCCAAAATGATCGCCTTTAACGCCGCCATCGAAGCCTCCACCAGTGGGGCCATCGGCAAACGCTTCGGCGTGGTCGCCACCCAAATCCGCGAACTGGCCAATTCCGTCTTTATCTCCACAGAGGAAATCAAACGCATCACCCGCGAAGTCCAAGAGGCCATCAATGATCTGGTTGCCGAATTTCAGGAAGAGCAAAACAGCATCAACGGCGGCGTGGCCACCATCGAAACGGCCATGGAAGTGCTCAACAACATCGCCCTGGAATCGGAAAAAACCGTGGAGATGATGCGCGACATCTCCCATTCCACCCACGACCAGACCCACTCCAGCAGCCAGGTGGTTTTCAGTCTGCAGGAGATTATGGAAGAAGCCGTGCAGTTTAAGCAAAACAGCGCCGACGCCAAAAAGACCATCGACGAAATCAATCTGCTGGCCCAACAACTCTTGCAGGAAGTCAACAAATTCAAGGTCAAATCCGCCTAACGGGGAAGTTTTGGAGAAATGGAGTGATGGCGTTTTGGGGTAATTGCATGATTGGACATCTTTCCAAAACAAATCCGGGCGCGACGCTGCTTTTAGCCCCATCGGGGCGGTCTGTTTGTAGAAAAACGAGTCAACCAAACCCGGCGGATAGCCCCATCGGGGCGGCCCGTTTAACCGTGACGACACCGGTCGTGCTTCACGGGTCGCCCCGATGGGGCTTATCACAGCGATGTTTTCGCGTATTTTTCTACAAACGGCTTGCCCCTACGGGGCAAAAAACATAGATGAACCTCAAAATCTAATTGGAAAGATGTCCATTGTATTAAAAACGAAGGAATAAAAATCGCGGCTATATGCAGCTTGATGTTTGGCAAAAAGCGATTGTGCTATTTCAGCGGGTTTGGAAAACGGTTTATGTAGACTTTCAGACGGATTTTAAGCTAAGAGCGCAGCTTGCCGATGCGACCCAATCGGTATCGGCCAATATTGCCGAGGGTTACGGCCGCCGCTCAATTAATGAATACATCCAATTCCTCTATATTGCCAGCGGCTCTTTGGCCGAAACACTGACCCGCCTGATCGGTCTGAAGGAAATCGGACTTGTACCGCCGGCACGCTTTGAAGAGCTCGAAATACTCCATTACGAAGTTGAAAATAAACTGTTGCATCTTATCGAAAGCCTTGAAGCCAAACGAAAAGACAAAAGCTGGGTCGATCATCTGGCTGAAGACACGACACCATACCTGACCCGCACAGATCTGAACCAAACAGATACCCATAACTCATAACTCATAACTCATAACTCATAACTCATAACTCATAACTCAT
>CAYOLL010000158.1:0-13848 GCA_964404765.1 uncultured Gemmatimonadota bacterium | reverse complement strand
TGCAAAACTTGTGAAAGCGTGCACTGAAGCCTTCGCAAGGTTCGGTCTACCATCATTTTTTGAGCAATTACTTTTTGTGAAACTATTTTTATTGACAGAAGATAGATTTCTCACATCTCAAAGATTTGGAAAATCTTGCTTGTAGTGAACACCCCGCCGCCCGGAAATTTCCAGCAGCATCCCTTTATCCGTGGATTCAAAATTGTGACGGAAGAGACCAACCGCATCCGTTTTGACCGTAATCGGTCGGCCCGAACCGCAGCGAATCCGCACAAAACGCAATGGAAACCCATAGGGATCAAAGGCATAGCCCAGAATCTGTATCGCCTGATTGCGTTTAACATCGGCCGGCTCCAGATGAAGTCCATCCGGCGTGTGAAGTGTAACAAAAACCTCCGGCTGCCGATACTCCCGATGGATGGCACAGCGAATAATTCCATTTTTACCCAATGGATACGGCTGCTTGTTCAGCCCGACCGTGAGCGGCTTATCCGTTGTATTTTTAATCCGTACTTTCCGCAATTTGCCCTGCATTCGCCAGCGAATCGTCAGACCAAAAACGGCTAATTCCCCTTCCAGCCACAAATCATGCAGCCACAGCGCGGGTTGTCCGGCCACTTCGATGCAAAGCGGCGGGCGCAGCGTTTTATTTTCACAACCATAAACTTGGGGACGGATTTCGATCCGGTCTGCCGTCAGTTGAACTTCGGCATCCTGGTTCAGGCTAAATAGCGGGGTCTGATTTTGCAAGATTTCAGTCCAGCTTTGGCGGCGGTAGAACTTTTTTTCCAACCGGTAGCGCTGCCCGTTGATGACGGGCGGATCGGCCACAAATCGGCTATCTGTTTGGAGACGATGAGGATTCAGCCGTGCTATGCCCGCCGTCGCGCTCATGCCCCCAAAGTAGACGATCAAACTATTCCAGAGCGCGTTAATTTCGCAGACATCTTGCCAGGGCGATTGAAAAACCGGCATCGTCAAAATGTGATCCATTAAACACGGGGCAAAAGGGTGCTGATGATGCGCAGCCGATTGTAAAAGCGCGGCCAATTGGCTAAGACGCAGCCGGCGCAACGGTCGGCCTTCTAACAGATGCTCAACGGGAAGCGGTGGGTTGATTTCGGACAAAGGCGGGTTGGCGACGACAGCCCCGGATAGTTGCCGGACGACTCCGGCCAATTCATCCAGCGCGTCGTTTAAAATGGGGATAGATGATTGGCACAATGATGGATTCGGGGTTGGTACCGGCTCGTTCCAAGAGTCGGCAGGCAGATCGCTGAGAATTGCTTCAAGCGCCAAGTCGGTGTCGGCAGCGGCCAAAAATAGCGTAACGGTGCGGGTTTCGCCGGCGGCAATACTTCCCACATTCCATTCGATGACCTCGTCTTTTTGACGATGAGCAACCGTCCCGGCCAAACCGATGCACCCGCCCACAGTTTTAAAAGCAATGCGCTTTGATTTTAACCGAAGCGGCCCTTCCTGTTTGGAAATGCTTGTGCAAATGACAAAATTCAAAATCGTCTGTGCACTGTGATTATGAAGGGTCAAGCTTCGCGCCAGCAGATGATCGGAACAGGCGATATCGCAAAACGTAAGTTGACAGTGCTTTGCTTTTAGTTGGCCGATAACACGGGTTGTGCCGCGAAAACGCGCCAATTCTCGAAATACGCCCGGCGGTTGACTATCCTGAAGATGGCTGAAAGAGAACTGGATGTCACAGCCGTTAAATTGCGAAATTTTGGCAAAATCCGGCAACAGCGGCTGCGTAAAGTCGCCGCAAAAGCCGCGGGCATAACCCTGACCGATCACGAAGCCAAACGGATGAAGATACCCGCCGGATATCGGCTGCGGATCAGCGGGATCAAGCCGGAATTGTCGCCAAGTCGATAAGTTTGCGCTGGAAGTCATAGCCAGACCAATAAGCATGGATATACAGGATGGACAGGATTAAAAATAGTTTGTAAATAGGTAAACGACCGGAACCTCAAAATCTGCACTTTGAAACGGTACACTATCTTTCGACCTGTGTGGTTGAACACACAGGATAATTTATTTGTAAGTAGGTAGTCAGACAGAATAAAACCGGTATTTCCCGAAGAGCCTGTGGTGCTGATTGCCTTATTTTCAGGACAAATCGAACTGTACAAAATACCAGATTAATTCTGTATGACTACTTATTTTGTCAACTAACGTATTTACTTACTTAACAATTCCCGGAAATAGGCGATGGTATGAATCAGTCCTTCGCGGGTGGTCACTTTCGGCTCCCAGCCTAATTTGGCGCGGGCCTGGCTAATGTCCGGGCAGCGCACTTTCGGGTCGTCAACCGGCAGCTCTTTGAACACGATAGCGCTGGGGCTTTCAGTTAGCTCCAGGATCAGGCGGGCGAATTCCAGGACGGTCAATTCGTGCGGATTGCCAATATTGACCGGGTCATGAATATTAGATCGAATCAAACGATATATACCCTCAACTTCATCATCCACATAAACGAAACTGCGGGTCTGTGTGCCCTGGCCAAAGACCGTCAGCGGCTCGCCGCGTAAGGCCTGGGCAATAAACGCCGGCACAACCCGTCCGTCGTTGGGGCGCATGCGCGGCCCAAAGGTGTTGAAGATACGCACAATCCGCGTATCCAGCCCGTGATAGCGGTGATAGGCCATGGTCAGGGCTTCGGCAAAGCGTTTGGCCTCGTCGTACACGCCGCGCGGCCCGATGGGGTTGACATTGCCCCAATAGTCTTCGGTCTGCGGGTTGATCTGCGGATCGCCGTAGACTTCGGAGGTCGAGGCCAGCAGGAAGCCGGCCTTTTTGGCCTTGGCCAGACCTAACGCCTTATGGGTGCCCATCGCGCCGACTTTGAGCGTCTGAATCGGCAATTCCATGTAGTCAATCGGGCTGGCCGGACTGGCAAAATGGACGACGAAATCTACCGGGCCGTCCACATATAAAAAATTAGTCACATCGTAGTGGAAGAACTCAAATGCTTTGGTGTGAATATGGGCAATATTCCGGACATTTCCGGTAATCAGGTTGTCGATACAAACGACCTGATGGCCTTCCTTTAGCAACCGATCACATAAATGTGACCCTAAAAAACCGGCGCCACCGGTCACGACAAAACGCATAAATTAGCCTTTCTTTGGCAATGGGCAATGCAATGTCATTAAGTTAAGGAAAGCCGATCCAATTGTCATTCTGAAAGAATCCTTTTCGAATCAATCAAGCATCTTACTATTTTGAAAAAAAGATGCTTTCAGCATGACAATCCTGCCCTGTGCCTAACTTAATGACATTGATGGGCAATGGGCAACGTTACGAGCCATAAAAGATATGCAAGACGCTGTCCCATGCCATGAGAAATTATGTGCGGCTTGATTTTTGCCGTCCAAATTTTTTTGTTTACAAGAAACCTTACAAATGATACAATATACTCGTTAGGGGTTATTTTTTATTTTTGGGTGGAATAAGCCCTTAAAACCCTTAATAAACATAGCTTAAAAACTACGCTGGCCAATGCGCAAACGCTTTCACAACTTTGACAAGGACGTTATTATGCTGATTCGTTTACTTGCAATTATTGCTGTGGCCAGTCTGCTGCTTAATTGCCAATCCAACCGTGAAAATCTTACCCAAAAACCCTCCGAGCCACTTCCGGACAAAAGCGGCGGCCCATCTGCCACACCGGCCCATCTGCTTTTTCAGATGAGTTTGATGCGCGGCGGCGGTTTTACCGGCTTGTACAGCGGTTATTGCCTGTATGAATCCGGTCGGGTTGATTATGTGCGGCAGTTTCCCGGACGCGCCTACAAAGACTCTATCATGTGGACAGCTCAGGCCGATCCGGCCCGCGTTGCCTCCTTTCGGGATGCGCTGATGGCCAGCGGCGTTTTTAAACAAAAGCTGGAAGGAGCGGATAACATGACCACAGTCGTTACGTATAAAGCCGGCAACGAAAATCTTCGCTGGAGCTGGGGCGACACCGGTTCCGCCGGTGTGCCGGAAAAGCTACTTGCCTGGTATGAAGAAGTGACTGAATATTGTACGGGATTGACGCCGGGACAGCCAAAAAATTAGCTTGGTTTAGGTTAGAGATGCCATCTTTTATTATCAGGAGGAATCACAAAATGAAAGCTCGATTTAATTTTTTTATGAAAAGCATTTGGCTGATTGTTGCGCTGTTAATTCACGGCCAAACAACGGCTTCCGCCGGCCAGACCTGGGCCAATAAGCACAAAACTGCACATCCGGCCGGTCGGCAAAAACCGGATTTGCAGAAAATCAGTCGGCAATTGACCGAAAAAGCCAGTCCCTATCTCCGGGGCCAAGCCGCGGCGCCAACCGCCCCATCAGCGTTGTCGAATCTGACTGCGCAAGGGGTGACGGGCGCCCTTGTTTCACGGGAGCAGTTTGATTTAAGCCGACGCTTTCCGAACTGCCAAATTGAAGTGCATGAAAGCAATGGCACGCCGATTTTTTTAAGCGGCGACGGGTTGGCGCAAGCGTCTGAGGTGCGGTCACCTGCGTCCGATCCGGAAATCGCCCTGACGTTTTTAGATGACAATAAAGATATTTTTAAATTGATTGCACCCCGGCAAGAGCTGCAGTTGACATCGCAAAATGAGGACGAAACCGGCCGGCGGCATCTGCGCTTTGCCCAGTTTCATCAGGGCATCCCGATTTGGGGCAAGGATTTGGCTGTCCATATTGATCGGGACAATCGGATTTATTGCTTTAACGGTCGCTATGCCCCAACGCCTGCGCTGGATATTTTGACGCCGTCAATATCCGCACCACAGGCTGTAACGCTGGTCGAGGCAGATATGCAGCAAGTCATGCCTATTACGGTTTTTGACGCCATGCTGCAGAAAATTTTAGACTATACCGCGCCAAAAGCGACCCAATACATTTATTTTGATGCGCACAATCCGGCCCGCTTAATCTGGCATGTGGAGATTCGGCCCAATCTGCGTGATCGTTGGTTTTATTTTGTTGATGCCGGCAGCGGCGCGATTCTGGAAAAATACAATGCCACCGCCAGCGATGGGCCGGTGACCGGTACTGCCCGTGACCTATACGGCATCAATCGCAGCATCAATGTTTATCAGGCCGGCAGCGCTTATTACATGATTGACGGCTCTCGGCCAATCTGGCAGCAAAGCCAGCCCAATGTGCTGGACGATCCCAAAGGCGCATTGTGGACGATCAGCGCCAATAACACGGATTTGGGCGCCAACGCCCGTCTGACGCATGTCACTTCGAGCAATTCGAACAGTTGGGAAGCCGGAGCGGTTTCGGGTCATTACAACGTGGGTGAAGTTTTCAACTACTATTATAGCAAATTTGGCCGGCGCGGCATTGACAACAAAGGCTCGACCATCATTTCCATCATGCACGTGACTGAAAATGGCCGGGGCATGGACAATGCCTATTGGAACGGTGTGGCGATGGCCTACGGCGACGGCAATCAGGCCTTTGAACCGTTGGCCAAAGCGCTGGACGTGGCCGCCCATGAAATGACGCACGGCGTAATCGAGCTGACTGCCGGTCTGGAATATAAAAATCAATCCGGGGCGCTTAACGAGTCCCTTGCCGACGTTTTTGGGGCAATGGTGGATGCGGATGATTGGTATATCGGCGAGGACGTGACCAAAACATCGTACATCTCGACCGGCCGCCTGCGCGATATGGCCAATCCGCACAACGGCAACGGCAACGGCTGGCAGCCCGCCCACATGAACGAGTTCCGCAACATGTCCATCAACGACGACAACGGCGGGGTGCACGTCAACAGCGGCATCCCCAACCGTGCCTGCTATTTGATCGGCAACGCCATTGGCCGCGCCAAAACCGAGCAAATCTACTATCGCGTTTTGTCCTCGGGCTATCTGAATAAGCAGTCCAATTTTGCCGATATGCGTAATGCCGCCGTGCAAGCCTCGACCGATCTGTACGGCGCATCTTCGACGGAGACGAATGCCGTCAAAGCCGGTTTCGACGGCGTGGGCATTCTCGGCAGCGGCGGGTCAACCGAACCGACGGATACGCCGCCGATTCAGAACGCAGTGGAGTGGATTGCCTGCCTGGAGGTCGGAAGTCAATATCTGTACGTCGTCAATCCAATTAACCGGGTTCCTTTGCAAATTTCGGACGTGCCGGTATTGCGCGAATCGGCCAATCCGGTCAGCGTTACGGACGATGGCTCTTACGCGCTTTATGTGGATTACCAAAACAACTTGCGCGGCGTTGATCTGACCACCGGCGTTGATGAGGCGTTGGATGATTCCGGGCAATGGTGGTCCATCGCCATCTCGCCGGACGGACGAAAAATTGCCGCCACCACAAACAGCGACTACGACCCGAAAATCTATATTTGGATTGCCGACGCTAATGGTGACTTTTCCGACGTGCCGGTCGAAGTCGATCTTTATAATCCCACCAGTCAGGATAATATTTTTGATGACACGGTTCAATATGCCGACGCCCTGGATTGGGACTTAAGCAGCAGTTTTCTGGTGTATGATGCTTTTAATCGGGTTGACCAAAGTGACGGTGGCAGCCTGGATTTCTGGGCCGTTTATTTAATGGATGTGGAGGCGACTGTCGACGACTTGAACGATTGGCCGGTCATTTATTCGATCTTTCCGCCGCTGCCGGAAGGTTTGAGCGTTGGCAATCCATCCTTTGCCCAGACCAATGACAGTTATCTGGTTTATGATTTTGTGGATTTTAATGCCGAGCAAAGTCAGATTTGGGCGGTGGATTTATATAGCGGGGATGAGGGAATGCTTTTTAACAGTGGCGATTTTTACCAGTCCGGCAGCGATTTGATTGCCAATCCCGGTTATGCCAAATATTCGCCAAACGACCGCGAGTTGGTCTTTCAGTGGTATGATCACGTCACCAGCAATTCTATGCTGATTGGCCGGGTGCCGACGACCGACCGATTGAATCCTTCCGGTCAGGCAACGGCGTTTCTGCAAGGCGCGATGCTGCCGGTTTGGTATGCGGTCGGGAAGCGCCAATTGCCGATTGGCGTGGAAGATGATCCGGTAGCGGACAGCCAAAATCGGCTGGAGCTGCGCAACTATCCCAATCCCTTTGCGCCCGCGACAACCGTTCGCTATCAACTGCCGGTTGCAGGCGAAATTTCGCTGGCGGTTTATGATGTTGCCGGGCGGCAGGTCGCAGAATTGGCCAAAGGGTATCATGCCGCCGGAGCGTATGAAGCGCGGTGGGATGCGACAACGGACAAATTGGCGGCGGGAGTCTACCTGGGCAAGCTGACGCTGCGCGGCGAAACCGGCCAGAGCTATGAATACATCCGAAAAATGGTGTTTGTGCGGTAATAATCAATTTATGCTAACTTGCAATCAAAACTGCGGTGTCATCTTGAGCGGAGTCGAAAGATGCTTCGGCTTCGCTCAGCATGACCGCAATATAGAAAGCAAAATAGAATTAAATCCCAATAAAGGAGACGCCTGATGTCAGTAATCGTGCGAATTCTCATCTGTCTCGCGATTTTATGCGTGACACCTTTGTTTGTTCGGGCAGAAGTCAGTTTAAATTTTAACGCAGGTCGGCAAGTCGCAACCGAAGCGGCTTCTGCCATCGCCTCTTGCCGGCAAACACTGCTCATCGTAACGCCCACCCTGACCGCGCGCCCATTGCAGGAAGCGGTTATTGAGGCTATTGGCCGTAATGTCAACGTCTCCATTATTTTTGATAAGTCGGCCCACCCGCCCGACGATTACACCACCGCCGACCTTTTTTCCGAATGGAATGCCGCCACCTATCTGCTAAATCATGAATCGCTGACGGATTTCAGCATGGTCATAGATTCAATCACGGTGCTGAGCGCGCCAGCGGCCTTGATCAATGCGCGTGAAGATTCCAGCCGTGGTCATTGGGTGACTATTAAAGACGACCCGCAAGCAGCAGGCCAGCTTTTAAACAGCTTTAGCACGCTCTTGCAAAGAAGTCAGCTCCTCCCGGCCAAGCGGCTGCGCGCATTTATGGTCGAAGCGCCAAAACCGGCTGAAGATTCAACGACCGTACTGCCGCCGGTAAGTTCAAAGCCCGCCGAAATCCTCACCTATGTGGGCAATATCAACACCCAGGTTTTCCATAAATCGACCTGTTACAGCGCTAAAAAGTTGACCCACGACAATGTGGAAAAAAGCCAGACTCGGGATAAGTTTCTGAAACAGGGCTTCACTCCATGCAAACGCTGCAATCCGTAAAGCGGCCAACCGCAACTGTAGCGCGAATAGCCTTATTCGCGCGGGGGTGCGATTTAGGCAATCGCACTACATTTCCTCAACATCTTCACGCACAACGCAAATGTTTGGGAGTAATTTCGACGTGTGAGGTTGAACAAACAGTAACATGGATTCCGACTCTTCATTTTCCGCTATTCGCGTGAAGTGAATGCCGGAATGGCACTCCATGACGTTCAACCACACGCGTCGTTTCTTTTCGCTGATTTTTGCGTTCCAAAAGAAATAAAATTGAGCGTTTTTTCAGGCATGCTTATTTCCAAAGAATGGAGTGAATAACGACGCTGCCTCCGGAATTCGGAATTCCTTGAATTTGTACTTAATATTTTACTTGAAGACATTTCGATAGCTCATTGTTTTGATGAATATTGGGTAAAATTCCGAGACCTGTTTAAAATTTGGCACTCTTTCTGCGAAATAAAAGCGATGTGAGCTCACAAAAGATGTCACAAGTTTAAAATTGTGTTTGACTTATTACCGGTCGCGTGCTATAATGGCTAACCCTTTCAAAAGGGTCAGCCTTGATAACAAAATGACTGCCTGCGGGGGCGCAGACAGAGCTTCTAAACTTTAAGATAAAGGGGACAAAGCTATGAACCGCTCAAGGATTTTTTTAGGGATTATTGCTTACTTTTTGGCTGTTAGCGCCGCAAGCGCCGGCCAACCACTTAAAGTTCTTTTAACACCGCCCAAAGGTATGACCTTGAATGAGATTTCGCGCCAGCAATACAGTTGGCAGGATGATCGTGGTGCGGTTATTGATGACTTCAAAATCAATGATGATCCTGCCCAGAAAGCCAATCAGTGGGCGCCGGCCGTAGCTATTGATCGTGAAGGTAATAGCATTGTTGTCTGGGAAGACTGGCGCAACGGTGACCGCGATATCTATGCCCAAGTTTTGGACACCGGCGGAAAAGCCTTTGGCCCGAATTTTCGCGTTAACAGTGACCAAACCGCCACAGGCCAAAAAGACGCAGATGTTATTGCCGCCGGCAGCGGTAGCTATGTAATTGTTTGGCGTGACGAGCGTAACAATAACAATGACATCTACGCGCAATTCATTTCCAAAGCCGGCCAGTTAACCGGAGCAAACTTCATAATTCATGAAGCAAACTCCTCCGACCAAATGAATCCAACCATTAGCGAAATGAGTGATGGCAGCTTCGTCGTAGCTTGGGAAGATTGGCGTAATGGCAACATTGACATCTTTGCGCGTAAGATTTCGGCAGCCGGCCAACCCTTTGGGCCAAGTTTTAAGGTTAACAGCGACTTTACCAACACCGATCAAACAGATCCAAAATTGGCTTTTGACAAAAACGGCGGCGGTATGATTGTTTGGCGTGACTGCCGCCTGGCAAAAACTGTCTACGAAGGCGCTGATATCTATGGCCAGCGCCTGAACAACACCGGTGGACTCAAAGGCGAAAACATTCTTATCAACCCAAAAGATGGTGGTGATGTCGATCAATGCAATCCGGATATCATTATTGCCGACAACGGCACCATGATGATTGTCTGGCGTGACGATCGCAATGGGAACCTCGATATTTTCGGCCAGCTTTTTGATCCGGACGGACAACTGATCGGCAATAATATTCTGATAAACGATGACAAAACCGTGCGCGTCCAGCGCAACCCATCTGCCTGCATTAACGGACGTGGCGAATTTATGGTTGTCTGGGCCGATCTGCGGAATGAAAATTTTGACATCTATGCGCAATGTTACACCTTGACCGGTCTGGCGATTGGTCGAAACATTCAGATCAACGACCCGTTTGGCTCACCGGCTGTTCAAACCGAACCGTCTATTGCTTGTGATGCCGCCGGCAATCTGGTTATGTCCTGGGTTGATTACCGCTACATGGATACTTTTAATCACAAATCGGATGTCTTTGCCCAGCACAGTTTTTTTGACAACCTTCTGGATATTGCCGAAGGAAAGAAAATAGTCCCGTTGCGTCAAGCGATGACAACGCATCAAAGTAATTAATAACGAAACCTTTTTGATTCTTTATCTGTATGAAAGGCGGTTTTCATTAGAAGACCGCCTTTTTGCTTTGCAGTTTATTGAGCAACAAAACGGATAGAATGATTTGTTGCTGGAATTTATAACTTGTTTTGGAGGATTTATTTCATGAAAAAAACTTTGCTCCTTTTGAGCGCAATATGCTTAATGCCCAACCTGACATTTGCCGAGCCAAAAGTAATCGATCAAATTTTAGCGATTGTCAACGACAAGATTATTCTGCTTAGCGAAGTTGATGAAACCGTCAACATGTATTTTGCGCAGGCTAAAAAAGAACCCAGCCAAGAGGAGAAGCAGGAGGCGCGCCAAAAATATCGTGATCAGATGGTAGAAAACATCTTGTTGGTGGAGTCAGCCAAAACACAGGGAATTGTCATCCAAAGCGCAGAAGTGAATCAAAGTCTGGAAGAAAGTATCGGCCGTATTCGCGAAAATTTTCCATCGCAAGAAGCTTTTGAAAGCGAATTGGCCAAAGAAGGTTTGACCATTGCCGACCTGCGCCGCCGCTACGCCGAGGATATCCGCAATCAACTGATGATTAATCGTTTGGTAGATGACAAAATTCGATCACAAGTGGAAGTTTCAGCCCACGAAATCCGCCAAATGTATACTGAGAAACAAGCCGAATTACCCCAAATGCCCGAGCAAGTAACAGTTTCACATATTCTGATCCCAATCGAGGTAACCGGCAATGCCGATGAAAAAGCACAAGAAAAAGCCAGAATGATTCGTCAAAAATTAATGGACGGCGCCGATTTTAGCGAAACTGCTAAAACCTTTTCTCAGGGTCCCGGCGCAGAAAATGGCGGGGATTTAGGTTACTTTGGCGTTGGTGATATGCTACCCGAATTTGAGAAGGCCGTGTTGACCATGAAGGTGGGCGAAATTTCGCAGCCGGTAAATACCAGTCTGGGCTACCATCTTATCAAAGTGAATGATAAAAAGGATGACAAAATTGCCGCAGCGCATATTCTGATTAAAATCGGGCAGGATGAAGCCGATTCATTGCGCGCCTTGCAAACGGCAAAAGATGTGCTGGCCAAATTTAAAAGCGGCGCCGTATTTAGTGATCTGGCTAAGCAATACTCCGTGGATGAAAACACGCGCAACGAAGGCGGCGCGTTAGGAAAATTTTCACTTAGCGAGTTAGTCCCACCGTATAATGATGCCGTCAAAACTTTGCAAATCGGCGAAGTCAGCGAGCCGGTTTTGGGTGATTTTGGTTATCATCTGATTCGGGTTGATGCCCGCGAAGCCCCACGGCCATATAGCTTTAATGACGTTCGCCCACAACTGGAAGATATGGTGCGGCAAAGTAAAATGGCCGTTCGTTACGAAAGTTTTATTGAAGATTTAAAGAAGCAGAACTACATTGAACTTCGACCGTTGCCCGGCACATAAAGCGGAAAACTTCAAGAGACGGACAGCGCGACATGAGTGAAAGCAGAAAACATGGGAAAATTTGCCCCCAACATCAGCATTTCTTAAATCAGGGGCAAGTTTAAATGAGCAGTCATCTTGAGCTGTCTATTATAGACAGGCCCAAGATGACTTGAATCGCGTAGCACAGATGGATTTTTAATTTTTGCACTTTCATAACCAACTCCTTAGTAGGAGTTTTCTTGCTTCTTATACTCGCCCTCAGATTTATCTTTTTGGCGGGCAAGTTCGAAAGAAATCGCAAGTAAATTGGCAAAACTGCGAAAAATCCGAATGCTGGATTGAACATCTTTGTTATTCCGATCAGACATGGCGTCCTCCTTTTTAAGAATGCATCGTGTTTTAGAAATGAATTAACCTACACATCTTCTTAAAAAGCAGGGATTATGCCAAAAATATTCCGACACGTAACTTGTTTTAAAATAATATGTTAGTCATTTTATCGCCAACTATTGGACTTAAATAATCCGCCAAATCTTCCCGATGAAGGAATGTGTTCCGCATTGTGGAAAGGCTGTTAGGAACCTCGATGAAATTTCCGAATGATGCCAGGGTAACGGTTCGTCCGGCTACACCCACCGACGTCCCACAAATTTTGCAAATGATTAAAGAGCTTGCTTCTTATGAAGAGCTTGCCGATCGTGTTGTGGCCAGCGAGTCCGATCTATTAGAGACATTATTTGGCCCCAAAATTTATGCCGAAGTAGCTCTGGCGTGGATTGAAACAGAAATGGTTGGCCAGGCGATTTTTTTTCATAACTTCTCGACATTTTTAGGTCGGCCCGGCTTATACCTGGAAGATTTATTTGTTCGGCCGGAAGGTCGTGCTAAAAAGGTCGGATTAGCGCTTATGATTTATCTGGCACAATTGGCTGTGGCGCGGAATTGTTATCGAATTGACTGGCAAGTCCTGGATTGGAACCGGCAGGCAATACATTTTTATGATCGCTTGGGCGCACAAACTGTTGACGGCTGGAAAAGCTGCCGTCTTGATCGGGCCGGCATTGAGCAAATTGCACGCTTGCAACCGTTTACCGAATGACATGGATTCTATACTTGAACCAAATAGTTGATAATGGATATTTTTGGGACTTTATTACGGTTGTCTATAGCAAAAATAGACTTGACAAGAGGATATTAGCGTCTTATACTTAATTTAGATGAGAATGCGAGTAGTCATTTCTATACTAGTGACGGAGGTTTTACTTTCAATTGTATTGCACAACGTCCTTATTTTATAAGTTTAATTGCTAATCTGAAGACGGGTGTTGATGTCTTGACCCCGGCTGCGGATATTGTATTGGATATATATTCCTAATAAAAAACCCGTCTTATTATTTGATAAGACGGGTTTTTGCCGTTTATGATTCTGGATGCGGGGTGGAGAAGTGGTTATCTCACTTGCCTCATAAGCAAGTAGTCGCGGGTTCGAATCCCGCCCCCGCTTCCAACTTTTTTTGATAATTGTTCTGGGTGGATTCGTTCGGTAGATGTCTTTCCATCATCCCAAAGGGTTTGTCTTTATGTCCACCATGCAATCAGTGCTGGTCCTAAATCAAAACTATGAGCCGATTAACATTTGCAATACGCGTCGTGCACTCAAGCTGATTTTTAAAAATAAAGCTGAGGCTGTGGAAAATACGCCACGGATGGTTCACGCCGCTAATCAAAAATTTGCCGTGCCCAGCGTCATTCGCTTGTATCAGTTTATTCGCCGGCCACACTTGCGAATCAGCTATAATCGTAAAAATGTTATCCGGCGTGATGCTTTTACCTGTCAGTACTGCGGCGAAAAACCAGGCGTCGCCGAACTAACCGTTGATCACATCTTGCCACGCTCCAAGGGCGGCCCGGATTCGTGGACCAATGTGGTAGCCGCCTGTAAAAAGTGCAATAATCAAAAAGCAGATCGTACCCCGCGTCAAGCGGAGATGGACCTTCTTTCCCGGCCTAAGGACCCGAATCCTTTTCCGGCTTTGCTGCTTTCCTGGCGCATTTCGGTTGAGCAGCATAACTGGCAATCCTATTTTTATGCGGATTAAACGCATCTATACTGATTAAGGGTTAGAAATTGCATTTCAATTCGATGTCATGCCGGAATGC
>CAYOLL010000157.1:0-14056 GCA_964404765.1 uncultured Gemmatimonadota bacterium | reverse complement strand
CAACTTGTTTTGTAATAACAAATTATAGAACGGACACTAATGCTTCGCAAGGTTATTTTTGTGTAGGAAACCTTGCCAGGCATGAATCCGTGCTTAATCTTTTTTAGGCGTTGACTTCGATTTCGCCGCGCAAATATTCAACCGTATGGCCGGCAATCATCACCCGATCACGACGCAATTCGCAGACAAGTTCGCCACCGCGGGCCGAAATCTGACGGGCATTCAACTGCGACTTACCAAGACGATGCGCCCAATAAGGCGTAAGTGTGCAGTGAGCGGAGCCGGTGACCGGGTCTTCCGGAATACCGGCGGCCGGAGCAAAAAACCGCGAGACAAAATCCACCGCGTCGCCCGGCGCGGAGACAATTACGCCCACAGTCCCCAGCCGGGCAATACGCTCAAAATCCGGCTGCAAGGCCAGGACTTCAGCTTCCGAGTCAAAAATAACCAGCAGGTCCCGCGCTTGATAGGCTTCACGGGGGCGGGCGTTCAGGGCGGCAACAATGGCGTCGCTGATATCTACCGCCTGACCGGGTCGGGACGGAAAATCCAGACTCAGCAGATCGCCGGTGCGCGTCACATAGAGCTCACCGCTCAACGTGCTGAAGGCAAGCCGATTCAAGTGCGGAAAATAATAGCGAAATAAAACCGCGGCGCTGGCCAGCGTGGCATGTCCGCATAAATCAATTTCGACCGTTGGGGTAAACCAGCGCAACGGGGAAACATCCGGGCGCGGCATGACAAAGGCTGTTTCGGCCAGATTGTTTTCGGCGGCGATGGCGGCAAGCGTATCGTCGGGCAGCCAGCTTTCCAGCGGCACAACGGCAGCAGGGTTGCCGTGAAAGAGGCGATTGGTAAAAGCGTCGATTTGATAAATAGGTAACTTCATGTAGGCCTCGTAGTGATTCGTTGTGTTTTGGTGACGTTATGGTGGTTACTTTTTTGCATCACACAGGAAATATAAATGCAGAGCGCATCCTTGTCACGGATAACTTCGAGCGAAATGGCCGCTGTTTTTCAAAGCGCTTGTCAAGCCGGTTTGATGGACGAGCCGCATTCGGCGGTTATTTTTTATGACCTGACACGTCTAAAAGCCCGCTTTGACGCGCTCAAAAAATCTTTCCCAACCGGTACACTCCACGCCGTTGCCATTAAGGCTAACCCCCTTTTACGTATCCTCAATCGATTCGCCGATTGGAACGCCGGAGCCGAAGCCGCTTCCCTGCCCGAAATGCATTTGGCATTGCGCGCCGGTTTCGCGCCCGCTCACATCGTCTTCGATTCCCCATGTAAGACACCTGCCGAAATTTGCTTTGCCTTAGAAAAAGGCATCTACCTGAATGTCGATAATTTGGCTGAACTGGCCCGCGTTGCAACCTTACGCGAAACTGTCGCCAGTAACAGTTGCATAGGGATTCGGCTTAACCCGCAAATCGGCCTGGGTCGGATTGCCATGACCAGTGTGGCCGGAGAATATTCCAAATTTGGCATTCCGCTTAAGCCATACCGTCCGGAATTACTGGCGGCATTTGCCCGCTACTCCTGGCTGCGCGGTCTTCATGTTCACATCGGCTCGCAGGGCTGCAGCCCGGAACTGCTGATTAAAGGCATTGGCCTGGTCTATGAATTTGCTTTGGAAGTCAATCGGCAGGCCGGATATCCGCAAATCAATCATTTCGATATCGGCGGCGGTTTGCCGGTAGCCTATCGGGCAACGGATACCGACTACACCATGGCGGATTATGCCGCAGATTTGGCCGGAAGCTGCCCGGAACTATTTTCGGGCCACTTTCGGCTGCTAACCGAGTTTGGGCGTTACCTTCAGGCCAACTGCGGCTGGACCGTCTCTCGTGTGGAGTATGTTAAGCCTGCCGCGGAATTGTCCACCATCATCATTCATGTCGGCGCGGATTTATTGCTGCGCCGCTGCTATCAACCCAAGGATTGGCATCACGATTTAACCGTTTTGGACGCCGCCGGCCGGCTTAAAGCCGGAAGCGTTGCGCCCTATGCCATTGCCGGACCGTTATGTTTTTCCGGCGATATGATCGCCCGACGGGTCGAACTGCCCGAGGTCTGCGCCGGGGATTTTTTGGCGATTCACGATACCGGCGCTTATACGCTCGGCATGTGGTCGCGCTATAACAGCCGTCAGGTTCCGCGTGTCATTGGTTATGAAGGCGGGAACGGTTTGCCCGAATTTTCGATTTTAAAAGAGCGCGAAACGATTGACGACGTTTTAAACTTTTGGATGTAAGACATGGCGCAAAATGTAGCCCGGAAATTAGGGACACAGATCGCTTTCTTTTGCAAACCCGCCGGTTGTCTCACTGGCGGGCTTTTTCGTTTAATGCGCAAAAGCGGGTTGACAAGCGGAGGATTTGGCGGTAATTTGCTGCGTTGGATGTTAGCTTCACAAGAAACTCGCCAAATATCATTCTGAAAGAATCTTTTTTATCAACTTGCGATGAACTTTGCGAAAAGATGCTTTCAGCATGACATCGCGGATCTCGGACGTTTCTTGTATACAATTAGACCCCGCAGGGTCTCGGTCACTGAATTATTAGACATCTTTCCAAAATAAATCCGGCTGCCACGCGGCTTTTAGCCCCATCGGGGCGGTCCGTTTGTAGAAAAGCGAACCAACCGAACCCGGTGGATAGCCCCATCGGGGCGGTCCGTTTAACCGCGACGACACCGGTCATACTTCACGGGTCGCCCCGATGGGGCTCATCACAGCTATGTTTTTGCGTATTTTCTACAAACGGCTTGCCCCTACGGGGCAAAAAAAAGCATAGATGACTTTCAAATTTAATTGGAAAGATGTCTATTCATGAAATAACCGCGAAATACTCGAAATACTCGAAAATAAAGGATTACAGAGTGTGACGCCAAAATTTTGAACCGTGCCTGTCCGAGCTAGGCAACTCTTTAATTCAGAAACCTTTCGTGTATTTTGTGTATTTCGTGGTGAATAATTCAGGCTTGTTAGCAAGTTAGCAAGGCAACCTGCATAGCAAAAGCGGGCCGTCGCAGTATCATCTTGCCTTATCATTTCGTTCCCCCAATCTTTACGGCAAGCTTTTTGCGGGATACAAGCAGACGACGCACCGATATGTCGTATAATGAGGGAAAAATGGGAGAAATTATGGAAGCCCGGAAACGAATTTTAGAGCAGAAGTCGTTTGCTTTTAAGCAAACACTCAGCAATATCGAAGAGCTCATTCATATCTACCAGGCCGAAAAAAGCCGGCGGGAAGAAATGGAGGCGGTAGCCCAACGAACGCGCATCATTATCGACAGTATCTCCGATGGTGTTCTGGCTACGAATGCGCAATTGGAGATTATTGATGCCAATCCGGTCATTTGCCATTTGCTGGAGCGGAAGCACGACGAGATTGTTGGCAAATCTTTGGCCGAAATTCCGCAGTTGCGCGACGTTTTGGCCGGTTTACAAACCCGATTAGGCGAAGGCAATCCTATTTGCGAATTTGAAGTCATGCTTACGACGCCTCTGGAGCGGGCCCTGCACATTTCGGCGGCCCGGATTTCGTGTGACGAGGGCTTTGTCTGTGTGATTCATGATGTTACCGCTCAAAAGCGCGCCGAAAATTTAAAATATGAGTTTTTGTCGATTTTATCGCACGAGCTTAAAACACCATTGACCGGCATTATTGGCTTTGCCGAGCTGCTAAATGTCAAGGTCGGCCGGCACTTGAGTCCTCAGGAAAGCGAGTATCTCAATACCATTTTACAATTTGGCCAACAGATGCACAATGTTGTCAACGAATTGCTGCAATTTGCGCAGTTGCAAAGTGTTGGACTGGATTCGCAGAGCGATTTAATTCTGCTCGACAGCGTTTTTGAGCAAGTTTTCCAAAATTTGGCAGAACTGTGCGAAAACAAAAACATCCGGATTGAATTTGAAAATCAAAGTAATGACGCATGGGTGATGGGCAGCGCCTCGATGCTGCTACAGGCTTTCCAGCATATTGTCCAGAATGCGGTGGTGTTCGGCAACCGGGACGGCAATGTTTGGATTAAAATTATGGCAACCGGGCCAACATTCGAAATTCGGATTGCCGACAATGGCGTGGGCATTCCGGCGGCGGAAATCGAACGTGTTTTCAACAGCTTTTATCAGGTTCAGGAACACATGCACCGCAATCAGGACGGGCTTGGCCTTGGCCTGTCGATTGCCCGCCACGTCATCGAATTTCACAAGGGTAAAATTCTTTTGGAGAGCAAATTGGGCGAAGGCACCACTTGTATCATCACCCTGCCGGCAGCCGGAAAATAGCCCATGACCCAACAATCCAAAGCATACCTATTTGCCGGAATCAGTGTCCTGCTCTGGTCGACAGTGGCCTCGGCTTTTAAGCTGGCCCTGGCGCGTGTCGATGTTCTGCCGGTGCTTTTTTACGCGACACTAACCTCCACCGTAACATTGCTGGCCGTCGTTATCGGGCAACGCAAAACCCGCCTTTTTTTTGACCAGACCCGCCGGGATTTACTCCACTCGGCCGTGATGGGCTTGTTTAATCCGTTTGTTTATTATCTGATTCTCTTCAAGGCTTATGCGCTGCTGCCGGCGCAGGAAGCGCAGCCGCTTAACTGGACCTGGCCCATCGTGCTGTCGCTGTTGTCGGCGGCGGTATTCAAGCACCGCCTGAGTCCGCGGGCAGTCATTGCCATTTTTATCAGCTTCTGCGGCGTGGTGATCATTTCGCTGAAAGGCAACTTTGCGGCCATACAGTTTTCCAACCCGTTCGGCTCGTTTCTGGCGCTGATCAGTTCTATCTTTTGGGCAATTTACTGGATTCTTAACCTGAAGGATCGGCGGGATTCGGTCATTAAACTGGCGCTTAATTTCTGTTTCGGCCTGGTCTATATCGGCTTGCTGGCCGGCTGGACGCACAACATTGTCGGGCTGTCGGCGTACGAATTCGGGCTGGTGGCCTATATCGGTTTGTTTGAGATGGGCATTACCTTTGTGACCTGGTTGTATGCTCTGCAGCATTCGACCAACAGCGCCCGTGTCGCCAATCTGGCCTATCTGGCCCCGTTTATTTCCCTGATTTTCATCGCGCTGATTGTCGGCGAGCGGATTTTGCCATCATCCATTGTCGGTTTGGGATTTATAGTAAGCGGCATTGCGTTGCAGGCTTCGGGGGGGAAAAACGAAGTTTAAAATCATGAGCGGTAAACTATTCAGCCCGCGTCCAGGGACAAGTACTCCAAGCGCCGGAATTACCCGTAGAAGCTTTTGATTAACCGGCCGGACTCGCCTTCTGCGGCAGAACGATCATAAAGCGGGCGAACTCGCCGACCCGGCTCTCGGCTTTGAGCTCGCCGCCGTGGCCTTTGACAATGAGGTCGTAGCTGATGGACAGGCCCAGGCCGGTGCCTTCGCCGGCCGGCTTGGTGGTGAAGAAGGGATTGAAAATGCGCTGCAAATTTTCGGCGGAAATGCCTTCCCCGTTATCTTCAATAATAATTTCCACCTTATCGCGCAGGTTATGCGTGGTTATCTGAATCAAGGGTTGATAGTCGTCGCCCAGCCGCTTCTTCTTTTCCCAGGTCGAGTAGCAACTGTTGTTAATCATGTTGACGATGACCCGGCTCATATCCTGCGGCGTCAGGTCGATCATGCCGATGCTTTTGTCGTATTGACATTTGAGCTCCGGAATAAAAGCCCCGCCTTTGGCGTCAAAGCCGTGATAAGCCAGCTTGACAAACTCATCCACCAGCGCGTTCAGATCGGTTGCGCGCACAGCGTCGGATTTGCCACGGGCGTGGAGGAGCATGCCCTTGACGATCTGGTCGGCGCGTCGGCCATGCTGGCTGATCTTGCCCAGGTTAGCTTTCAGGTCGTCCATGGTGGCCAGCATGAAGCGCATTTTGTCGGCCGGGATTTTATCCTGATACGCTTGTAGTTCCACGGCCAATTCATTGTAGAGATCGACGGATAAATCGGCAAAATTGGTGACAAAGTTCAGCGGGTTCTTGATTTCATGGGCGATGCCGGCGGTCATTTGGCCCAGCGAGGCCAGTTTTTGCTGGGTGACGATTTTTTCCTGCATAGACTGCAACTGTTGCAGGGTTTGCTCCAATTCCACATTTTTTTGTTGCAGCTCGGCGGTGCGCTCGGCCACTTTCTGCTCCAGCGTTTGGCTGTAATCCTCCAGCTTGGCCTTGGACAGAACCAGGCTGCCGTAAAGCCGGGCATTTTCGATGGCAATGGCCAGTTGCGAAGTCAACAACTTCAGCACTTCGATCCGCTCGGAGGCAAAGGCTTCGGTGGTCAGATTATTTTCTAAGTAAACCACGCCGATCAGTTTGCTGCGATTAACCAGCGGAATGCATAAAACCGATTTGGGCTGATGGGCGATGATGTAGGCATCTTTTTTAAAACGATCCTCTTCCCCCGCATTTTTAAGGACCAGATTTTCGCGGGTGCGGGCGGCATAGTTGACAATCGAACGCGGCAGGCGTTCGTCTAATTCCAGTGGGATCGATTTCAAAACAATCGGCTCGCCCAGATCGACCGAATCTTCCGCTTCGATGACCAGTCGTCCGTCATTTTCCAGCACCAAAAAACCGCGTTGCGCTCCGGCATTGACCAGCACGAAGTTCATCAGCTTTTTGAGCAGTTGATCCAGCACGATTTCGCCGGAAATTGTTTCCGATGCTTTGATGACGACGGCCAGATCCAATGAGCTATAGTCATGCTCGCCTTTGTAAGTGGTGGTTGATGAGAAAGATGGGCTGCCGCCTTGCGCCGGCTTAAACGCCAGCATGTCCGGATAGCGTGTTTCCAGATCTTTGACTTTGGCCGTTGCGCCCCATTTGTGATATTTATAATGGGCGTCTACCAAATATAGCCCGGCGATTTTCTTTTGATTTTTGCTGAGATAAAATTTGGCGGCGCATTCGCAGGCCAGCGCTTCATCATTCAAAAAATCGTTTTCGCGGGCAGTCGCAATGGCCCGATCATAAAACTCAATGGCTTTTTTATCATCCCCAAAAGTGCGGTCGTACTCCGCTTCGACCAGGTACAGCAGGTGTAAAAAGTTGGCAGGGCTATGGCCGGCCCATTTCTCCAGATAACGCATTTGGGCCGCTATTTTATGACGATAGCGGCGTTGATCGCCATCGGACGCCGCCCGGCAAAGTGATAGCAGGATCATGGCCAGATAGAAACGAAATTGCGCATCCAAAATCAACCCCATAATAGCGTCCCAGTAGATTTCGGCCTGCATAATCCAATTTTCGGCGGCTTTAGATTCCGTAAACAGATAGGCCAATTGTGCTTTTAGCAGATAAAAAGCCGCCAGAGCGTTGCGGTCGCGCGTTTGTTGAAAAACCGGCAACATTTTATGTTCGTCAAAACATTCGCCGGTCAATATTTGCGGATCTTTGGCCAGTCCCTGCAGGTTTTGGGTCATTTGGCGGAACATTTCGTTGGCGCTGTAGATTTTGACCTGGCCGAATTTTTTGAGTTCGCCGCTCATGATTGTCATTTCGGTCTGCAAGGCGGCTAATTCTTTGCCCAGATAGAGCATGTGAAAGCAGTAGACATGAAGGGCAATGCAGCCGTATTCCAGATCGCCGGTTTCAATACCCTTTTGATAGGCGGCTTTAAGCGGGTCTAAAGTGCTGCGCAGCGGCTCGGTCCAATGGCGGATAAACGAGTTAAAAAGGGTCTGCACTTTTGCCGTCAGCTCGGCGGAATGCGGTGAGTTTGACCAGTGCAAGCCCAGGTGGCCAAATTTATAGCCGGCGTCCAGATTCCCCAGCCCGCTGCTTAAAATCAAGCCGTAGCTGGTGTAGACAAATGCGGATATAGGCGAGTTGCCATAGCGTAAAGTCAAGATCATCATTTTTAGCGCAAAGATGGCAAATGTGTGCGGATCAACAAAATAGGCCGCCGAACAGGCGTGCATCAGGATGCGCATCCCGGCCAGCAGTTTCTCGTTGGTCATGAGCGGTAAGCGATCCATTTCTTTGATTTTGCGGCCATGCCGGATGATAGTCAGATGCAGTACGCCCAACAGAACGGTCAGCCGATTTAAGCGCGGCGGGATAAAAATACCCAGCATTTTTAAAACTTTGATCGCGGTGCGTATGGCCTGGTCCATATTTAATTGGGCCATGTGGCATTGAATCCTGATTTCGTACATGCGCACTTTATCCAGCAAGGTGCGCGCCTTGCTCAGCACAACTGTGGCCAGAGTATCCATTGTGGCGAAATCGGCGCAAAGATAGGCTGTTTGCGCGGCTTCATTAAACAAGTCCAGCGTTAGCGAGTAGTGCTTTTCCCAACTATTGGCGGCCAACAGGCCAATGCCGTTGGAAAAGTAGATGAATGCGGCATCGTAGGCGGCGGCGTTCCTGGCTTTTTTGCCGGCGATGATATTAAATTGCACCAGTTCCAGCCGTTCGGCGTTGTCGGTCAGGATGTCTACGCATAGGTTTAAATGGCTGGCCAGATCAAAAATACGTTCTTCAAGGTGATCGGCGGCAGTATGATGCTGAATAAAACGGCCGATTTTAAGATGGGCAGCTTTTTTTTGACTGTCTGACAACAGCGAATATGCCGCCTGCTGCACTCGCTGATGTAAAAACCGAAAGATGCGGCTGCGACCGGAGGCGCTATCGGTTTCTAATTCGGCAAATTCAAAAGTGTCCTCAGCTACGATCAGGCCTTCCCATAGGGCGTCCCACAAATCGACGGCAGTTAACATTTTAGGTCTGCCGTGCAGCATGGCCACCACGTCCAGATCAAATTCCAGGCCCACGCAAGCCGCCAGTTTTAGCGCTTGTTGGGTATCCTCGCCCAATTGGCCGATTTTCCTGGCCATGAGTTCGCCAATATTATCCGTAATGCCGTAGCGTTCGATTTCTGCCAAATCCCAGCGCCAGACACCGCGATCAAAATCAAACGTCAACAGTTTATCATCATAAAGCGATTTTAAAAACTGGGTGACAAAGAAGGGATTGCCTTCGGTTTTTTGAAAAATAAGTTCGGCTAAAAGTTTGCCCGCGTCCGGAGCGCAAGCCAAGGTGTCGCTAATAATTGCGGTAATTTCATCCTGACCAAAATTATCTAATTTGAGATGATGGACTTCCGCTTGTACGGCGCGTAGCGCGTTGATTGTCGGCCACAGCTTTGACTCGTCCGCATTATCAATCCGGTAACCAAGCAGCAGTGTTAAATGGGGCACAGCCATTTCTGCCAAAACGTGTTTAATCAGCTTGAGCGTGGCGGCATCGATCCATTGGGCGTCATCCAAAAAAATAACCAGTGGATGTTCGGGTCGGGCCAGGAGCCGAATGAAGTTGCGAAAAGCCAGCAGCAACCGATTTTCTGACTCCGGTGACATGACTCCGCGCCATTCCTGCGGTTCACCGATAATTAACTTGAGGTTTGGGATGACTTCGGCTAATAGTTGGGCATTCCAGCCCAGAGCCGTATGCAAATCATCACGCCAGCGATCCAGATGGCTCTGACTTTCCGTCAGCAGTAGCTCCACCAGTTCTTTAAATGCCTGAATCAGTGCGTAATATGGCACGTGCTGTTGCATTTCCTCACATTTTCCGGCAATAAAAAAGCCGCTGTAGAGGGCGACTTGTGTGCTGATTTCCTGGCATAACAGGGTTTTGCCTACCCCCGGCGGGCCGGATACAAAAATCACCGACGACGCACCAATTTGAATCACCGACTGCAAAGTTTGATGAAGCATGGCGATTTCTTTGTCGCGTCCGTACAGCTTTTGGGGAAGTCGAAATTTGTCGGAGACATCTTTTTGCCCCAAGGGGAAATCTACGATGGTGTCGGCAGTCTGGAGTTGCAGCAGGCATGTTTCCAGGTCGATCTTGAGTCCGACGGCGCTTTGGTAGCGGCTTTCGGCTGTTTTCGCAATTAACTTCATAACCAGATTGGAGATAACCGGAGGCACACGGGAGTTTATTTCCCGCGGCGGGGGCGGTGTCCGGGCAATATGGGCGTGGATAAGCTCCAACGGGTCTTCAATGTGAAAGGGCAGATGACCGGTCAGTAATTGATAAAAGGTGATTCCCAGCGAGTAGAAGTCGGTGCGATAGTCCAAAAAGCGGTTGGTGCGGCCGGTCTGCTCCGGCGAGACATAGGCCAGGGTGCCCTCCATCTGGTTCATATTGCGAAAGCCTTGCGACTCCGCCGAGAGCAAAACGGTGTTGCTGAAATCGGTCAGCTTAATCGTCAGGGAGTGCGCTTCGATGATTATATTGGCAGGCTTTATGTCTTTGTGGATGACATTTTCTTTATGAATGTGGACGAGTGTTACTGCCAATTGAATCGCAATTTTTAAAAAAACTTCCAGGTCCAGCCCGTCCGGATATTCGGCCAGATATTCGGACAAGGCTATGCCGCCAAAATCTTCCAGAACCAGAGCGTAGCCGTTTTTAAATTTGAGCAGATTGTAGGCGCGGACAATCCCGTTAAAATTTAATCCCCGCGCGAGTTCGTACTCGCGCTTGATGCGGGCGATATCGGCGGGCGTCGGGTACTCGGCCCGTTGCACTTTGAGTATAACCGGCAAGTCGTCTTCCAGCCGGCGGGCGCGATAAACGATCGCGCGTGGGCCTTCATGCAGCTTGGCCAAAACGGCATATTCCGGCAAAAGTTGTTTGATATCTGCCGTTACCTCTGTGATCGAGTTCACTTGTGTATTTATCATACCGGGTTTTGCAGGTCTTTAGGCTGTAGGCTATTAGGCTGTAGGCTGTTAGGCCATTGGTATCAAACTAAGCTAAAGCCGCCTACTTTCATTAACAATTGGCTATTAACAATTGTTTTTCGTTTCATTATGAAAAATAAGCCCGCGAAAATGAATTGTTAATGGTCAACGGCTAATTGTTAATGGTTAATTTCAGCGTGGTGAACCTTAGCTTGACACCCATGGGCTTTAGGCTAAAAACCTACGCTATTAAAAAAATTTGGCGTGGGAATGATAGTAAAAATGGCGGGAGGTGTCAAGACGAATCAAATACAGTTTGCCTGTCAGGTCAAAGGTCTGTCTGGCTGAAGGCGAATCACCTAACAGTCTACAGTCTAAAAGTCTGAATTAAGCTGTCCGAGCCGAGATGCATAACCTAAAACCAATTAAATCGACTTGATAAATGGGATGATCACAAAAACGGTCACAAACCCGAATGAACTCTGCCGGATAGGCGTATGAACCTCCGCGCAGGACGCGTGGCCCCGATTTTTTAAGATTTTCGCGCTCATCATCCGGGTCGTAGGGGTAGTCGGTGAACAAGCTGCATGTCCACTCCCACACGTTACCGCTCATATCTTCACAGCCGTAGGGACTGACGCCTAAGGGGAAGCAGCCAACGGGTGTTGTATCTTCAATTCGCGTTTGATTGTAATTGGCATAATTCAAATCGAGGTTGTCGCCCCACGGATAGAGCCGGGCCGGCAGTGGTTTTTCGACCCGCTGGGCATCAGGATTGACAAAAAGATGCCGAATGGTGGTAATAAGTGGTTTTTTTAAGATCGTCAGGCCGCCGCGCGCCGCCTTTTCCCATTCAGCTTCGGACGGCAGATGGATGCTATGGCTGGATGGCAGAATATGTTGCTCGTGCCAGGTTTTGGTGAGCCATTGGCAAAAGTGCAGGGCATCGTAGCGGGTAATAAAACGCGCCGGATGATTCGACCCGCCATCTAAGCAGGCCTTATGCTGTGGCGGATAGCTCGCAGCCTTAACAAACTCGCGAAATTGGGCGACGGTTACCGGAAAACGGCCCAGCCAGTAATCGTAGTTTAACTTCTCATTGAGATGTTTTTTTTCTTCATCGCTACGGTCGCTGCCCATCCAAAATGGACCCGTTGGAATGTAACAAAACTGCATTTTTTCAAGGGTTTGCACTTCCAAACGGGGATCGCCGATGTCACCGATCTTATTTAGCAACAGCGCACGATCTTTAACCGGCAAATGCCCCATCATTCCCTGCACTTCTTCGGCCGTAGAGCCCAGACATTTTAAGCTTAACGCCATTAACCGGGGCCGGGCGGTCAAGTCCGGTAGTTGCGGCAGAATTTGCCTGAGAAAATAGGTCATCTGATCGGTCAGAATTTCATTGCTTTCAATAATCTGATGAACGGCATATTCATTATTGACTAAGCGCTTGACAAACATGTATTCTAATAGAGAGCGATGGATAAATTTGTAATTATCGTCCACATCGCGATTCAACAGCGATTGACCGTTCACCGGCCAATTGTTTAAGCTGATATCGAATTCCGTAGCCAGCGGCTGCAATTCCGGGATCGGAATCCGCTCCGAGCCGCGTGACTGTCGGTTCATATACAAATCGACCGCGAGGGTTTCGGTAAAGATTCGCAGCGAGTCACCATCGGCCACATATTGCTTTTCGTGGGCAAGCCAGGTCTCGACCATATCATCGTAGATTTGGCAGGCTGCGGAAAACTGTCGTCCGGAGTGCAGCCGGTCGTTAATATGGGCCAGCAGCATGGGCCGGGCGGTTAGTTGCGGTACGCCGCTGACCATAATTTCAGCGCGGCGGCGCTGGCGAATCTTCAACAAGGAGAAGCGGCGGCGCAAGTAGGCCCGAACCTGGGCATCGGAAAACGGCGAGATATACAGTTTGTAAAAAACGATCTCGCGAATGCCTTCCGATGTTGAAACGGAAAGCGTGAAAGTACCGGTATTGGGCGTGTGGCCGTCATCACCGAAAAAGGACTGGGTCCGACTGGTTATCAGGACATGACGAAAGTCGCGGCAGATATCCAGCAGCTTCGTCAGACGATTATACGGGTCTTTGATGGCCTGAGTATCTTCGTCAAAATTGTCGAGGATAATAACGGTGTTTTTTTTGTCCTCCACCGCGCGGATGTCATCATCAATTTGTTTTAAGCCGAGCGGTGCGACCAGCAGGTTGAATCGCTGCGACTTCAGACGCGCTAAGTGGTGATAGGCATAGTAATTGAGCGCGAAAGACGTTTTCCCCATGTCGGAGTCGGCTAATATAAGGGTATGGCGATGGCCTTTCTGGTTGCCCAAAATGCGGTCAACTTCCTGAAAGAGGTCGATGCGAACGGTGTAAACATGCTGGGACAGATCGAGGCGCGGCGGAACAGCGCTCTGGCATTCGGGGCGGATATAGTGGGTTGTTGTGCGGGTAATTTCTTCACTTGTGTAGAAGCGCGGATCTATATGCTTTAGCAGATATCGTCGGTGCAGCCAATCTTGTAGTTGGGGCCAGGAAATCCTGTAAATTGCCCGCTTCCATTTGTCAGCATAATCGGTTGATTTAAAAACTTCTTTCCAGGCAGTCAGGCTTTTCATATATATGTCCCCCCGTCACGCAGTTCTCCGTTCCATTCGTCCCGTGCAAACCTGCTCGCCATAGCGGGGCTACAGCATTTAAGAAAATGTTTTTGGCGCTGTAGCACAGATTAGCAATCTGTGCGGGCTTCAAACATGGACAGATTGCTAATCTGTGCTACACGTCTGCAGCCATATCTTCAAAAACAATAGCTTAAACACTGTATAAAACGGCAGCCTAACATCTGCATGACTTTATGCCCGAATGTTAAAAAAAATCCGCCACAAATACAACCAATATCGCGGTTATTTAAATTTACTCCGAGTTGAAAGGTCGGTCCCGGGCGATATGGATGACTTGTCTGACAGGCCGGCAATGTATTGGCTGGCCTGCGCGCGAAACAAGGAGCGAATTTTTCATAACTTTGTGGCGGATAAAATCATTCAGATAAGGAAGGAGTCCGCCCGAATTGCAGAAATTCCCGCTTTTCCCGAAAAGGTTATTTTTTAAGACGCGCCCGGATTATAATATATTCAAAAAAAACTTGATGACTTACGAAAAAAGCATTCAGGCCCGGATATTGCCGGATCAGAGACTAAAAAAAAGAACGCGTTTTCGTTGTGCGTTTAAAAATGGGTTTTCGGCATAACCTGTATTATATTTCATTAGACATCTTTCCAATTAAATTTGAAAGTCATCGGTGCTTTTTTTGCCCCGTAGG
>CAYOLL010000156.1:0-14208 GCA_964404765.1 uncultured Gemmatimonadota bacterium | reverse complement strand
TTTGTAATGCTATGTAAATATTATCGTTATATGATAATCGCTGACGTCAATTTAATGAGAATATATATCGTAATTTCGTGTCACCGGAAATTAGAATTGCGCACGAATAACACGATTATGCTGCAAAAAAATAGAATAACTGCTGAAAAATGACAAAATTTATTGACAAGAAACAGGGTTACATATATTTTGCAACCCTGTTTGCATAAGGCTTTGCGTCATATCATTACGTATCTCAAATGAGGAGGGAGTTAACTTGAACAAGAAAGATTTCATCGGTAAAGTTGCCGATAAAGCGGAGATTTCCAAAAAACAAGCTGAAGATGTTTTAAAAGCTGTTTTGGATAGCGTCAAAGAAGTACTTAAAAAAGGTGATAAAATCACTTTTGTCGATTTCGGCACCTTCTCGGTCAACAAACGTGCTGCTCGCGAAGGCCGTAATCCACAGACAGGCAAGAAAATTAAAATTGCTGCTAAAAAAGTTCCGACCTTCAAAGCCGGTAAAGGTCTTAAAGACGCTGTTGATTAAGAAAAACAAGCCGCGCTTCGTTTTAAAGAAAAGGCGATGGAAGTATACCCTTCCATCGCCTTTTTTTCTTGCCCAGTCGCTAAAAGTCTCATATATTCCTCAACATATTAAATGGCAAATGGTTCTACCTTCGTAGTCAGTTTTCAGCCGGCATTGGAAATGATGAGGTTGAAAGCTGAATTCATTCATCTTCTTTTGGCAAGGAGCTTTCGTTATGACAGAAATTATTGATGTGCGCGCTCGGGAAATAATCGACTCGCGCGGCAATCCAACCGTGGAAGTTGATGTGATTGTTGAAAGTGGTCTTCGAGGCCGTGCCGCGGTTCCCTCCGGCGCCTCTACCGGGGAACACGAAGCCGTTGAATTACGCGATGGCGACAAAACACGCTACTTGGGCAAGGGTGTACAAAAAGCGGTTCAGAATGTCAACGACGAAATTGCCCCCCGACTTATCGGGCTGGATGCGGCGAATCAACCCGCTATCGACCAAATGTTAATTGAACTGGATGGGACAGCAAACAAGTCAAAGCTTGGAGCAAACGCAATTCTCGGCGTCTCTTTGGCCTGTGCCAAAGCTGCTGCTGAAACAATCGGGCTCCCATTATACAGATATATTGGCGGCACAAACGCCAAAACGCTGCCGGTTCCGATGATGAATGTTATTAATGGCGGCAAACATGCCGATAACAATGTTGATTTGCAAGAATTTATGATCATGCCGGTTGGCGCTACCAGTTTTAGTGAAGCTTTGCGATTTGGTGCCGAAACCTTCCACGCCCTGAAAAAAGTGCTGCACAAAAAAGGTCTGAACACAGCTGTGGGTGACGAAGGTGGCTTTGCCCCCGATCTTAAATCCAATTCCGAGGCCATTGAAGTCATTCTGGAGGCTATCAGCGCCGCGGGTTATCAAGCCGGAAAAGACATTTTTATTGCCTTAGATGCCGCATCGAGTGAATTTTGCAAAGATGGCAAGTATGAACTAAAAGCGGAAAACAAAGCCCTGACATCAGCCGGATTAGTCGATATGTACGCCAGTTGGGTCGAAAAATACCCAATTATTTCCATAGAAGACGGGATGGCTGAAGATGATTGGGACGGTTGGAAGCTGCTGACCGACCGCTTAAGCGATAAAGTGCAATTGGTTGGCGACGACTTATTCGTCACAAATGTCCTGCGGCTTAAAATGGGCATTGAGCGCAAAATCGCCAACTCGATTCTTATCAAGCTTAACCAGATCGGCACATTGACCGAAACACTCGACTCCATGCAAATGGCAGCCCGGGCCGGCTACACTTCAATCGTATCCCACCGCTCCGGTGAGACTGAGGATACTACTCTGGCCGATCTGGCTGTGGCGACCAATGCCGGTCAGATCAAAACCGGCTCCATGTCCCGTACCGACCGTTTGGCCAAGTACAACCAGTTATTGCGAATTGAAGAGGAACTGGGCTCGTTAGCCATTTATCCAGGTCTGGCAGCTTTTTTTAACCTAAAGAAGTAACCGGTATGGCGGACACATCCAATACACGCTGGTCGGATAAGCAACGTAAAAAACTTTTGGCGCGCCTGATCAAACCGGAGTTAACCCCGGAAAATATTGGGCGCATCATCATTTTTGCGCTTATTCTTGTATTGCTCTATGTGTTGGTTTTTGGCGATTATGGCATGTGGCGTATTAATGCCCTGCAAAAGGAAATTGTTGCGCAGCAAGGGCAGATTGATCAGCTTAAAGCGGAGCGCGACTCATTGGAACAGGAACGCTGGCGATTAATAAACGATCCGAAATACATCGAAAAAGTTGCCCGTGAAAAGTACGGGATGAAAAAAGACGGTGAGGTCGTTTATAAATTCCATGATACGCCAAAGAAACCAGATGTGCCGGGAGATAATTAAGAATTAGAATAAAAGAGAGTCTCATCGCAAAAATGGGGCTCTCTTTTTTTGCAAGGCGCTGTGATATGACCTCTCCGTTACTTACCGCCGACTTTGACTATATGCTGCCACCCGAACGCATTGCGCAGGAACCGTTATCCGATCGTGATACCTCACGGCTGATGGTGATTGACCGACATAGCGGACGGATTGAGCATACCCTATTTGCCAATATCGGCAAATATTTTAATCCAGGTGATGCGCTGGTAATTAATACGACTAAGGTAATACCGGCACGATTAAATGCGCGGCGAAAAAGCGGTGGACAAGTCGAAATTTTTTTATTACAACACCTGGCGGAAAATCGCTGGGAAGCCTTGCTAAAACCGGCACGGCGTATTCACCCCGGTGAATCCTTGCTTTTTGAATCAAGCGATGTTCACGCTGTTATTTTAGAGACCAAATCAGATGGCAGCCGCATTATAGAATTTCAAGGTGTTACAAATTTTTTTGACTGGTTAGACAAAGCCGGACGCACACCTCTGCCACCCTATATTAAACGTCCGGTTTCTGCACTGGACAACAATCGCTATCAGACAGTTTTTGCCGACCAAAACGGCGCAGTGGCTGCGCCGACAGCCGGCTTACATTTTACGCCTGACTTACTGAATCAACTCATGGAGCGTGGCATAGCGATTGTCCGGGTTCTCTTGCATGTTGGGCTTGGGACGTTCCGCCCGGTCCAAACCGAACGAATTCAGGAACATCAAATGCACCCTGAATTTTTTGCCGTCTCGCCGGATGCTGCAGAAATCATCAACAGCACCCGCAGAAACGGGAATAGAATTATCGCCACCGGAACAACCAGTGTTCGCGCATTGGAAAGCGCCGCACACAATGGCAATCTAAAAGCGACATCGGATTGGACAAGAATTTTCATTTTCCCTTCTTATCAATTCAAAATTATTGATTGTTTGATTACCAATTTTCATTTGCCAAAATCAACTTTGCTCATGTTAGTATGCGCTTTTGCCAACCGCGAGTTGATTTTACGAGCGTATCATGAAGCTATTGAGGAAAAGTATCGTTTCTTCAGTTATGGCGATGCCATGTTGATTTTATAGTTTGTAACTCATTTAACATTTATTGCCATTAAGTTAAGGAAAGCCGATCCAATTGTCATTCTGAAAAAATCCTTTTCGAATCAAGCCGTATTATTTTGAAAAAAGATGCCATCAGCATGACAATCCCGCCTTGTGCTTAACATAATACCATTGCATTAACAATGTGTGGAGATTTGTGTGATAAAAATTGGCTTTGAGTTTGACATTTTTGAAGCGGCAACCAGCCCGGAACATCCTCAGCGTACCGAAATCGAATACCTGCTAAATATTTTGCGCGCAAAAAACGGCTGTGGCGTTTATACGATGGCCGTAGCCGAGCAGTTTGGCAAATTGGCCAAATATCAGCAGCAAAATTTAGAAATTTTTCTAAGTCGCTGTACTTTTGAAAAAATAGCTATCTCCGAAAAAGCAGATGTCCTGGCTGAAGACTATTTAATGTACGGCGTGATTGATCGTAAAAATAAGCGAGCCGCTCAAAATATTGCCGCCTACACAATTCATGAAACCCCGCTTTATGTTACATTAACTTACAGTCAGCTTGGCAAGTACATCAGTCGTAAAAAAATCAGCGCTTTAAATCGTAAACGAAACTATTTGCCAATTGATATGGGCTCACCCACTCACGCCGCGCAAGCGCTGCTAAAGCCGGACTTTGTCAAGGCAATTCACAGAGCACAGGAAGAGGCATATCAGACTAAAGATGACTTAACTTTGACCGAAGAAATTCAGAAAACCCGGCGGCGAGCGCGTCAAATTATTTGGACAAGTTCATCCGACTCATAGCTTCCGTATTCGCTGTAACAAAAGATTTCCCGGTTCATGGGATATGATGGTGAAACCTTGCGAAGGCTTAATTTAAAATCCGCATATTTTGTGCACTGAAGCCTTCGCAAGGTTGCGATTTCCACAAACTTGTTCCATAAGCCGATTTCCCACATGTTAATTACCTGCGATTCAATCCTGATAGTCTAAATTTTACGAGTGTACCCGATAATGCCCGGTCAAAATTATTACGATAACCTCTTAGCTTGTGCCGCTGATGGTATTGTTGCCACAACACCCTGGGGCAAAATCACCTATGTCAATCCGGCCGTTTACAGGCTGACCGGTTTTAGCAGCAGCGCCTTAATCGGCAAGCCAGTACATCGGCTGCTTGTCGGTGGTTTAAAGGAACTAAACCGTCTGAGACGCACACTCAAAATCAAGAGCTCCGCAGCCAACATTCATACCCAATTGTGTACCCAAAACGGTGGACAATTGTATGTCAGCGTGTCCATCTCGTTTCTTTATGATGCAGATGGCAAAAAAATGGGCGCGCTTGGCATTTTTAAGGATATTACCGAGCGGAAATTAATGGAGGAAATGCAGGAGAATCTATTTTATTTTACTGCGCATGACCTTAAGCAACCGGTTCAATCTATCCTTGGCTATTCGGAAAGTATGATTGACGGTTTTACCGGCTCACTTAACCCGCTTCAGGCCAAAATGGTCAAGGGAATTTACAGCCAGATTATTCGCTGCAAGTTTATGATTGAAGATATGCTGGACTCCGTGCGAGTCGATGAGAATAAGCTGCCAATGAACTTAAGCAGCTGCCAGGTGCAGGAAATTGTGGCAAAAGTGTATGGCTTGACCATCCTTGAAGCCAATATGCATAACATTCATCTGGAATATGAGATTGAGCCGGAGCTACCTGCCGTCATCTGGGATTCTTATTTGATCGAGCGAATTCTTATTAATTTAGTGGAAAATGCAATCAAATTTGTTGACGCCAATGGTAAAATTAAAATTATAGTTAAACGGCACGATGCCCGCAATGTTACGATCACGGTCAAAGATTCCGGTCCGGGTATTTCCGTGAGCGACTTACCACTTGTTTTTGATCGTTTTAAGCGCTTGCAAAGCAAAAGTTTGCGCGCTGCCGGTACAGGACTGGGGCTATTTATCGTTAAAACCCTGGCTGAAATGCATCAGGGACGCGTGGATGTGGAGAGCACCGTCGGCGTTGGCACCACATTTTTTGTCTATCTACCAATCGAGGCCCGGCAGTTTGACGTGCCGCAATCGGTTGCATAGTCCAAATCTTTCCTAAAATCATTTCCGGAGGCAAGCTTATGACAACCATTGACCAGTTAAACAATTACAGCTACCGTGGCGCTCGGGCCATGGTAATTTTACATGAACAGCACATGAATGAATTTCTAAGCGTCTGGCGTGAAGCAAAGGCCGCTAATTTGACTTTGCCAAAAACCGATGACCCCGACTACGCCTCTTTGGAAACCTTGTTGGGACATGTGCTGGGCGCTGCCCGCGGGTATATGACCTGGATGTGCGAACAGCTCAATCTACCCGATCCCCAAATTGCTCCAAGACCGGACGCGCAGGTTATTGAGGCCGAAGCCGAATCCTATTTGGAGCAATTACTGACAAAATGGCGATTGCCCTTGGCGGAAGTACCGGAAGAGCGGTTCGGCTTGGTGGCAAAATCCCGCTGGCACATCGAATATTGCATTGACGCCATGCTTGAACATGCCGTCATGCACCCAATACGGCACACCTTTCAACTCCGAGAACTTCTGCAAAAAAATTCGGCGAAAAACAGGTAATCAACATTGGCTGTTGCGTAATTAATTCCACCTACCGGGAAGTTGCATTGAAAGCCAAACAGCTATCCAAATCCATAACGGCATTTGCCGGCATGAGTGAATCAGAACTTAATGATCTGGTAGCGGATGCCGAAGCGCGGGTCTACTTGCCCGGCGCTACGATTATTCACGAAGGCGAAATCGGCGCTGAATTCTTTGTGATCCTATCGGGCAAAGTTGATATTGTCAAGGAGCTCGTCGGAAGCGATGCCTGCAAAAAGCTGACGGTTTTATCCGAGCGGAAAAAAGGCGAATCTTTTGGTGTGTTGGCCCTGTTTGAACAGCGACCTCGCACGGCCAGTGTCCTCGCCAGAACAAGGGTCAGTTTGCTGGTATTTAGTCGGGCTCGGTTTGACCGGCTGCGACAACGCTATCCTCAATTTTTGTTGCGCATCTTAAGCGGTGAGCTGCGCGAGTCTTTAGAACACAGCGTTCTGCAACTGGAATCAAAAAATCGCGCACTTTTTGATTTAGTGGAACGTTTGAAATTCCTACAGCAGGTTTCTCATCAAATCTCACAGAAAAAACCGTTGACCCAAATTCTGAACGAGATCATCATCAACAGCAAGGAAACTCTCAACGCCGATGGCTGCACACTTTATTTGTATGATCCTGCTGATCAGAAGCTGCATCTTCACCTGGTCCGGACGCAAGTTGAAAAAGGCAGGGCTATGCAAGGATTTGCCATGGAACTGGGAGTGGGCATTGCCGGTTGGGTCGGACGCCATCGCCAGTCGCTTTTGATCGAAGACTGCTACAAAGATGCCCGTTTTAGCCCGGAGTTGGATCGAAAAATTGGCTATCATACCCGCGCCATGATTTGTGCGCCCATGCTTCACGATGGCCGTTTGGTCGGTGTATTGCAAGTGGTCAATAAAAAAGGCGCACCGTATTTTGATCAAAGCGATTTGTTGATTTTTGAGACATTGGCCGAACAATGCGCAATTGCCATCGAAAATGCCCGCCTGGTCAATCTGGAAGTAGAGTCCAAAGTGATGGAGCACGAACTGGATACCGCTCGTCAAATTCAGCAACGACTCATCCCCGCCGCATTACCGGCCTATTCGGATATTGAAGTGGCGGCGCACTTGATTCCGGCCAAGCAAGTAGGCGGCGATTACTATAATATCATCAAAATCAATGCCGATTTGAGCTTGTTCATCATCACTGATGTCAGTGGCAAAAACATTTCTGCCGCCTTGCTCGTTTCCACCTTATGCGCCTGTTTGGATACCTACCTGGCGCTTAATCCGAACCGCTTTGACTTGATGGAGCTAATTACCGTCATGAATCGACTGCTTTTGGCGGCTGCAGCCGCGGATAAATACGTAACCGCCTGGTTTGGGCTATACGATCATGGCAAGTGTACCCTGACCAGCGTCAATGCCGGCCATAACAAGCCCTACATTTTTCGGCCCGGCATGAAGCAGCCGCTTGAACTTGGTGAAGGCGGTTTTTTTCTGGGCATGTTCGATCTGCCTTATGAACAGGAAGTAACGATTTTGCAGCCGCGGGACGTGCTTGTTTTTTTTACCGACGGCGTCACCGAAGCGATGAATGGCTTGCGGCAAAGTTATGAAGAGCGGCGGCTCACGACCGTGATTGAAAAACATCTCGCGGCCCCCGCCCCGGCGATCCTGGCCGCAATTGAAGCGGATGTCCGCAGTCATGTTGGTTCCGCTGAACAAAGCGACGATTTTACCTGCGCCGTCATCAAAGTGCAAGTCCGCTGAAATTGCCCCATTGTGGCGTATCTTTGCATTTTTCAGGCCAAAAGACGCCGCGCTGTCCTTTTCAAAGTTTTGCGGTTGACAGAAGGTATCTGTCGGCTATAATATTACAGACAATGATCCTTCACATCGGTTACTAATCTATAAAAATTTAAAGGAAAATACCCATGTCCCACTCGCATCACGTTGAATTTGAACCCTATATCGCGCCGGAAACCAAAATGCGCGAGCTCACCCCGCTGCCGCTGATTGTCGGCACATTGCTGGGCATCATCTTTGGCGCGTCATCGCTGTATCTGGTGCTGAAGGTTGGCCTGACGGTCAGCGCTTCGATCCCGGTGGCCGTCATTTCCATCACCCTGTTTCGGCTTTTCTCTAAAATGGGCGGCCGCGACGCCACGATTCTGGAAAACAACATCGTCCAGACCGCCGGTTCCGCCGGCGAATCCATCGCCTTTGGCGTGGGCGTAACCATGCCGGCCATTATGATTCTTGGCTTTGATTTGGAGCTGACCCGCGTGGCCCTCGTGTCTGTTCTCGGCGGCCTGCTCGGCATTCTGATGATGATTCCGTTGCGCCGCGCTTTGATTGTCAAAGAGCATGGTATTTTAAAATACCCGGAAGGTACGGCCTGCGCCGAAGTTCTCAAAGCCGGGGCGTCGGAAGAGTCCAAAGCGGCTGCCTCTGAGAGCCATCGCAAACAGCACGCTACGGAAAGTGAGGATAGCTACTCCGGAGCCAAGCTGATCTTTACCGGTTTTGGTATCGGCCTGCTCTACAAATTAATTAACGTGGCTTTTCGCGGTTGGAAGGATGTGGCCGGCACGGTCTTTGGCCCGCCGTTTAAAGCCGGTTCGGTCGCCGCAGAAGTCTCGCCGGAATTATTGGGCGTGGGCTATATCATCGGCCCGCGCGTCGCCGGCATCATGTGCGCGGGCGGAGCGTTGTCGTATCTGGTACTAATCCCGCTGATTAAGTTTTTTGGCGAAGGCATGACTTCCATTTTAGCGCCAGGCACAATCCCCATTTCTGAAATGAGTCCGAACGGCATTCGCGGAGCCTACGTGCTTTACATCGGCGCGGGCGCGGTGGCGGCCAGCGGCATTGTTAGTCTGTTTCGCTCGCTGCCCACCATCTGGCACGGGCTCAAAGCCGGCCTGCGTGATCTGCAAAGCAATGCCGGCGAGGCGGCCGGCGTCCTGCGCACCGATCAAGACCTGTCCATGCGTTTCGTGCTGGTCGGCTGCGCGGCTTTGGTCGGTTTGATCATGTTTGTCCCGACTTTGCACATGAACATTCTTGGCGCGATTCTAATCATCGTTTTCGGCTTTTTGTTTGTCACGGTTTCGTCGCGGTTGACCGGTGAAATCGGTTCGTCGTCCAATCCTATTTCTGGCATGACTGTGGCCACGCTGCTGCTGACCTGTCTGATCTTTTTGATTCTGGGCTGGACCGGACCGGAATACTATGTTACGGCGTTGTCCGTGGGCGGGATTGTCTGCATCGCTGCTTCCAACGGCGGCACGACTTCCCAGGATTTAAAGACCGGCTTCCTCGTCGGGGCCACGCCGCGCTTGCAGCAGATTGCCATCCTGGTCGGGGCGTTTGCCTCGGCCATCGTTTTGGGGCCGATCTTGCTCAGTCTGAACAATTCCGCCACGGTTTACGTGCCTATCGCTCAGCTGCAAAATTTATCGCCCGACATCCGCGCCGATGTGTCGCAATTGACTAAATCCGAACAGCTTAAAGGCGCGCAATTTGCGTCGGACAACAACACTTATCGCGTCTGGCAAAAAACGACCGATGTGGGCGGCCCGGCCGGTCGCTACCTGGTCGACGAGCAGGGCGCGCCGGTTTACTTAGTCGATCCCGGCATCAACGGCGTCTACTCCGAGCGGCCCGACGGCTCGACCGTGGCTAAGTTTGACGCCCCCAAGGCCACGCTGATGTCATACATTATCAAGGGTATTTTAAACCAGGAATTGCCGTGGGGACTGGTGATGCTGGGGGCGATGATTGCCCTGGTGATGGAACTGTCCGGCGCGCCGTCGCTGGCCTTTTCCGTGGGCGTCTACCTGCCGATCTCGTCCACCACGCCGATTTTGGCCGGCGGAATGATTCGCTGGCTGATTGACCGCTACTTAGAAAAGAAGCATGCCGCCAAAAAGCTGACCGAAGAAGAATTGGCCGCCGAAGGTGATAAGAGTCCGGGTGTGTTGCTGGCTTCCGGTTACATTGCCGGCGGGGCCATTGCCGGCATCGGCATTGCCTTTTTGGCCGGCGTTTTGAGCGATGTGGATCATGCGCTGCATGTCTGGGCCGAGACCAATAACCCGCTGTTTAACGGGCCGCACGCGGATATACTGTCGCTGATTCCGTTCGCAATTCTGGCCATGGTGCTGTATCTGGTCGGACGGGAGAAGCTGTTGTCCGGGAAGTAAATCTAACCACGATGACATCATTTGATGCAGATTTGAAAAGCATCATTAAGGAAATTGAATGAACTCCGCGCCCTTCAGACCCAAACGCATTTTTGTCGAAAACACCGTCAAGGACACGGCCATGACCCGCACGATTTTGGCCATGCGGCCCGAGGCGGAAGTGCGCTATGTCGATCATGTGGACGAAATTGATCTGACGGTGCCGGCCGGTGAAAATCCGGTGACCTTCAGCAAAAAGCAACTGGTTTTGCGGGAGCACAAAGGCTCGTTTTTTAAAAAATGTCCGGGCATGCACGGCATGTTGTGCTGCAATTATTACATTGTCAATTGGGCGAACAACTGCCATTTGGATTGCACCTATTGCTTTCTGCAAAGCTATCTGAACAAGCCGATCACCACGGTTTACGCCAACATGGAAGATTTGCTGCTCGAACTGGACGAAATCTTTAGCCGCGACCCACGGCTGACCTTCCGCGTCGGCACGGGCGAATACGCTGACAGTCTGGCCTGGGACGATATGACCGGCATGTCCGAACTACTGGTACCGTTTTTCGCCAAATATCCCAACGCCTTGCTGGAGCTGAAGACCAAATCGGACAATATTGACCGCCTGCTGCAGTTAGTCCCGCAAGAACGGACGCTGATTTCCTGGTCGATGAACCCGCCGCAAATCATCAAGGAAGAAGAGCATAAAACCGCTAACTTTGATCAACGCCTGGCTGCGGCCAAAGCTTGTGTCGAAAAAGGCTACAAGATCGCCTTCCATTTTGATCCGATGATCTATTATCCCGGTTGGGAAGCGGGCTATCAATGGGTCGTTGACCGTATTTTTGCCGAGATTCCCTCCACGCGCATCGCCTGGGTCAGCGCAGGCAGTTTTCGCTATCATCCGGAGTTAAAGCCGATTGTGCGCGAGCGTTTTCCCAAGAGCAAGATTTTTTATGGCGAGCATGTGCCGTCGGATGACGAAAAGATGCGCTATTTTAAGCCGATTCGGGTGCAGATGTACCGCCGCTGGCGCGAATTGATCGCCGCCAAAGACCCAACCGTTTTCACCTATCTGTGCATGGAAACGCGGGATGTGTGGGAAAAAGTTTACGGCAATGCGCCAAGCTGCGAGATGCACTTAGACAGCATGTTTGACAACCGCAACCTGCTGTTTGCCGACAGCGCGAAATGTTGCAACTAAAGGCGGGATTAGCCTGTTCTTTAGCGCAAAAAAAATCGCGCTCTGACATCTCTTGGCTTTGAAATCACATGGATAGGATGAGCAGGATAAAATAAAATCACGTCCATCCTGTCTATCCATGTTTGTGGTTGAATAGATGCTTATTGTGAGGTTATCGTGGAAATTGTCGACGCCATTACACATCAGCTCCATCAGATCGAACGAGATGCCAATGTTCGCATTCTCTATGCGTGCGAGTCGGGCAGCCGCGCCTGGGGTTTTCCGTCGGTTGATAGTGATTATGATGTGCGTTTTTTGTATGTTCATCCGCAGGCCTGGTATCTATCCATTGATCTGGAAAATAAGGCCGACGTGATCGAAGTGCCCGTGTCCGGCGTCCTCGACATTAACGGCTGGGATTTGCGCAAGGCTCTTAAGCTGATGCGAAAATCCAACTCGGCTTTATTGGAGTGGCTGGTCTCCCCAATTGTTTATCGTCAGGCCGGCGATATCCGCGCCCGGTTGCAACAGTTTATTCCGGAATACTTTACGCCGGCAGTTGCCCTTTATCATTATTATCATCTGGCGCTTAATACCTACAACAGCCATCTGACCCGGGATATGGTTCTGGCTAAAAAATATTTCTATGCTTTGCGGCCTTTGCTGGCCACGCTGTGGATTGAGCAGCGGCACAGCGCTCCGCCCATGGAATTTTCCACACTGCTGGACGCCTTTGTGACGGATGCCGTTCTGCGTCGCGACATTGAGACTTTACTGGCCGCCAAGCGAGAAGCCGCCGAAAATCACACCCAACCCGGCATTGAATCGATCAACCGCTTTATCGAAAAAGAGTTGCAGCGATTAGCCGCGGCGGACTTTAAGCATGAGCCGGCCCGCAGCCCCACCGAGCCGTTGAATCGGCTATTTCAAAGTGTAATCACGTCCTTCTAATCCATCTGAAATGACATTTCTTCTTTTGGAAATGTCATTTCTTTCCCCGCCGGTCAGATATGACATTTGCAAAAGAAGAAATGTCATATCCTTTGATAGCGCAAAGAAACTACAGCCATGATGACTAAAAACAACCTCGATTTATTTACCAATGCCATTGACTTTGACATCGAAAAACGCTCCGGGCCGCTGGCCGACCGCGTCCGACCGCATACGCTGGATCGCTTTGTCGGCCAAACGCATTTGTTGGGCGAAGACAAATTACTGCGCAAGATGATCGAAGGCCATCAACTGCAATCGCTGATTTTGTGGGGACCGCCCGGCTCCGGTAAAACGACGTTGGCGGCGATTATTGCCAAATCCACGCCCTATAACTTTGCCCCTTTTTCGGCCGTTTTTTCCACCATCAAAGACGTGCGCAGCGTTATGGAGTTGGCGCATACCCAATTTCATCTTTACGACAAAAAGACCATTGTTTTTGTGGACGAAATCCATCGTTTTAATAAAAGTCAGCAGGACGCTTTTTTACCCTTTGTCGAGCGTGGCGATATTATTTTGATCGGGGCGACCACCGAAAATCCATCCTTCGAAATCAACCCGGCTTTGCTGTCCCGCACAAAAGTCTTGGTGCTCAATGCGCTGACCGCCGCCGACATCGCCCAAATTTTGCAATTTGCAGTCAGCGACGAAAAAAACGGTCTGCGCGACCCCAATCTGGTTATCGAAGCCGGCGTGCTGGATTTTATGGCCGACTCGGCCAATGGCGATGCCCGGGCGGCGCTGAACACACTGGAAATTGCCTACAACTTTGTCAAGGAAGCCGACACCGTCACCCGGCCCATCACCCTGGCTGTGGCGCAAGAAGCCTTTCAGCAGCGCATCTTGCGCTATGATAAAAACGGCGAAGAGCATTACAATATCATCTCCGCTTTGCATAAAAGTATGCGCGGCAGCGATCCGGACGCCGCCCTTTATTGGCTGACCCGTATGTTGGCTGCCGGCGAAGATCCGCTCTATGTCGCCCGGCGCATGGTTCGCTTTGCCGCGGAAGATGTCGGCAATGCCGATCCGCAGGCGTTGAGCATCGCCATTGCCGCGCGGGACGCCTATCATTTTCTGGGCTCGCCCGAAGGTGAAATCGCCCTGGCTCAAGCCGTGATTTACTTAGCCACCGCGCCGAAAAGCAACGCCGTCTACGCCGCCTACGAAAAGGTCAAAAAGCTGATCGGCAGAACCGGCAATCTGGAAGTCCCGCTGCACATTCGCAATGCGCCAACCGGCCTGATGAAATCGCTGGGCTACGGCAAAGACTATCAGTACGCCCACGATCATCCCGATCATTATGTGGCGCAAGAATATCTGCCGTCGGAAATCGCCCAGGAAAAATTCTATCAACCGTCGCCCTTCGGCTTTGAAAAGGATATTCAAAAGCGATTGGATTGGTGGGCTAAGAAAAAAGCCGAAACAATGGATAAGAAGGAGTAAAGCGGCTGAAATGTATACTAGACATCTTTCCAATTAAATTTGAGAGCCATCTATGCTTTTTTTGCCCCGTAGGGGCATGCCGTTTGTAGAAAAATACGCAAAAACATAGCTGTGATAAGCCCCATCGGGACGACCCGTGAAACATGACCGGTATCATGGCGGTTAAACGGGCCGCCCCGATGGGGCTATTCGCCGGGTTTTGTTGGGCTCGCTTTTCTACAAACGGACCGCCCCGATGGGGCGAAAAGCTGCGTCACGACCGG
>CAYOLL010000155.1:0-14387 GCA_964404765.1 uncultured Gemmatimonadota bacterium | reverse complement strand
AAGAGGGTCTCGGTTTCATTCAAAGCCCGCAACAGATTTTGAGCATAACGCTGGTGCAGCGGGTTGGTCAGGTTATGCAGTCGCACTTTCAAGATGCTCTGGTCGTAATTGGGTTCGAGGTCGGCGTCGGTGGTCAGGATTTGGCGAAGTGTCAAGTCCTGAATTTAGTTGACTCATTTCTCTTCTAACTTCTGATTAAATTTTTAAGCGGAGGTGAGCAAGCCGTTGCTGCCGTAAGGTCATTCAGAGTTGTAGATATGAATGGACTCACGGGTTGCTTCTCACCGGCAACAGTTAAATCGGCCAGTTCTTCCTGCCTTTGTATAATGCCGGTTGACAGAAGGCGGATTTGACAATAATATGCGGCGCCGACTTTCCTCAACTTTAGCCTGAACGATACCGCAAACCAACCTATGGATTTCTTTCAAACCGAAACCGGCCTGAAAATTCTCGGAACGCTTATCTCGATCCTGTCTCTAAGCGTGTTGCAATTCATGATGCAGCGGCTTGTCCAGCGCGAGGTGGACGAGCTGCGCCGGCGTTATGTCTGGCGGCAAACTGTCAACTATGTCGTCTTCGTGTTGGGCGGGCTGCTATTAGTGCGGGTCTGGTTTGAGTGGGTGCAATCCATCCTGACGTTACTCAGCTTGGTCGCGGCGGCGCTGATTGTTGTTTCCAAGGAATTGCTACTGAACTTGATCACCAACGGCGTCATTATTTGGCGGGGATTATTCAGTGTAGGGGATCGTATTCAGGTTGGCGCGATCACAGGCGATGTGGTAGAGTTGGGGCCGGTTTATTTCGGCGTAGCCGAGGTTGGCAACGCGCTGCAGGGCGATGAGCCGACCGGCCGCATGATCAAGATTCCCAACAGTATTGTTTTGACCACACCGGTGGCCAATTATAGCCGCAGTTTTTCATTAGTCTGGCACGAAATCAGTCTTGAAATGCCGTTGAGTAGTAATTGGCACAAAGCGCGCAAAATTATCCAGGATGTGCTCAATACGCACAGTCATCAATTTAGCGAAGATGAACTTAAAATCATTCGCGCCGGTTCCAAAGAGATTGTGTTTACCCAGACAACGCCTTCGGTTTACTTGCGACTGCATGGCGAAAAATATCAGTTTATTGCCCGCTATGTCTGCAAATTTTACCAGCGGCGGGCCACGGAATATAAAATTTGGGAAGCGCTGCTGACCCGCTTTCAGGCCGAGACCGATATTAAACTGGAAGCCGGCCCGGCCCATCACTTTATCATGCCCTCTCCCCCATCTCCGGCGAAAATTGTCGCCTCCAACAATAGCGGTAAATGATCCGAGCCAATATTCGGACCCGTGCGCAAATCCACAACGCGCATATCCGGGCTGATCAAATAATGGTCGATGGGAATCATCAGCAACGGCATCACGGTCGGCCAGGTTGGCAATAATCCACGACCGCGTCGGGCCTGCCGCAAATCTGTCTGCTGCTCCAATCTTTGCAAATACGGCGAAAACGGGGTAACATTTAAATCGCCCACAAGGAGCTTGGGCGCAGTCAAACTATTCAGAAAAACGGCGGCAGACTGTAGCTGTTCGTTACGCAATAGAGCGTATTTGCCATCCACCGGCGGCAAAGGGTGCATTGTCAGCAACGAGACCTTTTGACCGTCAACTTCAATTTGCGCCAGAATACTGGGCACACCGGCCGATCCCAAAATCACCAAACTATCTTGCACGAATGGCAAGCGACTCCACAAGCCAATACCAAAATTGTCGCGGCGTGGAAAGGCCAGCCGGTATGGCATCTGATCCGTTAACATATTGAGTTGCGCCAGCCAGTTGTCGTCGATTTCCTGGGCGATGAAGATATCCGGCTGCTCGGTTCGCACCCATTTTAGAATGTCGGTGAAGTTACGATTGGCGGTGTGCACATTAGCCAGGATGATTCGCAAATCGGGCTTGGCGGCGCTTGCTTGCAGATCGGGTTCCGGCCAATACAGCGGCGCGACCGGTCCGATATTGATTAACAGACCAAAAACACTGAGGCTTGTCCAGCGCCAATTCAGAACTGCCGCAAAAGCCAAAGCGAAAAATCCGGCAATCACCCCGTATTGAAAACGAAAGTGACAAAGCTGCTCAAGCCCGTAGTGATAATCCGCCAGATAACCGCCCAATGAGAAGGCGAGCAATCCCAGCAAGGATAGTTTCAGAATAGCCAGCAAAGCCGGTTGAATATAAGGGAATCTGTTCATGCGACGCTCACATTTGGATGCCCTGGCCAAAAAAAACGGGCTATCGCTCCATAAAAGGCGATAGCCCGTTTAAAATTAAGTAATCATGCCGCTCAGTTTAGCGATAATAAATATCGCTTTCCTTTTTGGGGCTTTTCTCAACTTTCTTGCTGCCGATTTTGGCTGTAATCAGCCGCGTCGGGCGAGCCGTTGTTAATTCCACAATCTCGCTGTCAAAGACAGATCCGTCCGGCTTGTGCACCTTGACTAAGTAGACACCAAAAGGCAGATTGTCAAAGCGGAAATAGCCGTCGTAACGATCCGTCCACTCCGTGCTAACCCCGCGATCCCCGGATATGGTCACCTTAAAAGTTTCTTTGGTATTATCCAGATCAATCACATTACCAAAAATAGCCCCGGAATTTTGACCCTGCGCATAGCGGCCGCATTCAAATTCAATCTTGACACCCTCTTCCGGGAACATATAGTTGAGTTGGATGCGCTCTTCATACAAGAGTTTGCGATCCTTGCCGAAGACATTCAGATAATAATCGCCATAGGGCAGTTTCTCAAAGATGAAGCCGTTGCCCTTTTGGACAGATTTGCGGTCTTCCTTCAACCCGCTGCCTTTCAAGATAACCGTGAACAGGTCATCGCAGCCGCCCTTCAGGAATATCTGGCCGAAAATGCGTCCGTTGATGCTCGGCGGCTTGGGCGCTTCGGGTTTGGCGCCGACTTTGTAACTCAGTTCATAGAATGGGAACTGCTTGGTTAGCGTGGCCGGTTCGGCATAGATAAAGTTGCCACGCAGATCATAAACGGCAACATGATAATTACCAAAGGCCAAATTGTCGATCGTAAACTCGCCGCCCAGTTTGGGGTTGGTCTTGACAAAATATTCCGTGCCGGATAGCGAGACAATAAAGGTTCGATTTCCAGGATCGGCCTCGTCGTACACTTTGCCGCTTATAACGCCTTTGCCGCCCTTGTCATCCACCAGATTTGCTTCGAAATTAAATTCTGGGAACAGGGTAGAAAGTTCGATTTCGCGGCCATGCAGATATTTCTGAGCGCCGTAGTCGTAAACAGACAGATAATAGCGGCCAAATGGCACATCCTTCATTTTAAACGTACCGGTAATGCCATCGGTACTGGCGGTAAAGTCGGTGCCATTTAAAACCACGCGGTAGACCTTAGCCGGCGAAATCTTGCCGAAAATCTGACCCTTGGTTGCGCCCGGTCGGTTGGCCTTGTCCGATGTCACCACATAATTGATGGGGTATGCCGAATAGATATCGGTCAACATAAAGTCCATCGTGTAGGCCACTTTTTGCGGGTCTTGATAAACCCGGAGATTATACTGACCAAGTTCCAGACCTTCCAGTTGGAAATAGCCGGTCGGATCGGTCGCGGTCACATGCCGTTTCTGGTCGCCGCCCAGGCCGGTGACCACCACGCGGAAATCCGGTGTGCGGCTGGCGTCATCAAAGCGAATTGTGCCATAGACGCGCCCAATGACCTTGCCGCCATCTTTCGGCTTATCTTCGGTCTTGGGTCTCGGCCGGGCATCCAACTCCTGATCCACATGATAAACCGGAAAGATTTCGTTCAGGTTAATAATCTTATACAGCACCGATTCCTGCTGTCCGTTGTAAACAATCAAGTGATAGCTGCCATACGGCAAATCGGTAAAGGCAAAGACGCCGGACACCGGATTGGTGGATGTGACCTTATCTTCGCCCACTAAAGCAACGCGGAAGTCAAAGGTTGCCTCGCCCTTTTGCGTAATCCGTCCGGTAATACGACCTTTGCCCTGAGTTCGGTCACGGTTTTCATCTTTCGGCGGAGCGGGCCGCGAGCCGACCTGCGTCTTCAGATCATAAACCGGAAAGACGTGATTAATTTCAATATTACGGGCATAAACTTGATTTTGATCCTGATCATAAACAGTGACAAAGTAGGAGCCACACGGCAGGTCCTCAAAAGTAAAGCTGCCGGACTCGTTCGTCGTGACAACACGCTCTTTGCCTTTGGCAAACTCGCCGCTCAAAGCGACGCGGAAGACGTGAACCGTCTCGCCCTTGCGGGTGATCGTGCCGATCAACTTGCCGGTGCAGAGTTCGCCGCCCGGCGTTGTTTGGGATGCCGCTTCCGGTTTCTTGTCCGCTTCCAGGTCAATATCCAGATTGGCTACCGGGAAAACATGGTTAACATCCACGCTTTGCACATGCACTTTGCGCTGATTCAGATCATAAACCGTCACAAAATAAGAGCCGCACGGCAGGTCATCAAAAGCAAAATTGCCGCCTGCGCCGGTTGAAGACACGCGCTCTTTAGCGCCGAGCATCCCGCTGCTTAACGTAACGCGGAATGAGGCATTTGGCGCGCCTTTCCGGGTTACAGAGCCAACGACGCGGCCCGCACAATCTCCCGCCGGCGTGACCGAACCGGCTTGCGACTTGGGCTCTTCTTTCTTATCCGCTTCCAAATCAACCTGCATATTGTAGATCGGGAAAATTTCCGTCAGCGCTACTTGTTGATTGTGCACCGCCTTCTGGTTCATATCATAGATCGTGATCTGATAAATACCGCACTTCAGATCTTCAAAGACAAAGTTTCCGGTGCTATTGGTGGATAGCATTCGGCTCTTGCCTTCCGCAAAGTCTCCGCCCAGCACAACGCGATAGAGTTGACGAACTTCGCCTTTCTTGTTGATCGTTCCAAAAAGCTTACCATCGCAAACCGTCGTTTTTGGCGTCGGCTTCGGCTCTACCGTCGCCGAGCCGTCCTTCTTTTCGGCATCCAACTCCACATCCAGATTATACATCGGGAAAATGTGGTTGATTTCAACCTGCTGAACATGCACCCGGCGCTGACCCATATCGTACACAGTGACAAAGTACGAGCCGCAATTCAACTCATCAAAAGCAAAACTGCCGGAGCTGTTCGTTGAAGTCACCCGCTCTTTACCATCGGCAAAACCGCCGTTTAATACGACGCGGTAATAGTTTCGTGTCTCGCCTTTACGCGTAATCTCGCCGACCAATTGACCGCTGCACTTATCCTTACTTGCCGGTGTTGCCTGTGTCACCGGCGTAACTTTATCCGCTTCAACATCCACTTCCATATTGTAGAGTGGGAAGATATGGCTGATCTCGACCGGTTGAACTTGCAACCGCTTCTGGTTCAGGTCATAAATGCTGACAAAGTAGCTGCCGCAAGCCACACCATCAAAAGTAAAGTTACCGTAGATATTGGTAGAGGTAGCCTTTTCTTTTGAACCCACCGAACCGCCACTCAAAACCGCGCGATAGGCTTTCTTGGGCGTCTCGCCCTTGACCGTTACCGCTCCAATAATACGACCGTTGCACGGCTCATCGCTGGAAGTCGGCGTGACCACCGGCGGCAATTCTTTTTTCTCGGACTTCAAATCCACGTCCATATTGTAGATCGGAAAAATCCGGCTAATCTCAACCGGCTGGACATGCGCCCGCTTCTGCGTCTGATCAAACACGCTGACGTAATAGGTACCGCACTTCAGATTATCAAACGCGAAGCCGCCGGTCCCATTGGTCGTCGCAATAATTTCATCGTCCAGGCTACTGCCACTAACAACCAGACGATACGGCTGACGCGGCGCAGCGCCGTCTTTGGTGATTGAGCCGACCAGCTTGCCCACACAATCTTTGGGCGTAACAGGCGTCGGAGTGCTCTTCTCCGACTTAACATCCACTTCCATGTTGTAAATCGGAAAAATATTGCTGATCTCAACCGGCTGCACATGCACCCGCTTTTGATTCATATCGAACACGCTGACAAAGTAGTTGCCGCACTTGAGATTATCAAAAGCAAAGTTGCCGCCGCCATTCGTGGAGACCACGACCTCGCCATCTTCCAAATTATTGCCGCTAACCACCACACGGTAGTTTTGGCGCGGCGCTAACCCATCCTTAGTGATTGTTCCAACCAATTTACCCGCGCAAGCTTTGGGCTTTGCCGGTGCTGGGGTGGTGTCCTTCTTTTCGGCGTCCAAATCTACCTGCATATTATACAGCGGGAAGATATAGCTCAACTCGATTGTCTGAACATACACCCGCTTTTGGCTCAGGTCATAAACCGACACAACATAAAAGCCGCAGTTTAGATTGGGGAATTCAAAATTGCCATAGTTGCTCGTCGATTTAACGCGATCTTTGCCATCGGCAAAATTACCGCTCAGCACAATGCGATACGATTGATTGGTCACACCTTTTTGCGTTATCGAACCAACAAGCTTGCCCGCGCAGTCATCCTTAGGCTGTGGCGTCGGCGTTGTTTGTGTCGGGGCGGACTTGTCGGCTTCCAAATCCACATCCATGTTGTAGATCGGAAAAATGCTATTTAGTTCGATTTGCTGCGCATGTACTTTCTTTTGGCTGCCATCGTAAGCAGTCACAAAATAGATGCCGCAAGTCAGATTATCAAACGTAAACGAACCGTAAGCATTGGTCGAAGTCACGCGCTCTTTCGTATTCAAGCCGTTCAGCACCACGCGATACGATTGGTTGGTCGCGCCTTTTTTGGTAATGCTGCCGACCACCTTGCCGCTGCAATCCGTTGGCGGCGTCGGCGTTGTCTGCGTTTGCGTCGGCGCAGGCTTGTCCGCTTCCAAATCCACATCCACATTGTAAACCGGGAAAATGCTATTTAGCTCGACTTGCTGCACATGCACTTTCTTCTGTGTGGCATCGTAAGCCGTCACAAAATAGACACCGCAATTCAAGTTGTCGAAAGTAAACGAGCCATAAGCATTGGTCGAAGTCACGCGCTCCTTCGTATTCAAACCGTTCAATACTACGCGATACGATTGGTTGGTCGCGCCTTTTTTGGTAATACTGCCGACCACCTTGCCGGTGCAATCGTTCGTCGAAGTCGGCACAACTTGAATCGGCTTATCCGCCTCCAAATCGACATTCATATTGTAAACCGGGAAGACGCTGTTTAACTCGACCTCTTGCAAGTGAACTTTCTTCTGATTCAGATCATAAACCGTTACAAAGTAAGTTCCACAAGTCAGGTTATCAAATGTAAACGAGCCATAAGCGCTGGTTGAAGTCACGCGCTCCTTAATGTTTAAGCCATTCAGCACCAGGCGATACGATTGGTTGGTCGCGCCTTTTTTGGTAACGCTGCCGACCACCTTGCCGGTGCAATCCGCCGCCGGCGGCGTCGGCGTTGTCTGCGTTTGCGTCGGCGCAGGCTTGTCCGCTTCCAAATCCACGTCCATGTTGTAAACCGGGAAAATGCTATTTAGCTCGACTTGCTGCACATGCACTTTCTTTTGCGCGGCATCGTAAGCCGTCACAAAATAGACACCGCAACTCAAGTTGTCGAAAGTAAACGAGCCGTAAGCATTGGTCGAAGTCACACGCTCCTTCGTATTCAAGCCGTTCAGCACCACGCGATACGATTGATTGGTCGCGCCTTTCTTGGTAATGCTGCCGACCACCTTGCCGGTGCAATCGCCAGTCGAAGTCGGCACAACTTGAATCGGCTTATCCGCCTCCAAATCGACATTCATATTGTAAACCGGGAAGACGCTGTTTAACTCGACCTCTTGCAAGTGAACTTTCTTCTGATTCAGATCATAAACCGTTACAAAGTAAGTTCCACAAGTCAGGTTATCAAATGTAAACGAGCCATAAGCGCTGGTTGAAGTCACGCGCTCCTTAATGTTTAAGCCATTCAGCACCAGACGATAAGATTGGTTGGTCGCGCCTTTTCTGGTAACGCTGCCGACCACCTTGCCCACACACTCTTCTTTTGTCGGCGTCGCCGGTGTCACCGCTTTTTTATCGGCATCCAGATCGACCTGCATATTATAAACCGGGAAAATATCATTTAACTCCACCGTTTGGACATGCAGCCGCTTTTGATTCATGTCGTAAACCGACGCAACATAAAAACCGCACTTCAAGTTTGGAAATTCAAAATTGCCATAACTGCTCGTCGATTTAATGCGATCTTTGCCATCCGCAAAGTTGCCGCTCAGGACAATACGGTACGTTTGGCTGGGCACGTTTTTCTGTGTTATCGAGCCCACCAGTTTTCCCGTACAATCGTTCACAGGCGATGTTTGCGCAGGCGCAGGCTTGTCCGCTTCCAGGTCTACATCCATATTATAAACTGGAAAAATGCTGTTTAGCTCGACTTGCTGCACATGCACTTTCTTCTGCGCGGCATCATACGCCGTCACAAAGTAGACGCCGCAATTCAGATTGTCAAAAGTAAATGCGCCATAAGCATTGGTCGAAGTCACGCGCTCTTTCGTATTCAAACCGTTCAGCACCACGCGATACGATTGGTTAGTCGCGCCTTTTTTGGTGATGCTGCCGACCACTTTGCCAACGCATTCATCTTTCGTCGGTGTAACGACCGGGGTATCTTTTTTATCGGCATCCAGATCAACTTGCAGATTGTAAACCGGGAAAATATAATTCAGTTCAATCGTCTGGACATGCACTCGCTTTTGCGTCATATCATAAACCGAAGCGACATAAAAACCACACTTCAAGTTGTCAAACACAAAGTTACCGTAACCGCTGGTTGAAGCGACCCGGTCTTTACCATCCGCAAAATTACCGCTTAGCACAACGCGATAAGTCTGGCTGACCGCACCCTTTTTGACCACAGCGCCGACCAGCTTGCCGGTGCAGTCATTGGCCTGTGGCGCCGGGGTGGATGTTGGGGTGACAACCGACTTGTCGGCATCCAACTCCGCTTCCATATTATAAATCGGGAAAATCGTATTCAATTCGACTTGCTGGACGTGGACTTTGCGCTGGTTCATGTCATACGCCGAGACAAAGTAGGAACCACACGTCAGGTTATCAAACACAAAGTTGCCGGATGCATTACTGGTCACCGCCCGTTCGCGGCTGCCGTCGGGAAAATCACCATTAGCTACCACCCGGTAAACATTGCTGGCTGCGCCTTTCTTGATGAGCGTGCCGACAATCTTGCCGGTGCATTTCGGCTTTGTTGCTTGATAATCGGTTGGCCTGGTTTGCGAGTCGCCGGTTTTATCGGCCTCAAGCTTTACTTCTACTTTCGAAATCGGGAACATCTGGCTGACTTCCACCAACCGGACATGGACCGGCTTCTGATCCATATCATAAACCGTGAGAAAGTAAGAGCCACAATCCACAGCTTCAAAAGCAAACGCGCCGCTGGCGCTCGATGTCGTATAACGCTCCTTGCTCCAGTTCTGGTTGCCGCTCAAAACGATCCGGTATGTGTTGTCGCTCACACCTTTCTTGTTGACTCCGCCATAAATCTTGCCTTCACAGACTTCTTTTTTGGCCGGCAGCGTAGAGGTCGGCAACGGTTGATATACCGGCTTCTCGGACGGCAGTTTGACTTCTACATTGTAAGTCGGAAAAACACGGGTCAACTCGACTAACTGGGCATGAACCGCTTTCTGATTCAGGTCATAGACGGTTACAAAATAAGTCCCGCAACCCAGGTCATCAAAGCTGAAACCGCCTGCCATATTGGTGCTGGCAATGCGCTCTTTGCCTTCGGGGAAATTGCCGCTCAATACCACGCGATAGGCTAAAGACTTAGCGCCCTCCTTGTTAACCAGACCGATAATTCGCCCGTCGCAGGCGTTCACCGGCTTGACTTCTGCCGGCTTCTTATCATCCTCCAAATTGACATCCATGAAATAAACCGGGAAGACATGGGTCAATTCCACATCCTGATTGTAAACTTTCTGCTGATTCTTATCGTAAACAACAATATGATACAAACCATATTCAAGGTCTTTTACTTCAAAATCGCCTAACATATTGGTCGAAATTACTTTGTCCAAACCGGCAACCCGCACCCGATAAAAATTGTCGCGCGCGCCTTTTTTAGTGATTTGACCAGTAATGCGGCCCGGCTTATAGCTTTGCGCCTGCGCCGGACGACCGTCACACTCCAAATTCAGGTCCAGATTAAACGACGGGAAAACCGAACTCAACTGCACATCGTCGCTGTGCACCAGATTGCGCTTGGCGTCATAAACGCGGGTCATATACGTGCCATACGCCAGACCACGAATTTCAAAGGTGCCGTCGGACTGCGTCGATACCGCCGTGTCGCCCAAAGCGACCCGATAAATCGGTGATTTGGCGCAGGTAGCCGCCTGAGTAATCTGCCCGGAAATCAGACCGTCGCGCGGCACAGATTTTGGTTTCGGCAAAACTTCCGCCGGCTTGGCCGGTTCACTGCTTTGGCAAGTGATATGATGATTCAACTCGTATGAGAAAAAGACTGAATTCAATTGAATGTCAACCGCGCTAACCAGGTGCTGGGCCATATCATAAACGCGCACTAAATACGCGCCATAAGCCAGACCGCCCAGTTCAAAACTGCCATCGGTGCGGGTTACAGCCGAAGTGTCGCCCACGGCAATGCGATACACCGCCGAGCCTTTGCAAGCCGCATCACGGCTGATCCGGCCATAAACCAGCGCATTACGCTTGACATAATCCATCGCCATCGGCTTGACCACTGCCGGCTTTTCATCACACTTAACTTCTTTGTAGACTTCATATTGCGGGAACAGCGAATTCAACTGCACATCCATGGCATGAACCAGTTTTTGTGACCGGTCATAAACCCGAATCAGATACGAGCCATACGGCAGATTTTCAACTGCAAATGAGCCATCGCCAGTGCTGGTAACCGCCGTATCGCCCAAAGCAACCCGGAAAATCGGCGACATAGTGCAATCACCGTTTTGAACAATCCGGCCATAAATCATGCCGCTGCCCTTGGGCTTTGTAGTCGAAGTCGGCTGCATTTTTGGCTTAATGTTCTGCTTCGGTTTTTCACGGGCGGGCAATGTCACGTTCACTTGCTTGCGCGGAAAAATCCGATCCAGCATCACATCCTGGGTACGAACATGTTCATGGGTCTTATAATCGTAAATCTGCAACGCATAATTGCTTAGCTTAAGCCCGCGCAACTCAAAATTGCCGTAATAATCCGTTGTAATCATAATATCTGTGCCGGGCACAATCACGCGATAATAATTCTCGCCTTCCCCGTCACGACGAATAGAGCCAACGATGGAGCCGGAGACATCCGGCTCGGCTTTCGGCGCCGGCAGCTTCTTCTCAATCGTCGATTCGACTTTAAACGTCGGAAAAATCGGGGTCAGATGAATGTCCATCATTTTGCATAAATTCTGGCTTTCATCATAGATCACAAACTGATAGAAGCCCATTTCCAGATCGCTAAAGGAAAAAGTACCGTCTTGTGCGTTCGTCCATTTATAAGCCTCGGTGCCGCTTAAGCCGACGCGAAAGAAGGGCTTACCGCCGTTTTCCCAGCGTATTGTCCCGTAAATCGTACCTTTGGTCTTACTGGCCGAAGTTGTCATCGGCTTATTCACACTCGGCGGCGCCTGCGGGCGGGCGGCTTTTAACACTTCCTCCGCCTTATAAGCCGGAAAAACATCCGACAAATGAACATCCGTCGTGCGCTGAATCCGCTGCGCTTCGTCATAAATAATCATTTGATAATGACCCAGCGCCAGATTGTCAAATGCAAAAGAACCGTCTTTTGGATTGGTCCAGACATAGCGATTGACATTGCTCAGGCCGACCCGGAAGCGATGCTCCTGACTGCCCTGCTTGATAACCGTGCCGTAGATCAGGCCCGGTTTCGGCGCAACAGTCGAAGCCGGTTTGACTTTTGCCGGCGGGGTTGGGGTTGAGCCGCTTGCCCGCAGCGGTGACAGCGTTTCAGTCACTTCGTAGAGTGGAAAAATTTTCGTTAAATGGATATCCTTGGTTCTGAGAATATTCTGGCCCTTATCATAAATCAATAACTGATAATTGCCCAAATCCAGGTCGTCAAAACCAAACGCCCCATTTTTTGGGTCGGTCCAGGTGTAAGAATCCGTCCCGCTTAAACCGACGCGGAAAGAATGGTCGACGCCATCCTTATTCAGCAATTGACCATAGATGGAGCCACGTGGGCTTTTGGTCTTTTGCGGCTGCGACGAAGGAGACTGCTGCTGAGTCGGGACTGGGGCAGGCGCCGGACTGGAGATAAAATGATCAAACCGCACATCGGCATAGTCACCCGTCAATTGAATCGTCTGATTGGTGATTTCCCGGCCGTAGGAATCATAAACGCGCAAAGTATAATCTTTAAACGGCAGCTTGTTAAATGAATAGTCACCGGTATTGCGATCCACAAAAATCTTGGTCCCCAACGGCTCCAGCTCCACTTGAAAAACCTGAGTAGAACGGGCCCGGTCTGCAATTTGGCCGCGAATCACGCCCCATTTGGGCCGACCGTCGTCCACCGGCTGAATGACCGGCGGATTCTTTGGCTCCAGCGTATAGTTCAGCGTATAGCGCGGAAACATCTTGGTCAGCTCGATTTCCTCGCTGTAGATAAAGTTACGGTCAAGATCGTACATCGAAGCGCTATAGCTGCCCAGCGGCAAATAGTCAAACCGGAAATTGCCATTGGCGTCGGTCGAATAAACCTGATCTACGCCCATACCCAGCAGCCGCACTTTGTAAAAATTGGAGTTGTCTCCGCGCTGCACAACTTTACCGATAACAACGCCCGGCCCGGTTGGAATAGCTTCGTCGCCGGACTTTGGCGCGTCTTTCCTGGTTTCGGTCTGCTGCCGTTGACTTTGCACAACGCTGCAGCAATAGGCATGATCAACAGCGATTTGATAAAAAGCCCGCGTCAAATTGACCTGTTCGACGTGAATCAACTGGCGCGTGTCCGACTCGTAAAAATTGACCTGATAATCACCCAACGCCAGATTGTCAATCTTGTATGAACCGTCAATTGAAGTCCAGACATAGATATCGGTGTTGCTCAGGCCAACGCGAAAGCGCTTGCCCTGACTGCAGCACGTATCCCGCACGGTGCCGTAAATGCGGCCATAGTTCTGCTCCGCAGCGCCGGTTCGGGCGGCCATCGCCTGCGGCGTGCCGTCATCCAGCCAATCCGCGGAAAAGACCTTGTTAAACTCATAATCCTTGAAAATGACCGACAACTCCACCATCTCATCATACAGGATGCGGCGGTTCTTGTCATATATCTCCAGGTGATATGAGCCTAAATCCAGCCCGCTAAAGTCAAAATAACCGGCGGCGTCCGTCCACTTATAGTATTCGGTGCCGCGCAGCCCGACCCGCAGCCGTTCGTTTTTGCCTTTAATTTTGACTACGCCGTACATACGGCCAAATTTTTTGTCCGGTTTAGCGGCAAAAGCCGTGTCGAAACCACCGGAAGCGGACGGGAGCGTTACGACAAACGCCAGCATCAAAGCCAGTGCAATCAGGATACCTTTTCTCATTTTTTCCTACCTCGCGCGTGAAAATATCCATGGGTTTAACATAATTGCTGGTGTAAAATAAGAGTACAAAAGAAACCGCTCGTCGAATTTGCCTCGGCGGTTATTCCTATTGTGGCACAGATTTTTCATCTTTGCCACAATTTTTAAAAAAATTTTGCCGGATTTGTTAAAATTCCTGCCGAAGTGATGCTCAGGCCAGGTTAGAATCGCGGTCAATTTCTGCACGATAATGCAGGTTTTGGACTGAAAGCCGGCGGTCACTCTATCAAGAAAAAAATTGCGCAAAAAAACCGCTGGGCTTTTGCTTGCCCAACGGATCCTTTTTTTGTTATGATTTGACCTCACCAACGGTATACGATCTTTCATTCGGATGCGCATGGGCCACCTCTTATGCCAAGCCATCGCCCGGCGTGAATATTCATAAAGCATTCCGGATTGGACAAAAACAGGACAATATCCTTAATATCGACAAAGCCGTCATCGTTGAAGTCGAAAATACGGTAGGGCGGTACAGTACCGTCTTCATCGCGGACAACGGAGAGATTGATGTACAAAACTTGGTCTGTGGCATATTGGATAATAAGTGCAGAATTCGCTGCAACCGTAGAATCCGATGTGAAGTACACATTGACAAAAACCGTGTCACAGAGACCGGCTGGATCGCACAGTGATAAAACGAAAGGCTGTATGAAACTGCTTTCCATTGTGGTCGAGCGTACACAAACACCGGCATTTGGCGGCGCCGACACCGATGTAACGTTAACCTCACTCTCGCGTACCAAATTGTCCGAAATTGGCTACGAAATTTGGCAT
>CAYOLL010000154.1:0-14389 GCA_964404765.1 uncultured Gemmatimonadota bacterium | reverse complement strand
TTGCAGAAATAAGTTTCACGACTGTTAGCCGCGCACGGGATCAGGAGGTCTGAAAGTATAGAACATTGTACGGAACCTGTCGCTGCACAGCGATTCCTTTGTCCTGGAGGGCCAATTCCAGGGCATTCTCGTAAACTTCTTCCGGCCAAATATTGTCCAACGTGTTGTAAACCTTGAAAATGCAGCCGTTAATGGCATAGATCAAATCGTCAAACATCTCATTTCCCCTCTTTATCTTTCATTCCTTCTTATCCCCAATTCCTGTCCTCCGTTTCCTGTTCAAAACAAGCTAATCTGCCGTTCTTGTGGTTTTTCCTTCCGGCTATATTCACTGCGCTGTTCTTCGATCAATTCCCGTTCGATCCGCTCCAGAAACGGGCTGCGCGGCAATTCCCATTCGCGGCCACGCAGGACACGCTTTTGGGCGTTGGACAGATACAGGAATTTCTTGGCCCGGGTCATGCCCACGTAGAGCAGGCGGCGTTCCTCGTCCACATCCATCTTCTGTTTATACAGCGCATAGGGCAGCAACTTGTCCTCGCAACCGGCGATGAAAACGGCCTCAAACTCCAGCCCTTTGGAAGCGTGCAGGGTCATCAGGGTCACGTTTTCGATGTGCGGCTGCCAGGTGTCTACGCCCACGCCGAGGTCGGTGAAACGCAGGAGAGCTTTCACATCGTCGCCGTAGGGCGCGGCTAAATCCAGCAAGTGGTTGATGTCCGGGGCATGGCTCTCTTTGAGGTGCGGAAAATGGGCGTTTATGATGGCCGAGAGTGCTTCTTTTACGCCAGACCCTAAGGGTTGAAGAGCGAAACCCTTAGGGTCAATGCCTGCATCCAACAATCGTTCGCGCAAAAAGGCATTGTCCGGGTTCAGCGCCAGCTTGAGCGTGTCCAAAATCAGCGAGAACGGTTCTTCGCGGAAAAAGGGCGTGTCGCCGACGGTCTGATAGGGAATGGTGTGATCGTGAAATGCCTTTTCCAGCGCGTCAAATTGGGCGCGGGTGCGGCACAGCACGACGATTTCGCCCAGGCTGCCCACTTGCGCGCCTTCGTGCCCGCCAGTCACGCCGCTGTCCAGCGAGAAAAAGCGCAACCCGCCCATGAGTTGCTCGATGGTGCGGGCGATGAACTCGGCCTCGCTTTTGTCGGTCGGATGCTCGCTCAGGGCAATCTTGACTTCCGACGGCACACCGGCCAGCAAGCGCTCGGGCCTGTCCTGAGCTTGTCGAAGGGGCTGCAAGACATCGCTCGACGCTTTGAGGATCACGTCGGCGCAGCGATAGCTTTGGCGCAGGCGATAGGTCACGGCCGGCGAAAATACTTTGTCAAAATCGTTGATAAAAGCAATGTCCGCCCCACGAAAGCCGTAAATGGCCTGGTTGGGATCGCCAATGGCAAACAGATTCGGCTCATCTGTGCCGGCCAGCAGACCTATTAGTAAAAATTGAACGTAATTCACGTCTTGATACTCGTCTACCAGAATCCAACGAAAACGCTGCCGGTAATACGCCGCCACATCATCCTGCCGGGCCAGCATCATGACCGGTTGATAGATCAAATCGTCCAGATCGAACAAATTGTTTGCCCGCAAATAGGCTTCGTACTGTTCGTAGATCGGGTAATTCGTGTCTTCAAACGTCATCACCGTCACCCAGTCGTCATCGGCGGTGGCTTCTTCATCAAACACTTCTTCCCGGGCGGGTTTGGCTTTGCGCTGTTCGATATATGCGGCCAGGTAAGAAACCTTCGATTTCATTATGCCGAGGCGATGGCGCAGAATCCAGGCGCGGTCGTCGCCGTCTATGATGGTAAAATCCGTCGTCCGTCCCAATTTGTCGGCCTGTTCCTGCAAGATGGCGTAGCCCAGCGCGTGAAAGGTGCAAATTGTAGCTCGACTCTCCTGAGTCGAAGCGGCGAGTCGGGAGACTCGCGCTACAAGCTCTTCCGCCGCTTTGTTGGTAAAAGTGACGGCCAAAATCTGCTCCGGCGGGACGTTTTTCTCGCGGATCAGCCAGGCGATGCGTTCGGTCAGGACTTTGGTCTTGCCCGTGCCCGGCCCGGCAATGACCAGGGCGGGGCCGGTGTGATGCTGTACGGCGACGAGTTGGTCGGCGTTTAATTCAGACATGATCGTTCTCCTGGAACAGTCGTTTTTTTCCGGGGCAGAGATTCCATCTTTTTGGAAAGACGGAATCTCGTGGCGTTGCCCAAGACGGCGATATTCGGCCACGTCAAAGTTGATCAGCGGGCGTTTGGGCGGGCGTTTCGGCTGGGTCAGGTCGGCGAACAGGCCGTCGCTGCGCTTGAAGGACTTGGCCTCGTTGTCGGCAAAAACGGTGATGCGGCCATATTCGCCGTCGTAGCCTTCCTGGATGTAAACCTCGCCCGCCCTCATGCGGCGGATGCCCTCGGCCAGCACCTCGTTGTCCAGCGCGTCCGGCGGTTGATCCAGCAAAATGTCCAACTCCGCGCCGGATTTTTTGAGGATGTTGTCGTAGGCGTCGCCGACTTTCTTCGAGCCGGGACCGACGCTGAGAATCTCGCCCAACAACTCTTTTAAAGTGATGATTTCGGCAAAATCCTGCCGCCGCGACCGCTCGCGCCAATCGGCCCGCTCGGCCAACTCCACCACGCGACTCATGACGCCGACGGTGACTGGTTTGCCGCAGGCCGGGCACAAGCCATTATGCCGCCGCGTCTCCACGGGGTCTAAGCAGACTTTGCACGGGCGATGGCCGTCGTAGTGATATTTGCCTTCCTGCGGGAAAAAGTCAATCGTGCCCAAAAACTGCGTCGGGTCGCCGGTTTTCATGGCCGTGATGATGGCGGGATAGGACAGGTCGCAGGCGAAGCGGTTGGCGTTGCGGCCCAGCTTTTCCGGCGAGTGGGCGTCCGAGTTGGAGATGAGGGTGTAGCAATCTAGAAAGCGGCACAGGCTGTTCATGGGCACGTCGCTGGACAGGCCGGTCTCGACGGCGTGGATGTGGTCAGCCAGGTCGCCAAAGCAGTCGGTGACGCTGTCGAAGCCGGACTTGGAGCCGAGCACGGCAAACCAGGGCGTCCAGATGTGGGCGGGCACGAAGAAGATGTCCGGCGAGGCGCGCAGACACAGTTCCAGCAGGTCGCGGCTGTCCATGCCGAGGATGGGCCGGCCGTCGGATTCGATGTTGAAACCGAGGCGGCGCAGATCGGTCTGCATCCGCTCCACCGTGGCCATGTCCGGGGCAAAGATGACGTGGTGGATTTTGCGGACTCTGTCGCCCTTTTTGTAGATGTTGCTGAGTTCGACGGTGAGGATAAAGCGCGGATCGCGGTCGGGCGCGTCTAAGGCGGGAAGGTTTGTGGACAGGCGGTATTCGCGCTTGAGCCGGAACAGGCCGGGTTCGGTTTGCTCCAGCTTGGTCGTGATTTCCCGCCACCAGGCCGGATGGGTAAAATCGCCCGTGCCGACGACTTTAATGCCCTTAAGCCGCGCCCAATAGTCGAGATGCTCCAGGTCCAGTTCCGGGCTGGTGGCGCGGGAGTAGCGCGAGTGGATGTGGAAGTCGGCGATGAAGGGGGCCACTTGCAGTGTCCATAGTTATATACTAAAAAATGCTATTTAGAGTCTGTAGACATAAAAGTAGCAGTAGAATACAATTGTTTGTGTCAATTGTCAATAATCAAATGGGGGAGAAATGAGAAACTCTAAGCATGACGGATATGGCCTGCGGAAAATTCTGGCGGAAAACATTCGTTCTCTTCGTGGACAAAAAGCTCTGTCTCAAGAAAAGTTGGCTGATGCTTGTGGACTTCATCGTACATACGTCGGCGCAATTGAGCGATCTGAAAGAAATGTCACGCTAAGTACATTAGATTTGATTGCTAGCGCTTTTGATGTATCCGTACCAGAACTATTAACATTAAGATCAAGGAATAAGACTATGGGATCTCAAGTCAAAATCCTCCAGACAGATATTCAAGCCTATGTTAAAAATATTGCAAAGAGTGGCCTGACAATTTACGACAAAATTGAAATTGGTCATCCTGATCTTTGGATTCCAAGCTTGACATTGGAAATCTTATTGAACGAAGGTTTAAAGGGTCTAAATCTAGCAAATTTGCCACTGCGAACCCGGTCAAAAGTTGTCAAAGAAGCCGTTTGCAGGGTATTGGGTTATCCTGTACCCATATCTTTCAAGAAAACAAAGCCCAGATTTCCCGGCCAACAGTTTGACACTTATATCCAAAAATCAAATAATCTTCAAATCTGGAACGAAGAAATCTCTTCATTCAGACGATATGCGGTGATTCGGGTATCTGCGCAGCAGTTAATTGAATGTGTAAGAGTCATCCCTGGTGAAATTTTAGCGTTATTTGACAGAACAGGAACACTTACCCAAAAATATCAAGCACGCCTTATTGCAAGCGAGCAAGCGCTCGAATTGGTCACGCCAGAAGATACATCAAACCTGACTCGCTTTTTACAAACTGACAGATTTCCCAATTTTTTTAAAAACAGTCCACTCGATAATCCCATACCTGAACGATTAATGTCGATTAAAGAAGTGTTCCAACGTCTTAAGAGACTTGTGGGTCAATCATTTATAAATTTAGGCGCAGATCAAGAGCGTAATCGGGGCGGTCAATTGCATCATTTGGTTTGCAAAGAGCTGGGCTATGAGAATTATGCGGATGACGGCAGGTTTCCGGATATTCGTGATCAATTGCTGGAGGTTAAATTACAAATGTCACCCACTATAGACTTAGGTTTGATTCTTCCGAGCAGCGAGGGTGCTCTGGATATGCCGGCTATTCTGGGTAGTCAAATTCGACATTGCGATGTACGTTTTGCCATTTTTGCAGCGGAATCCGATGGGCAGGTAATCAAGTTAAGCCGTCTTTATCTGAGCACGGGTGAGAAATTTTTTACACGCTTTCCACAGTTTCAAGGCAAAGTGATTAATAAAAAGCTGCAAATTCCTCTCCCGGCTAGCTTTTTTGATCAGTGACCCCAAACGCCTGCCAGATTAAACAGTCCAGTTCTTTTTTAAAACTGCTGGTATCCGTCGTCAAGGTAAGCTCAAAAATTTGTTTGGCGAGCGAAACAATTTGCTGGGAAAGCGGCGTTTTTATATCCGGCAGCGGAAATTTTTCTACGTATTGAGTCATAAAACGACGCCGATTAGCGTATAGTTTATTATTAAAATTGCGGTCATAAAAAATTTCAATAAACGCGGAATTGCCGATAGCCAGCGCCAGCCATAGCCAGTCTTCCTCAATTGTTGAATTCAGGGTCAACCAATAACAGTCACCGTTGACTACTGCGCCGCTTGTATCCAACCAAAAAGTCGGTTTGTCTACAATATCCCGGAAAACAAGCTTTGGCTTGGACCAAAGTTCGGGATGTTGCGGCACCCAAATTTCAAACCATTTGCGGCCAGAATCCATAACGTAGCTTCGTGATTCCAGCGCAGTTCGATGCAATTCCAGATAGCGGGCGGTATTGGGATACTTTGCCAAATCAACAGCTACACGCTTGCCGTTCGCAACGATGTGGGGATATAGAATCTGTTTTGAAGTCGGATGCGCCCGATAGTTATAGGCATTATGATGGGTCAGCAAGGGCCGCAATAGTTCCGGCCGAGCTGTTCCAGAGGCATTTTCCCAATCGGATCGGATAAAAACACTATCAGCCGTCGTTTTTACACCGACTCTAATTTTCCCAATTTCGCCAAATGTGAGACTGGTATTGCGATTGACGGTTGATAACCATTGATCCACGCTGTCCGTGGCCATACGCCAAACAGCGCCGTCGCTAATGTCGCCATTTAAAAATCCGTGTTTAACGCAATAAGACTGCATGCCATTTACTTTTACCGGACCTTGCAGTTCTAAGGCGCTGATCACATCCGGGCAAGATTGCGCAAATAAATCCACATTTGCGGAATAGATGCTGGTAAATCCGGTTTTGTTGCCATTCGTCATGTTCTGCTTGCGTCGAAGCAGCAAGACCGCCGGCAATACAGCGGCTTCAAAAAGCTTGGTATCACCCAAATCCCAGATATGCAGAACATCGTATCTTTCTAATAAACTTTTACGAACGCTGCGACCGGATTGAGTAGTCATAAAACGATTCGAGACAATCACTCCCGCTACACCGGTTTTATCCAGCACCTCAACCAGACTTAGCACAAAAGCATAATACAAGTCAACCCGTCCGGACAGATCAAATTGAATCGCTAATTTTTTTGAATTGGACGCCCCCATCACTTGGGTGCGAACATAAGGTGGATTGGCAATGATCAAATCAACACTTTTAAGCGGAGCAAATGTCGAGAACAAATCCTGACTCTGTGAGGATCGAACAATGTCTAAAAAATTTCTGTTTCGCAAATCCAATGCTGCGCTTGGGCATAAACAGCGAAGTTTTTCCTTTGCTTGTTCAATTGCGCTAACGTCCGTATCAAAGCCAAGGAGTTCAAACTCTTTATACCCAGACGTTATCAATTTCTTGACGAGTGCTGTAATGAGCTGTCCATCACCTATTGCAGGATCGAGAATACGTATTTGTCCCGCTTTAGCTATCGGTCGCCAAACGCTAAGAATTTGTCGGGCAACAAAATCCGCCAGATTCAGTGGGGTGTAGTGCGCGCCCGAATTTTTCCGCTCTTGAAGTGTAGCATGACCCATTGGTTTCAATTTCGACCTCACAACTCAGTCTGCAACAAGTGAGTATGACACATCCTTACTAAAACTTTTCAATTTGGAAAATGTTCCAGATTCGTGGGTAGCGCGGGAGTAGCGCGAGTGGATGTGGAAGTCGGCGATGAAGGGGGTCATTGAAGGCTACGCCGCCACAGGCCGTGGTGTTGTTGCTCGCGTGGGAATAAAACCCACATCTTCTAACGTGATGTGCCGTAGCGTGTCCAAACTGCCAAAGCGTTTAATGACATCTAAAATCTCAATTCCGGCCAATTGACCGGCAGCGTCATACTCCATGACAATGCCTTCAGCCACTTCTTCCGTGGTAACGGTTGTTTCATGGAAAATGATGCTCAATGCATCCACTTCGGGGTCATATTTGATTTTCATGCTTGTGTCCTTTCAGAAAAAGTAGGTATAGACGGTCACAACAACAATTTCGGTCGGTTCTTCAACAAAGACGGGGCGCACCCGCTTGGTCGCATACATGTTTCCGTTCCAAATGTTTTGATACGGGAAATCTTGCGAGCATTCAAAGCAATTACTCCGCGCAGGTTGCCATGGATGGATTATTACGGATACATTTTTCGACTTTCGGATAGCGTAAAGCCTCGCCGGTTCATATACCCGGCGGCATGATGGGAAAGCCGGATGGGTTTCATTGACAGACTCCGTGATAATGATTAAAACGCTCCAGATCCAGTTCCGGGCTGGCAGCGCGGGAGTCGCGCGAGTGGATGTGAAAGTCGGCAATGATGGGGGTCATGCGGCGGAAAGCATTTTGAGGATGTGTTTGGCCAGATGCTCTTTGATTTCCCGATGGCGCGGAACCGGCTGGCAAATCCCCGTTATTGGGTTTTGATACCAGTCGTGCTTGCTGCCGTGTCTGATGAGAACACAACCGGCTTTTTCGATCTTTTTGATCAAGTCCGCTCGTTTCATGCCAGGGCCAACTCCCCGACCTGACGAACTTGTGGAATCAAGCCGCCGGTCAAGTCCTGATAAATATCCTTCAAATTTTCCAGCAATTCCTCGTATGTTTCGCCCTGGGTCATGTAATCGGGAAAGTCTTGCAAGTAGCCCAGCCACATCTCGCCGTCTTGCCAGTAAACGAATTTTATTGAGGCGTTTGTTTTGCGCTTCATAGAATGTCCTTTCAAAATAGCTTGCGTTTCAACATCTTCAAATTAGTGCAAATCGGGTAAAAAAGTCAAGGGCAGATTTAGTCGGGAGTAGCGCGAGTAGCTGTTGAAGTCGGCGATGAAGTTCACGGCTTCATCCAATTGGTCATCGTCATTTGAAAATGCTCGACCAACGGTTGATAATGAGGCTCGTTGTTGGTGACAAGCGTCATGCCTTTGACCAACGCCGTTGTTCCAATCAACAAATCGAGTTCGCCGGCCAATTGACCTTTCGTTTTCAGCTTGGCATAAACTTGCGCGGCCTGATCCAGGATGAGTTTGTCCAAATAGATCACGCGGGTAATCTGCAATTGCTTTTCCAACAACGCCAGCTTTGTCGTCGCACCTACAGCGGTATAACCACGCAACGATTCATAATATGTCAAGCAACTGATGGAAAAATGACCTGTTTTTTGCAAATAGTCCAAGCTGCGGGAATAGGCCGGTTCAATTTGCTTGAGCATGTAGCTGAAGATATCCGTATCAATCAAACACAATGTTTCGCTCATGGGCGATTCCTCGCTGCGAGTAAATCTCGGTTAGGTCAAGATCAGGTTCATTAAGTTGAGCAAACCGATTTGTCAATTGGATAAAAAATTGAACGGCATCGACGGCAGATTCATCCAAATCAACAAGTGTCAGACGGACACGGTGGTTATAAACATTTTTGTAGATATCCGGCAAAGTAATGACGCCATTGCTCGGAATAACGGTTTCAAATTGGTATGCATTCATGGGCGCCCCCAATCAGGACAAGAGGATTGGTAACTTCGTGATGAAAATCGGCGAGACAGAAGATAGTAAGAACCCGGGTTCATTTCCAGAAAAATAACATGCGCCCAATCCAGTTCCGGGCCGGTAGCGCGGGAGTAGCGCGAGTGGCTGTGGAAGTCGGCGATTGAAGGAGGTCATGGTTTGCTTTTATGATAGGGTAGATACCCGCTCTCTCAAAGAAAGTGGGTATCTCTTTGTGTTCCGGATGTAAAACAGGCCCGGCGATCTTTCGGTTACCCCTTCGATTAACTCAGGACAAGCCTACTAAAACACCGGGCCCTTCCGCGTTTTTCGGATAGGGTCGCCCATATCACAGGAGCAGGACTGGACTCTCTTAGGCGCGCCCGACGCAATCCCTTGCGCCGGTTCCGGCAACAAAGAGTACTGGCCGCACAAAACGACACCCGAAAACCGACATTGTTGTTGCGATTAACTGTGTTGTTCCTGTTACGGTTAGCCACCCGGCAGTTGGGTGCATTGTTGTTGAACGCCCCACCACGCAGGAGCTAAAAGCGCCTGCCCCTTCGGGTCTCTGCGAGAGAGATGCCCAATTTATACAGACCTATTAGGTTTTCAAAACCTAATAGGTCAAAAAAACATTCCAAAATTTTTTTTCCGCTTCGCGGTAAAGAGCAAAAGCGTAAAAGCGTAAAAGAGCAAAAGTGTAAATAAAACACTAAGTCCTGGCCGCACAAAACGACACCCGAAAACCGACACTGCCGTTGCGATCAACTGCGTTGTCCCCGCTACGGGAAGCCACCCGGCAGTTGGGTGCATTGCCGCTGAACGCCCCACCACGCAGGAGCCTTAGTGTATCGTCTACACTATTAATCCTGGCTGAACCATCCGTCGGAGCGCCGTCATAGCCTTGTTGCCAATGGTCGGCGCACCATTCAAAGACATTACCGCTCATGTCGTACAAACCCAGGCCATTGGGCTTTAATAAACCCACCGGCTGGATGTGGGAGTCACTGTTGTCCACATACCAGGCATAATCTTTCAATGTTCCCCCATCGCGCGTGCCGGCCCAAAACTCATTTTTACCGCCGCTGCGGGCGGCATATTCCCACTCGGCCTCGCTGGGCAGGCGGTATCCCGGCGACGGTTCAGAAACTTTCCCAAGGTTTGTCAGTTGTGTGTTCAGCCAGGCGCAATATTTGACCGCGTCATACCAATCAACATGCGTAACAGGCGCAGTCAGCGGTTGGGTCTGGCCCTTATTGGGCGGATCATCCCCATCGACCTGACAAAAATAAAAAAGCCGGTACTGATATCCGATCACCGGATATTTGCCCATCTGAAACGCTGGCACGGTGACCTTGTGCGCCGGTGTTTCCCGAAATTCGCCTTGTTGGAAGTATTTCGCGTACGGATCATCCTCTTGCAAGCCCATCATATACTCACCGCCCGGCACGGCGATCATCTGGGGGAAGTATTTGTCCATCAACTCCCGCTGGTAAACGTCCGCTCCCAGAACATCGCGGATGGCAGCACGAATAGCGTCGCCGTCAAGTGCCTGGCCGGAAAAACCTGACAGGTCCAACCCGGATTCCCCTCGAACAAGGGGACGTTTGATGATCTCGACCGCCTTAGCCGCATAATCAGGCCGGTGGCTGTAAATAAAGGCGATATTAGCGTATTCCAGGCGGATGCGCTCAGGCTGCACACCCAACTCGGCGGCTTCATCCAAAATCGGCAGGACATCGGCATAGCGGCCCTGTTCAAGTAGATCGACAGCCGTGACATCCAAGACCGTTTTTATACGAACTCGGTTAGCGGTAATTACGTCATCCAATGCTCTTTGGGCCTTTATCCATTGCACACCGGCCAGAATGGCTACCAAAACGGCAATAGCCGCCGCTCCCATAATAAAGTTCCGCAACGTTTTTTGTTTGCGCAGGCCTTCTTCGGCTTGCTGGGCCTTGTCCTGCTCCAGTTGCAGCATTTTGGCCTGGCGTTCCTGTTCGGCCAGAAGTTCGCGGTCGCGGGCATCAATGGCGGCTTGCAGGTAGGCTTTTTCGGTGGCGGTAATGTCGTTGGGTCGCTGCGTCAGCCACTCCTGGCCCTCGGCCAGCAGGGCGCCGCGCAGCAGGGCGCTCTCGTCACGGTTCAACTCCTGCCACTGTTTCAGGCTGGCCCGCAGCCGCTCCTGCCAGGTTCTAAAAGCGCGGTCGGCCTGCATCCAGTCGTTTAGCCGATGCCAATGGCGCAGCAGGGCTTCGTGCACGATCTCAATGGTTTCGCCGCCGTCCTTGCTGCCGCCGGTGACAATCAGGCGTTTATCCGCCAGCTTCGTCACCAGATCCCAAGGAATGTCCCCAATATCCTCCCGGCTGGCCAATCGGCGGGTATCCTCCGTGCCGGCCCCGGGCTGGACCAGTTGGATAAAAATGCGGCGGGCGCACTCCTGCTCAATGGCGCTCAAATGATCAAACACATGGTTGGCCTGGTCGGCCAGGGCTTTTTCCACCCCGCCAATGGCCTCATAAGCGGCGTGGGTCAGGCCGTTGTCGGTCTGCTCTTCCCACAAGCGGGTCAGGGCAAACTCCAGCAGGGGCAAATGACCCGGCGCAGCGGCCACATCGTCCAAAATCCGTTGGGTCAGGCCCGCTGCCAGGCGTATTTCGGCGCGTTGGGCCGGGCGGGTAATGCAGTCGCGCAGTTCGTCCGGGTTCATCGGGCCAAGGATAATGATCGGGTTGTTAAGTCCCCTCTTGGGAGGGGATTTAGGGGTGGGTTGTGGCTGTCGCTCATCGGATGGAAATGGAACATCCCCCTGGCTCCCTTCAAAAGAGGAATTTGGGTTGAGCACATCGGCCAGAGGGCGGTAGGTGATGGCCTTGTTCAGAAAATCGGCCCGCATGGTCAGAATAAAGCGGAAGTTTTGAGCAGCGGAAGCGTTGCGGATGGCTTGCAGCAACACTTCCAAAAAGGCGTGGCGTTCCGGCTCATCAGCGCACAGCGTGTACAACTCTTCAAACTGATCGGCAAACAGCAGCAGCCGGTCTTCGTCCGCAGCTCTTAAAATATCGGAGACAATTTGCAGCAGGGAAAAGGCGTTGTCTTTAAAACCGGCGGCCATGTTGTTGATTCTTTTGCGCAGTTCGATCCGGTCATTGTGCAATTCGGGGTGCAGCAAGGGCGTGAGGGTTTCGGATAGGGCAATAAACGGGTCATGCCGATCCGCTTCCTGTCCGGGCCGAAAGTTGGCGATAAGCCAGGAACCGCCCTGTGACCGGGGCGTTCGCCGCAAGCGCGGCATCAACCCGGCGTAGATAATGGACGATTTGCCGCTGCCCGATGCGCCCAGTATCGCTGTAAATGGCTGGTTCAAAACCGCCTGATGAATCTGCTCGACATAGCCATCCCGCCCGAAGAAAAACGGCTCGTCCTGCTCCCGGAAGGCGGACAAACCGCGATAGGGGTTGGCCAAATGTTGTTTGGTCCGGCCATCCAGTTGATCTTCAACGTTTTTAAGCTCGGCATTCGTTTCGGCGATTTGGTAGTCGAGCTTAAACTTGACGGCGGCATCCGTCTCAATCGTTTTGGCGATGTTCAGACGATAGAGTTTAGCGCTAATTGTGTTGTAGAGGTCTTCGAGTTGTCGTGAAGTCATGGTTGTTTCCAAAGGTCAGGGTTCAAAACGTGCTATGTTGATTAAAAACAATCTGCTTCAAATTAGCGCAAACCGGGCGGAAAAGTCAAGGGCGGATTTGGCAATGCGGGAGTAGCGCGAGTGGCTGTAGAAGTCGGCGATGAAGAGGGTCATGGTTGAAGGTCTAACACCCGCCCAATTGCGCTCCCCACACTCTTCAAATCTTGATCAGAGAGATGTCCCAGGCGAGAAGAAATCGTGTTTTGATGAACCGTCAGCAAAATGGCTTTGGCCGGAATCATTCATGAATTAACCGAATTAACCACGAATGACACGAAAAATAAGAACTTATAAACTTTTGACTTAAGCGTCTAATTTTTCACCCACCTTACTCAAACCCTTATTCTGTAAGCTTTCGTGTATTTCGAGTATTTCGTGGTGAATAATTCAGGTTGGCAATGGAAGGTTTTAACAGACCGGCAGTTGACCAATCTTGGAGCGCGTAATCCTCCGGCATTTTATTGTTCAGACGCCCTGAAATCGGGACCACAATGCAATCCTGACGAGAGGTACAGAAAGGTTTTTTCTGAAACTTGCCTGTCCGAGTGTCTGGATCTTTATGCTTTGGTGACTTCGTGGCTGATGAATAATTTAGGCTAAATGTTGCAGCCTATTTATAAAATTTTATTCTTTCCTTTTTTTATCTTTAATGAAAACGTAAATGTTGCGCCCAAATCCTTGCCGGGACTATTGACCCAAACTTTTCCTCCATGCAACTCAACCAGCTTCTTAACAATTGCTAATCCAAGACCCGTACTTGACTCGTTACCAATAGGTGTTGCCGATAACTTCTGAAATTCACGAAAAACCAATATCTTATCGGACTCTGATAAACCTTGTCCTTGATCCTGAACATGAACCACCACTTGACGACCAGCTTGCTCAGTCGTTATATGTATGAATTTATCAGGATAGCTAAATTTGATGGCATTGCTCAATAGATTATCTAATATTTCCTCAAGCTTATCCGTATCCACCCACACTTTTGGCAACTTTTCGGCCAACTCTAATAGAATATAGATATTTTTCCGCACGGCTATCGGTTCAAAAAAGCGTGCTCGTTCTTTAATAAGTTGATTAAGATCATTAAACGTAGGCTTCAATTGGATTGAACCAGATTCAATTGCTGAAATATCCAGTAAAGCATTGATAGTAGTCAACATTTTTTCGCAATGACGTGTAATCGTTTTTAAGTGCTCTGCCTGCTCCCCCGGTGAGACATGAATTTCCGTTAATATCTCCGTAAAGCCTAAAATAATTGTAATTGGGTGACGTAAATCATGAGCGCAAATACGGAGTAACTCATTTTTCTTGGCATTAATTATTTCTAATGTTTGCGTTTTTTCTTCCAAGCGCTGAGTTCGTTGTCTAACTTTTCGCTCGAGACTTTTATTTAGACTAATTAGTTCATGATTTTTGTGCTCCAACTCTTCAATTAAGTTTTGGTTAGAATCACGGAGTCGATGACTAAGCGCCCGAATAAGTTCCATGAAAATATCCGGTTGATCTAAAATTAAATTTTTGAACTGCAGTCGCGATAATCGTAAAATTTTTACATCAGACCCCGCCGTAATCCTAGCGGAACTTGGCTTGTTTTCTAGCAAAGCCATCTCACCAAAAAAATCGCCTGCATGACGTGTGCCGATAATATGCTCCCTGGGCTCAGCGCTTTTAGCAGCATAAAATTTTGACACACTTATGACGCCCTCAAGTATGATATAAAAATAGTGCCCTGCCTGGCCTTCCTCAATAATAATCTGACCATAGGAATAAGTAAGCAAATCCGCCTTACTCATCAAATTCTGAATATATGCTGAACTTAGGTTTTTAAATATATTTATTGAAGATAGAATAGAGGTATTCATTGCAAGATACCGAATTGCGGTGCAACCTTGCCGATAGCCAAAATACAAGCTGCAAGTTATGAGCGTTTTCGATTTGTGTCAACCTGAGAATCCAACAAAAGCTTTGAATTGATTTATGTGCAAAAAGATTTTGGGACAGTTGGTTCTTAAAAATCGATTATTTTCCTAGTCAGTGGCATATTATTTGAGTTAATTTTTGGGGCGAAAAAAAAGCCCATGTTTTAAGGC
>CAYOLL010000153.1:0-14410 GCA_964404765.1 uncultured Gemmatimonadota bacterium | reverse complement strand
AGCGGATGGGGTGGTTGCCGTAGAGGGTGTCTTTAGCATGGAAGGCGATCTGGCCCCATTGCCGCAGCTTATTGAGGTCTGCCGCAAATACAACGCCCCTATTCTGGTAGACGATGCCCATTCCATCGGGGTCATGGGCGGCGGGCGCGGGACAGCGGCGCATTTTGGCGTAGACGATGGAATTGACCTGATTGTAGGCACATTTAGCAAATCCTTTGCGTCATTGGGCGGATTTGTCGCCGGCGCAGAACAAGTTGTCCACTACATTAAGCATCATGCCCGCTCATTGATCTTTAGCGCTTCCATTCCCGCTTCCAACGCTGCCGCGGCGATGGCCGCGCTGGAAATTATGGAAAGCGAGCCGGAGCGCATTGATCGCCTGTGGAAAAATGTTGAGCGGATGCGGGCCGGATATCGCTCAATGGGTTTTGACACCGGCAATAGTGTAACACCCGTGATTCCAATCATCATCGGCGGCGACCGGATGAACACGATTCTAATGGCGCAGGAACTTCTCCGGGAAGGCGTTTTTGTCAATCCTGTGATTGCTCCGGCTGTCCCGGCCAACCGTTCCATGCTGCGCACTAGCTACATGGCCACGCACACCGATGAGCAATTGGACCGGGTGCTGGAAATCTTCCGCAAAGTCGGCAAAAAATTCGGCCTAATTGAAGGGTAGACCCAAATGAGTCTCGTCCAAATCGAACCGATCCCGTCGATTCCACGATATCTCAAGACATTTATTAAATTCGCCTGGGAAATCTATAAAGATGATCCAAATTGGGTGCCGCCGCTTATTTTAGATCACCTGAAACGGCTTGATCCCACCAAAGACCCCTATCACAAGCACAGCGAGTCGCAGCTTTTTTTAGCCCGGCGTGACGGTAAGATTGTCGGACGGATTGCGGCCTCGATTGATCGGCTGCATAATGAAACGCATCAGGAAAAGACCGGCTTTTGTGGCTTTTTCGAGTGTATAAATGATGTTACGGTCGCCAAAGCCTTATTTGACGCCGCCGGGCAGTGGCTAAAAAGCCGCGGCATGACCATTATGCGTGGGCCGGCCAATTTTACTTCCAATCAGGAATGGAGTTTGTTGATTCAAGGCTTTGATCGACCACCGCACGTCATGATGACTTATAATCCCCGTTATTATATGGATTTGTTCGACAGTTACGGCTTCAAAAAAGCCAAAGACCTCTTCGCTTTCTACCGCAGCACCGCCACGGACTTAGACCCGCGTATCAGCAAAATCGCCGAGCATACCCGCAAAAAGCACAACATCAAAGTGCGCACCGTGAACATGAAAAAGTTTAAAGAGGAACTCAACTTAGTTAAGGATATTTACCGTTCGGCCTGGGAAAAAAACTGGGGCTTCATCCCTATGACCGATGAAGAGATTGAATATGCTGCCAATGATCTTAAACAAATTATTATCCCGGAGCTGATGCTGTTTGCCGAAGTAAACGGCGAAGCGGTCGGTTTTAGCGTCACCTTGCCTGACATCAATCAGGCCCTGAAAAAGATTAACGGGCGTCTGTTTCCCTTCGGCATCTTTAAATTTCTGTACTATCTGCGCAAAGTGGATGACTCCCGCTTGTTGCTGCTGGGCATTAAAGAGGCTTATCGCCGGCGCGGTATTGACTCTATTTTCTATATCGAATCCTTCTCTCGCGCTAAAGCCATGGGCATCCGCGGCGGCGAAATGTCCTGGACGCTGGAAGATAACACCGTGATCAACAAGGCCATGGAAGCGCTGGGCGGCGATTTATATAAAAAATACCGCGTTTATGATTATGCGTTAGCGTAACCCCCTGTCTGCTTTTACTTCCCCGGCGAAGTTACATTCCTCCCGAATGTCTTGCCATTCGAACCCGCTAATTTTCTTTGACATTTCCGCTGAACCGGTATACTTTTCTTTCGCCAATGGAGCGCAGAGCGCTTTTCCGCGCTTGTTCGGCTGATGATCCGGCGCGGATAAACAATCCACGCTACAATCGCACCCAAAACAGACGGAAACCCAAGATGGAAAAATTTCTCGAAGCCCTGCTCAAAATTATCCCCTTTGCCCACTGGCTGGAACAGGCCGGCCTGAGCAAGGAAACCGCCGTCGTCCTATCCGGCGCAATCCTGGCCGCGCTGTTCTGGCTGCTCAAAACCGGGCTGGAACGCTGGAAAATCTCCAGAATCGCCCGCGATCTCGCGCCCTATTTCTATGAGCAACAGGTCGAAGCCTCGCGGCGGTATTTCATCCCGACCAAATTTCAGAATGAATCGCCGGTGCGGGAGGAAGAGCCCGGCCACAGCCTGCGCTTTGTGGCTAAAGAACCGCTCATTCCCTTCTTCATCAAGACCGCCTTTGACGAGAAAAAGGAAAGCGACAAGTTCTACCTGATTCTGGCCGATTCCGGCATGGGCAAGACCACGTTTATGATCAACCTGTATATGCGCTATACCGCGTTTTTCAACTTTGGCCGCAAGTACAACATCCGCCTGTTGCCCTTTGGCGATTCGCGGATATGGGACAAGATCAAGGGCATCAAAGAGGAAGAGGCGAAACGGACGATTTTGCTGTTAGACGCCTTTGATGAAGATAAAAAACTGCTCCCGACGGCCCAACCCGACGGCCTGAACGACGACGAGCGTTTCCGCCGCCGCTTGGACGAGATTATCGAGGCCGTGCGTGACTTCCGCGAAGTCATTATCACCAGCCGCACCCAATATTTCCCCGGCCAGGAAAAAGAACCGTACGAGCTGAAAGTCCCCCGCTTTGACGATAAGGGCTTTCATAAACTGGCCAAGTTTTACCTGTCGCCGCTGGACCCCAAAGAAATCCGGCGCTATCTGCGCAAGAAATACGGCGTGCTACGCTTCTGGAATCGCGCTAAAAAGAAACAGGCCGAGACGATTATGAACCGCTCGCTGTGGTTGATGGCCCGGCCCATGCTGCTCAGTTACATAGATTATCTGGTCGAAAGCCGGCAGGATTTTAAAACGACTTATCAAATTTATGAGACCTTGATCGAACAATGGATCGAGCGCGAAGCCGTCAAACGCAAGCACCAGACCGGCGACCGCGAAAAGTTCAGACGTGACCTGCACGCCTATTCCCGATTGGTGGCCCTGGAGATTTACCGCCAGCGCCAGACGACGGCGCAATTGCATTTATCCAAAACGGAGGCTCTTGAGGTGGCCCGCAACAACAACATCGCCGATACGGATTTAGCCGATTACGAGATTACCGGCCAATCCCTGCTGACCCGCGATGCCGAGGGCAACTGGAAGTTTGCCCATAAGTCCATCTTTGAATTTCTGATCGCCAAAGAAGCTGCGGAAAACACGGCGTTTTGGCAGGAGGCCACGTTGGACGGCTTAGACATGGCCGCGAAGTTTTTTAAGGAAAAATGCCCGGATCGCCCGCTGCCGGGATTTAAACCGCCAGACGGTTTTGTGTCTATCAAAGGCGGCGCATTTTTGATGGGCAGCCCTGAGAATGAAACGGATCGAATCATGAAAAGGGAAACCCAGCATCCGGTCAAAGTGAGCGACTTTTACTTGGCCAAATACACCGTCACATTGGCCCAATTTGAAGAATTTGTCCAGGCCACCGGTTACAAAACCGATGCGGATAAAGACGGCGGCAGTTATTTATGGAATGGTAAAGAGTGGCAGAAAAAAGCGGGCGTGAACTGGCGTTGTGATGTGAACGGCATGGAACAGGCCGATAAAAATCATCCGGTTATTCATGTCAGTTGGAATGACGCTGTGGCCTATTGTCAATGGCTGACGGACCGATTTTCCAAATCTGCGCGATTTGGAAAATCTCAATTTCGTCTGCCTACCGAAGCGGAATGGGAATATGCCTGTCGAGCTGGTACAACGACACCTTTCAATACAGGCGACAACCTGACCACCGACCAGGCTAATTATGATGGCAATCATCCCTACAAGAATTATCCCAAAGGTAAATATTTACAGAAAACCACGCCGGTGGGCAGCTACCCGCCCAATGCCTGGGGGCTGTACGACCTGCATGGCAATGTGTGGGAATGGTGCGGCGATTGGTATGCCGAAAAATATTACGACGAATGCAAAAAGCGGGGCACGGTCGAAAATCCTACCGGCCCGGAAAAGGGTTCGCGCCGGGTGATGCGCGGCAGTAGCTGGAGTCGCAATGCGCAGAGTTGTCGCTCGGCCTACCGCTACGACTACAGCCCCGCCTATCGTAGCGACCGCGTGGGCTTCCGCCTTTTGTTCGTCCCGTAGTCAGTTGGTTGCTCGTTCCGGCTTGACCTATGAGCTAAAGCGAGTCGTCGAAACGGAATGAGTGGAGCGCGAAGGGAGATGGCTGTCCCATTCGCTGTCAAAAAGCGATAAAAAGGGTCAAAATGCCCGGTGTGAGTAGGACAACCGGATCGTTGTCTCGAAAGCTCCGGGCATCGGTAACGCATCAATAAAACGGCTCATGGGACAAGATGATGTAAACGCCCCTTACGGTTTTCCAACCTTAGTAGAAAAGCGACGGAACCACTTTTATTAACCTTATTACCTTATCGCGTCCATTGTCCATTGAAAGTTAACTCTTTTTAGGCAAACGAAATAAGGTAATAAGGTTGGATTATTTTTGCGGCATTTCTACTAAGGTTTGTATCGCAAGTCAGCGTATTCAAATGATGCAACACCATCTTGTCCCATGAGCCAATAAAACTTATGCCCGCGGTTCCCGCTACTTCAATCCCGCCAATAGGCCGGAATAAACCCTAAGGGTTTGCTTTTTTAACCCTTAGGGTTTGGCTCAATCAATGGAAAACCCTAAGGGTTGAAAGACAAACCCTAAGGGTGAAAACTGCCAAATTTGCCGCTTGGATAGGAGTACGCCCGCGGTTCCCGCTACTTCAGCCCCGCCAACTGCCGCTTCGCCTCCGCTACCGCGCCCGCATCGGCATTACTGGTAATCACTTCCTGGTACAGCTTTTTGGCCGCGTCAGGGTTGCCGCTCATTTCCTGGCACAGGCCGGCTTTAAAGGCTGAACGCGCCAGCCAGACCGGAAAGCCTTTGTACAAATACTTAACTCGCAAATATTCCTGCAACGCCTCGGTATGCTTTTTTTCTTTAAAATAGGACTCGCCAATCAGGTATTGGGCCTCGGCGGCCAATTCGTTTTGCTCGCGGGCGGTCACTTCCAGCAGGGTGCGGCGGGCCGGCTCGTTTTGGCCGTCGCGGTAGTAGACCTTGCCCAGTTGCAGCCGCGCTTTTGATTGCAAATCGCCGGACAGCGGACGATTCAGCACATCCAGCAAAATCTGCTTGGCCGCCAGCAATTGCCCCTGCCGCTCCAATACGGTCGCTTTGGTCAGCATTAATTGATCCACTGAGGCGTGGGACGGATACTTATTCATAAAATCGTTGAGTGTGCGCAGCGCTTCCGGAAATTGATTTTGATTCAGATAGATCGTTGCCAAACCTTCCAGCGCGTCCGGCACCCGCTTATGATCCGGAAATGACGAGACCAGCTCACGGTAATAAGTCAGGGCTTTGTCATATTTTTTAGCGTCGTAATAGGTCTTGCCGGCCATGAATAAACCTTCGGCCTTTTGTGCGCCGCCGGCTGATTGGGCCAGCTTTTCAAACTCCAGCGCGGCCTGATCGCCATCCTGAATCGAAGCGTAAAACTGCGCCTTTTGCGCCTGCATGGCGTAGCGGACTTCCGGCGTGGCGCTGGCCCCGTAGGTTTCGATCCATTTATTGGCCTCGGCCAGACGGTCGATTTGATAAAACGACCACAACATACCGCTAACGGCGTTGCCGGCGATCTCCGTATCTTTGACTGTTGACAGGCATTTGCGGTAGTTTTCGCCGGCCTCCGCATATTTTTCCAGATTGTAGTAACTGTCGCCCAGGCCGTAATAGCCTTTGGCGATCAGCGCCCCGCCACTAAATTTATTGACAAAAGCCTGATATTCCGTCAGAGCGCGGTTGAAGTCCCCGGCGTCAAAATAAGCCTGGGCAATGGCCAACTGCGCATCGTCGTTAAGCGGCGAATTGGCATATTGGCTCAGCAACGAGCGGTAATCGGCCACACCGCCGCTGATATCGTTTTGAATGACCCGCACCTGCCCGCGTTTGAAGATGGCGTCATCCACTTTTTCGCTCTGCGGATAGAGCCGCATCAGGCCGCCGTAGCTTTCCTCGGCTTCGGTGTAGCGTTTGAGGGCAAAGTAGGCGTCACCGATGCGCAGCAGGGCGTCCGTGGCCAATTCCGTCTGCGGAAAACGCTCGCCGACCTGGTTATAAGCGTCAATGGCTTTCGGGAAATCGTTTTTCTTATAATAGGCCCAGCCTAATCCATACAGGGCTTCCTTGACCATTTCGTGATTGGGATATTCCTGCGCCACTTGATTGTAGGAGGCAATGGCCGCGTCATAATTGCCCTGTTGATAAGCGCTTTCGCCGCGCCAATAGATGGCCGTCGGCAACAAGTCGCTGTCGACATATTTTTTGACAAACATGTCAAAGCTTTTAAAGGCTTCACCAAAATTTTTGCGCTTAAAGTCGCACTGCGACTGCTTGTACGCCGCGCGCATCACCAAGTCGTCGCGGTTCTTGTAGGTGGTGACGACGACGCTGTAAGCGCTGCGCGCCCTTTCAAAATCATTTTCAGCGTAATAGGCTTCGCCGATCAAAAATTGGGCATCGGCGGCGTATTCGCTCTTCTTCTCCGGCGCAACCAGTTTGATTAGCGAGCGGCGCGTTCCGGCGTAATCCTTCTTTTTGTACTGAATGCTGCCCAGCTCGAACAAACCTTTGTCGGCATATTCCGATTTGGCGTAAGTTGTCATCAGGTTGTTAAAGACTTTGGAAGCTTCATCCATCTTGTTGTTTTCGGCCAGTGTTTTGCCTTGCCGATACAACGCAGCCGGGGCTTGATCGCTTTTGGGGAAATCCGTGGCGACTTTGGCAAAGGCAGCGGCCGCTTCGTCCGGGCGATTCTCCTTCAAAAATGTCCAGGCAATGCCGTAAAACGATTTGTCCACATATTGACTGGCCGGGTACAGCGCTTTGACTTTTTGGTAGGCGACGCGTGATTGCGGAAAGTTGCCGGTCTCGTACAGCGATTCGCCGACCAGATATTGCGCCCGCGCCGCTCGCTCGTCCTTTGGAAACGTGTTAATGAAGATTTGGTAAGTCTCGGCTGCTTTGGAAAATTCTTTGGCCTTGAACATGGACTCGCCCTGATAGAACAACCCGTCGGCGGCCAACTCGCTTTTGGGAAAATTGGCGGCCAATTGCTGAAAGGCATTGGCGGCTTGCGGATATTGCTCCATTTTGAGATAAGACCAGCCTAAGGAATACGCGGCGTAAGAGGCATATTCACTGGTCTTGTAAGATTCCACCACCTGGCGGTAATTGGCGATGGCGTCCGCATATTTTTCCAGTTTGAGCGAGGCTTCGCCGGCCCAATACAGTGCGTCGGCCAACAGTTCACTTTTGGGATATTTGGCCTTAAAATCGTCAAAGGCGGCTAATGCCTGCGGATATCGCGCCTGCTGAAAATACAGCTTGCCGACGCCAAGCTGGGCGTCGTCGCGCAATTGACTGGCCGGAAAGCGGGCTTGCAGCGTTTTGTAGACCGACTCGGCGGCGTCGTATTTCTTGGTGCGCAGCAGGCAGTCGGCCCGCAGATACATGGCCTGATCGGCGCGATTGCTGTTCCCGTGCGCCATGATATATTGATCGAATTGACTGCCCGCCAGATCATACAAGCCGTCCTGGTACATGCCAAACGCCACCTGAAAATCCTGTTCCTCCCGCGCCGCCGCCTGAAGGTTGACCGCGCCGGCTAAAACAAAAAGGATGATAAGCCCTAAGAACTTGCTCTTTAAGCCCTTAGGGTTAGACATGGAAAAGAAGTTGATCCGCATACGGTGTGCTCCAAACTTAAGCAAGAGTTGATTTATGCCGGGCAGACGAAATGCCCGACGCTTTCCAATGAACGACGCAGATATGACATTTCTTGAAGAAATGTCATATCTAACAAAAAGCTGCCGCTACGTACAATAGCTTATCTTGCCCGTTTTTTCAATAAAAAAATGCCCGCCTGAATGCAAAAGCCGCCGCCTTCATGTTCAAGAAAGCTTGCGGCTATTCAATTAACCCGTAATATTTTGGCTTGCTATTCTCGTTAAGGGTTAGAAGTTGCAATTGTACAAAGTGTCATTCCGGCACGTTTTTAGCCGGAATCTTCTTACAGGTAAGCAAGATGCCGGATAGAAGCATTCCGGCATGACATCGAATTGAAATGCAATTTCTAACCCTTAATCAGTATAATTGCCCGATTTATGACCCGGCGCCGATATGCCGATAAGAGACAGGGCGTTATCCAGCACGGTTTTGACAGCCTGGCATAAAAATAAGCGTGACTCCGTCAAGGCAGGATCGTTATTTAGAATGTGATGGGCACTGTAGAATCGATTGAAATTCGCCGCAAATTTTTCAAGATAAAGCGGGATAAGCTGGGGCTGGATAGTGTTGGCGGCTTTTTGAACAACATTCGGAAAAGCAGTTAGTTGAAGAATAAGGGCGGCTTCTTCTGCTTCAATCGTTTTGGGAAAATGGGTTAAAGCGCGCATATTCGACACAAATTTGCTTTTGTCAAAAAGCCCGTCCAGACGGCGGCGAACACGTTGAATATAGGCCAGCGGATTGCGGCGACTCCCGGAACGCGCCAGATCCAGGCTGAATTCAAGCGGGCGATGGATACTTCCGCGAATCAAGAAGTAGCGCAGTACATCGGCGTTTAATTCTTTAAGCAATTCATCAATGCCGATATGAACACCGGCGCGTTCAGAAACAACTAATTTTATGCTGTCTTTAACCAAATGGACGTGTCCAATCGTCAGCAGTTGAAATTGGCTGTTGGAATAGCCTAAAGCTTCCAACCCGATCCGCATTCTTTGGACATAAGCTTGATGATCCGGATTCCAAATATTTACCAGCAGATTGAATCCGCGTTCAAATTTCCCCAGGTGATACCCTAAGTCAATTAAAAAATAGGTAGCGGAACCATCGCTTTTAATCAAAATACGATCTTCGTTATCGCCAAAATCACTGGATTTGAACCATAGACACCCGTCAAAATCGTAAACTAAGCCCAGGCCCAGCAAGCGGCCCAGCACCGTTCGGATTTTTCCGTCGCTCACGATATCCGATTCATAAAATCGTTGATCAATGTGGATACCTAATGTTTGCAGGGATTTTTGCTGTATCAGCGCCGCCCGCTCCAAAACCGTGCGTTTAAAGAAATTCAAACGCTCTTCGTCTTCCTTCAGGAAAAAGGCCGGCCCGTGAGCCACGACAAGTTCGTTAACAATGGCTTTGATAAAAGTTGTATTTTCGGACAGCGGGGCGGATTCAAGCGACTCACCAAAAGCCGCCCGGTATAGTTCATCAACTGTTCGGGCTAACGTGTTGGCTTTGCGATCGTTATCATTGATAAAATATTCGCTGTGGGCCTCATGACCGGACCATTGATGAAGACGAATCAGTGTATCGCCAATGGCGGCGGCGCGAGCGCCATTTATTTCCAGGGAGTCAATAGGCGCCTGGCTTAAAAATTCAAGAAGAACTTTGGCGGAATTGGGATCATTGCTTTTACCGAACGCTTGGCCCTGATTTAAGATATCCTGCAGGAGTGTGTAAAAGCACGTTGTTGATAGTCTAAAATTGATAAAACCGGGATTAGCCGGGACGGCTTTTTCAATAAAACCGGCCGGATCGGGCAATTGTTGACAAATTGCGTCGGCCAAAGACATGGCTGGAATTTCTAATGCACATGACAATTGCAGGGCGATGTTTGTACAAAAATGATCCTTAATTCGGACGGGCGTCGAAAAGACTTGGGCATTATAGGTCGCCCCCGAACTTTTTTGCAACGAGTTCAAAGCGGCTTGAATTTGACTTTTAAGGTACTGTTTTATATCTAACACATTATTTTTCAGCAGCTTAGAGAATTTTAAGGAAACTTCTCAATAACCGTTGGTTAACCTTGCGAAGGTTCCCGCCTGTAAGTTTGTGAAAACCCTGAAAATATTGACTTCCGCCGCAAGTTTAACCTTCGTAAGGTTTGGTTTTACCAACACTTTTTGAGAAGTTACATTTTAAGGAAAGTTGTGCGAAGCATAGTGAGTTTATCCGAACAAATTTTTTTTGTCAAGTCACTTTTTAAGTTTTTTATCCGCTCATTTTTTTTTGGTTCATGGGATAAAATAGTGAAACCTTGCGAAGGCTTAATTTGGAATCCGCATGTTTTGTGCACTGAAGCCTTCGCAAGGTTGGGTTTCCTCAAACTTGTTCCATGTGCCGTTTTTTTAGCTTTTGCAGAAATAGTTGTTTGCTTGGAAGCGTAATTACTTTAAATTGGATATGTATTATAAAACGTATTCTATTACGATAATGTCTATTAACTCTTTTGAATTTGAAAGGAAAAAACATGTTATTTTATCAACGCACTTTGTGTTTAATTGTCTTGCTGACCGGTGTTCTCAGCTATCAGCACAGCGAAGCGCTTGACGATTTTCGCTTAGATCCCAATGTTTCCCCGACTTTTCAACGGATTGAACTCACGCTTGATCCGGCGATGGACGGTTATTCCGGCTTTGTTCGCATTGAATTGCAGGTCACGGCGACGACGCGGACCTTTCGTTTTCATGCCCGTGATTTGGATCTGCAGTCGATCCGCTTGATGCGGCAAGCCGACTCGCTTGCGCTGAGTTATGAAATTAAAGAGACCGGCATTGTTTATGTAACCACCGGTCAGTTGCTATTGCCTGGCGCATATACTTTGACGATTGCCTTTACCAACGATTACAACCGGCAAGGCGCGGGTTTGTATAAAGTCGAAACCGAAGGTCGCAGCTATCTTTTTTCGCAAATGGAGGCTATCGAAGCCCGGACGGCCTTTCCCTGTTGGGATGAACCTGCCTTTAAATTTCCGTATCAAATGGTCTTGACGACGCCGGACAGCTTGTTGGCGGTCAGCAATATGCCGGTGGAAAGCGAAACCTCCGCCGGATTCATGACGACACATGTTTTTAAGACAACACCGCCCATGTCGTCGTATCTGATCGCCATTATCGTCGGCATGTTTGACACCGTGCCGATTCCGGATTTACCGGTGCCGGGTCGGGTGATTTGCGTCAAAGGTCACGGGGCGCTGGCCGCCGAAGCCGTAAAACAAACGCCGCCGATTTTTAAATGGCTGGAGAATTATTTTGGCCGACCCTATCCCTACGATAAACTGGATTTGATTGCCGCGCCGGAATTTATTTACGGGGCTATGGAAAATCCGGGCGCTATCGTTTTTGTGGAAGGGTCTATTCTTATGGATGAGGCGCACGCCACCATTAATCAACGGGGTTTGGCGCGCATTTTTTCCGCCCATGAAATTGCCCACATGTGGTTTGGTGATCTGGTGACGATGGCCTGGTGGGACGATTTATGGCTGAATGAATCGTTTGCGTCGTGGATTTCCGAAAAGGCCGTCAGCGCACTCTACCCGGAGCTTGAAAGCGATATCTACAGGCTGAATCAGGCGGCTTATGGTATGACCGCCGATGCCGCGCCGTCGGCCCGTTACATTCGCCAGCCGGTTGAACCGCGCTTGAGTCTGTCGATGCTGGCCGATGCGCTGACGTACGAAAAAGGCTCTTATGTGTTGGGCATGGTCGAGACCTGGCTGGGCGAAGAAAAATTTCGCGCCGGCATCCGCCATTATCTCAAAAAGCATGAGTGGAAAAATTGTGTGGCTGACGATTTATGGGCGGCTTTAAGCGAGATGGGGGCGCAAAATGTGGCCGAAGTGATCGCGCCCTTCGTCAATCAACCCGGCATTCCCCGCGTAACCGGCGAATGGACAGACGGCAAACTGCAACTCAGTCAGGAGCGGCATTTGCCCTTTGGTCAAAAGGCCGAAAAATCCGGTCTGTGGCGTATTCCAATCAAGTTGCGCTATCGTCAGGATAATCAAATCCAGGAGCAGACGATTTTGATGACGGAAGCCCGGCAAAGCATCGCCCTAAAGGGTAAGACCCAACCGGATTGGATACACTTGAACGCGGACGAAATGGGTTACTATCACTGGCTTATGCCGGTTGAAATGATGAGCCGGATGGCGGCCGATTCGACGCTGCTTAGTTTGCGCGAACGGGTCATGCTGTCTTTTCATTTAACGGCCCTGCTGGACGGCGGCCAATTGGACGGCAGCGCTTATCTGAACATTGCCGGTCATACCCTGCGCCAGACCAATCCTCACTTAGTCCGCTCCGCCGGCATTATGCTGGAACAGTTGAAGGAGCGTTTTATAACGCCGGAATTGGCGCCGGCTTTTGCCGATTATGTGCGCTGGCTGTACCAACCGGCATTCGCTGCCTATGGCCTGCAAGCCAGAGCCGGTGAAGTTCCGCGTATTGCTTCGGCCCGCATGACCATTTTGGGTTGGCTGGCCAGAGAAGGTGAGGATTTGGCGGTCCGAGGCTATTTAAAAAAACAGGCCGAGACAATGATGAAGGATTTAACCCAGGCCGATCACTACCTTTTGCCCAGGGCGCTGACTGCCGCCGCGCTTGATGGCGATTCAACATTATTTGAGCAGTATCGCCGGATTTTTGAGCAAACGTCCAGCCCGTTTCTGCGCACGGAATTTTTAACGGCGCTGGGGCAATTTGAAGACGCGACCGTTGTGCGACAGGCGCTGGCGTATTCGCTGTCCGACAAAGTGCGTCCGCAGGAAGTCCTGGCCATTGCCGCCAATCTCCACGAAAAGCCGCAGTACCGCGATTTGGCGCTTCGCTGGGTCATGGCCAATTACGATGCCATTCGTGCCCGTATTGCCGCGGAAGACGCTATTGATTTTCTGGATTTTACAGACGGCTGCGATCCTGCGCATTATGAACGAGGACGCGCCTTTTTTATGGAAGCGCCACGCTACTTTTCCGGGGCCGAGCTGCGCCTGGCCAATATCGGCGACGCCGTCAAGACCTGTGCGGATTTGCGGGCGCGTGAAGGCGCGGCCGTAGTGGCCTATTTGAAGGGAAAGTTCAAATAATGGATGTGTTTGTCAAAAATCCACTTCCACAAAAATGAATGCGGAACATTTTGTCCCACCGGGGCGACCCGTTTAATGGTTATTCGCCTCACAGGTCGCCCCGATGGGGCTAATTCGAGTGTGTTTCGCTTTCTACAAACGGGTCGCCCTTACAGGGCTTAAGAACAGCTAAATTTTAAGAAGATTCTTTCAGAATGACAATATGCCAAATTTGTCGCTTGGATCGGAGTAATACACAATCCGTACTTGTACTTGATACGCGACGGTTTTCAAAGACAACCGGCAAACGTTCACCCAAGCTTTTGCTTAAACTTTACATCTTCCGGCTCGACCCGTTATGAACAAAACCACCCTGAGTCTTTTTCTGCGGCAACTTCACTTGCTGGAGACCGCCGATTACATTCGCTATTGCTTCCACGCATTTTTATCCCGACAGCGCAACCGCAACTTTCGAGAGACGTATCCACATTTTGTATTGCCGCCGGATTACTTAATGTATGAGTCCTACCGTCTGGATTATGAAAAATACTATCGGGACGGTTTGGAAACCGCGCGTTGGTTGGTTGCCCATTTAAATCAACATACCGATCTTCGGGACAAGACGTTTTTGGATTGGGGTTGCGGTCCGGCGCGGGTGATCCGCCATTTGCCAGATATACTAATTGGTCAAAACTGCCGCTTTGCCGCCGCTGACTATAATGCCGCATCTATTGCCTGGTGTCGTCGGCATTTTACGGATATTACGTTCGTCGTCAATAATCTGAATCCGCCACTGTCTTTTGCCGGGGAAAGTTTTGATATCGTTTACGGCTTATCGGTATTGACACATTTGCCGGAAAACTTGCATGTCGATTGGTTACCCGAACTCAATCGTGTTCTCAAAAAAGACGGCCTCCTCTTTTTGACAACCCATGGCCGCTCATGCCGCCTCAAATTAGGTACAGCCGAGCGGCAAGAATTTGACAGTGGCCGGCTGGTCGTACGGGGTCAGGTAAAGGCAGGTCACCGCACTTTTACCGCCTATCAACCGGAAGCCTTTATGATACAATTGCTTAGCGGATTTACAATTATCGCCTATCTTGAAGGCGGCGAACGTGAAAGCGGTCCCCCGGAGCAAGATGTCTGGATTGCCCGAAAAAACTAATCGCAGATGCTTAAACTTGCTGAAGTTTCCGTGCAGAAAATATGCCTGTTTAACGCTAACAAGCCTGCACCCAATCGCACAAAATTATCCAATATCTGTATGAGTCAACAACCTTTAGAACACTGTCATGCCGGAATGCTCTTATCCGGCATCTTGTTTGCCT
>CAYOLL010000152.1:0-14446 GCA_964404765.1 uncultured Gemmatimonadota bacterium | reverse complement strand
CAGGTCGCCCCGATGGGGCTTGAAATGCGAAAATTATTTAGTACACGTTCCTTAGGGTCACTCAATCCGGCGTATTTATTCCAAAACCCAATCTTATTTTATCGACGTTCCTAACCTAACCGAGGCAAGCCGGAAAAGCATAGAACGTGGATGACACGGTGTATTTCGTGGTTAATATATAGCGTGAACTCAAATTTATTTGTCAGGCCAATAACGCCCGTTCGCGTTCCGGCAGGGTCGGGTGGGAATAGTAGAAGCCACTGAAAATCGGATGGGGTGTCAGATTGCTCAGGTTCTTTTCGGTCATTTTGCGCAGCGATTCAATGAGCGGCTGTGGGCTGCCGACAGCGGCGCGGGCAAAGGCGTCCGCTTCGTATTCGTGCTTGCGCGACAGCCGGTTAAACAGCGGTGTAAACCAGAATGTCACCAGGCCGCTTAGCAGGCCAAACAGCAGAAAAGCCGGGGCAATACTTGCCCCTTTGACAAAGCCAAATGCTTCATAAAACCAGGCGCTGTCAGCCAATTGAGCCAAAACCCAAAAGCTGAATAAGCCGGTTACGACGCTCAGGGCAATGCCCTTGGGGATATGGCCTTTTTTGTAATGACCGATTTCGTGAGCCAGTACGGCTTCCAACTGCTCCTGGCTCAATTGCTCAATTAAGGTGTCATATAAGACGATGCGGCGGAAGCGGCCAAAGCCGGTAAAGAAAGCGTTGGAATGGGTGGAGCGTTTGCTGCCGTCAATCACCTGAATGGTTTGGGCTTTAAAACCGGTGCGGTCGGCCAGCCCTATCAGACGGTCACGTAGTTCGCCTTCCGGCAGCGGCGTCAGCTTGTTGAATAGCGGCAAAATCAGGCGGGGATACAAGACCATCATGATCATTTCAAAAGCAAATAACATGCTAAAACCCCACAACCACCACGTTTCACCCATCCAATCCACTATTTTAAGCAGCAGGCAGAGCAGCGGGAAGCCTATGACAAAGCCCAGCGCGGTGCCTTTGGCCATGTCCGTCAGCCACAGCTTGAGCGTAGTCTTGTTAAAGCCGAAGCGCTCTTCCAGCCGGAATTGGCTGTACCAATCAAACGGCAAGCCGGGTAAGGACATCACCAGACCAATGGACAGCAGAAAAAATGCATTGGCCCAAACCGACGGTCCCAGTCCATTTAAAATATGACCATAAAACCAGGGCAAAAAACCGCTCAGTAAAATCACTACAAAAAGAAGCGTATCATAGATCATTTCCCAAAAACCAAACTGATTTTTGGCCAAAGTGTAGGCGACCGCTTTCGCATAGGTGGCCTCGTCCATCACGGCGCGGAAGGCATCGGGAATTTTGTCGGCATGGCGCTGCACTTCCTGACGATTCAGTCGGGAAAGCCATAATTCGGCCAGCAGTTGCAGCACGATCAATATCAGCGTCAATTTCAAAATCATTCAAACCTCTTCCAATTTCAATCAGCGGATAGACAAAGCAACCACGGAAATGACAACACTGGCAATGCCGATAACGGGACTTAAATATTCCATCGTCCGCACACTTTTGCGCCGCGGCACTTCGATGCCGTCGCCGGGCAAGAGCAAGTCGGTCGGAATAACCGGCGTTTTTTGGCCGTCGGATCGAATCCGCATCCAGCCGGTAGCCTTACCCTGGCCAATATTGACGCCGCCGGCTAAATTCACATAGTCATGCACTGTAAAATGCGGCGAATAAGCGTATGAGCCGGGATAAATAACCGCGCCATTGACATAAACCAATTGCAGCAGGGCTGGAAAAGTGATGCTCAAGCCCGGTTGCAAGACGACGTCGGCTACCTTGACCGGGTCGGCGGCATCACGGATTTGTTTGGTCTGATTCGCTTCAATTGCAATATGACTAAAATCGACATTGCCGTCAAAAGCGTGGAAATTGTGCAAAAAATCAGCCAGATTTTCACCGGATGCCGGCTCGTAAGAGAAAATTCGCCCGCCGGCTAAATCCGGGCGAACGGCCATCGGATTCGTCGTCGGAACCGGGATTGAATAGGCGACACCGATCTTGACTTTGCCACAAATCTGAACGGCTTGCTCGGCCGGCGGCACTGTGATCAGGTCCCCTTCGGCCAGAAATGGGTCTTGTGTCCGGTCACTCTTCACATAAAAATCGAGGAGATTAAAAGTATGACGGGAGCCGTCCCGATGGTTAATAGCGATTCGCTGCCAACTGCCAAAAGCGCTAACGCCTCCAGCCTGATTCAGCATTTCATGCAAGCGAAGTACTTGGCTGCTGTAGTACTCGCCGGGTTTTTCGACTTCACCGAGGATCATAATCCGAAATTGCCGGGGTTTGACCAGGTTCAGTGTAAAATTTTCAAACTTATAATAACGGGCAACACCTTTGGCAAGTGTATCGCGCGCCGCTGCTAATGTCAAACCGTTTGCATCAAAAACACCAATTTTAGGAATGACGAGCTTACCATCAGCCAAAACAGAGAGCGGGAAATTTATCGGCAGTTGACCCCAAATGCCGGCCATAAGCAGATCGCCAGGTCCTAAAACATACTGCGCCGGATCAATAGCGCTTTCCAGGACAATGTCCTGCCCGACTACGGAAAAATCGCCGGCGCTGGGTAAATCCATTGTTTTGCCAAGTTTGAGCAGCTCTTTTTCCAGGTCGGAGCGTTCATCGGCGTAGACAGGCATAACGGCCAGCAGCAATCCAAGCCAGAATATGATCACGCTTTTTATTTTCATAATGTTTGTTCCAAATGCAGATTGGGCGAGGGTTCAAGGCTTTACAAGCATTCGCACTTTTAGCTGTGGTTTGAGGGGAATAGCCGGGCTTTCGGTCGGATTTTGGCGCACAGCTCTCAAATAAGCCTGCCAATTCTCGATATGGGCGCTAAGTTCGTCCACATTAAGCCGGGCAAAGGACGGGCGGAACTTTTTCAGACGGTCATGCGCTTTTGCAAACAAAGCGATGCTGCTATTTATTTTGTGTAGTTGGAATTCAAAAAATGCCGCCGCCGTCAGCTTAAGGCCCTCGTAAAAAAGCCGGTCGGCGGTAAATTCCTGGAGTTGCGCGGCGTCAAAAGCAGTTTGTGCGCCGACATAGTCTTCTCGATCAAACTGTTGACAGCCTTGATAGTAGGCCTGCTCCTGATCGCTGATTTTTTGCAGAATTATTTCGCCTGGATCCAGCTCCAGATCACTCATATTTGCCATATTGATCCTTCTTTTTCAACGCAGAGTTCGCTGAGAACACTGAGAAAAGTATGAACTTGAACCACAAAGTCACCAAGGCGCTAAAAATCACTAAGAATTTTTCTTAACTCACAAATTTCGTGAAACTTAGTGTTTTCTCGTCTTTGTGGCGTATCTGTTTTTATATTCACATGTTAAGTTGCGATGGCGATGGTTTCATCGGCAAAGTCGTCGGTATCCGCTTGTTCTTTGACCGGTGTTTTTAGACGAATTTGGATGGATTTAAAATGTGCAGGCCGTTCTTGCCGGTTAAGAATATTACTTGCGGCATCTTGCAATTCCTCCAGCGTGGCCCGGGAAAAGTGAACGACATTGGTTTTGCAAAGAAAATCATCCACGCCGGGCGGCGATAAAAATCGGGCGGCGCGGGCGGCCGGCGCGAGCGGATGCGGCCCGGCAAACAGACTACACGCCGCTTCCGGTGAGTGCGGGCCCATTAAAATCGTACCAACTTTAGTAATTTTTTGGATCAGTTCTTCCATTTCGTCACAGATCAGATGAAGATATTGAGGCGCGATTTCATTAATCCAGGGTACGGCCTGCGCGGTTTCATGAATCTCCACAATTGCAAAGCGATGCTGCAATATTTTCAAGAGCGCGGTCCGGTTGGGTAAGTCGTCTAACTGCTTGGTCAGTTCTTCAAAAAGGGTTTCGATAAATGACTCGGATGATGTGAATACCAGCGCTCTGGCCAGGGCGTTATATTCACACTGCGCCCATATATCGGCCGCTACAAAAGCCGGGTTAGCCTCTGCATCGGCTAATATAACCAATTCACGCATGGGATTAACAAGGTCTGTTCCGACTCGCCCGGAAACCTGGCGTTTGGCGATTTGCGAAAATTCATCGTTGTAACCGACGATTTTATCAACCGGCTCGAAGGTGTTGGTGCCAAAGGCAAAGACACCGACAGCATGGGCTCCGCTTAGCAAAAGCACTTCACCCAGGCCTAATTCATGCAGCGTCGCCGCCATTTCCGGATTAATGCCGCCGGCCTCATCGGGAATTGCGACGACAATTCGATTAACGCCCGCTAATTTAGCCGGAACGGCGTAGGTAATCAGGGCTTCCGGATGAATGCCTGCCGGCAGTAGAAGCCCGACGGATTCGATCGGGTGCATAATCTGGCCGATACGAACTTCGGTTTCCTCGTCCTCCACGAACCAGGATTCGTTGTGCTGTTTAATGTGAAACATGGACACATTCTGCACCATTAACCGAATTGCCGCCAAAAAACCGCGATCCATTTTTTGATGATGTACTCCCAGCAGATTGGGTGGAACAAGGAGTTCTTCCGGGATGGATATGAGACGCTGATTGGAAAAGCTAATGGCCTGCAATAGTTCGGCATCGCCCGAGTCTTCAACAGCAATCAAAATCTTGCGGACGATTTCGTCCTTGGCCCGATCCAGCAGCGGCCGCGTATGCAGCCATTTTTCCAGCCGAGTGGCCTGGCCCTCTATGCTCAGGTCGATAACCGGAACAATTTCGCTTAAATCCAGAGGTTCGCCAGGCAACGGCGTAGGATTTCCAAATAAATCGTATTGGGGCATTTTTTACTCCGAGTATATCCGTGTTCCGGTTTTTCCGGCAATGGCATCTGCCGCATGTTCAACCGACGAGATCAAAACCTCTCGCCCGCCGCTACGTAAAAAATCCAGAGCAGCTTTAATTTTTGGACCCATACTGCCGTTGGGAAACTCGCCGTTGTCATAATATTTTTGGGCTTCGGCAACACTTAAGCGATCCAATAGCTTTTCGGTCGGTTTTTTAAAATGAATAGCAACTTTATCGACGCCGGTCAAAATGACCAGCAAATCTGCGGCAATATCTTTGGCCAGAATGGCAGCGGCATAATCTTTGTCCACAACAGCGTCAATGCCTTCGTAGGTTTGGTCTTCTTCGATGCAGACAGGAATGCCGCCACCGCCGGCCGCCAGCACAATCACGCCGTGATCCAGCAGCAGCCGAATAATATCCCTTTCGACCACCCGTAACGGAATTGGCGAGGGAACCACGCGTCGGAAACCGCGCCCGGCGTCATTGATTATTTTCCAGCCGTGTTTTGCTTCCAGCTCGGTCGCTTGCGCTTCGCTGAAAAATTGGCCAATCGGTTTGGTAGGGTTCAAGATTGAAGGGTCATTTTTGTTGACGACAACCTGGGTCACTATCGTAACAACATCACGGTCAATTTTATGCCGAAGCAGCGCGTTTTTAAGCGATTGCTGAATCATATAACCGATGCTGCCCTGCGTGTCTGCGACAAGGACGCCCAATGGCAGCGGTGGAATACGATCCATTGTCGCTTCCACTTGCGCCAGCTTGTTACCGACTTGCGGGCCATTGCCGTGATTGATAACCAACCGATAGTTTTGCTCGATTAAGGGCATTATTCCTTTGAGACTGGTGCGGGTGTTGGCAAATTCTTCGTAAATGGTGCTTTTACCGCCAACGCTAAGGGCATTGCCGCCCAGGGCGATGACTGCAGTTTTTTGGTGTTCGCTCATGGGTTGGACCGGCCTTCCTGTTGCTTGATTTTTGACTGTAAATTCTCGACAAAAGCGGCATGTTCCGTTGACGCCAATCCTTGCTGCAAAACCGCCAGCATCTCTCGCAGATAACCGTCCCATAATGCCTCAGCCTTAAGCCACAGACCCGGAAAAATTCGACTGCGATAAATCCCGTCAACGCCGGTCTTGATTTTGGTGTACTCGCCTTCGTCCAGTGTAAACCAATGCAGCCGGCGCTTCGGCATCTCGGCCACGATATATTCCTGAACGCCGGCTTTGGCGTAAACGCTTTTTTTGTCGCCTAAATCATAGCTTGAACTACTGGAGGAAATTTCGACAATCAACTCCGGCGCGCCTTCTAAGTAACCATCTTCAGCCAACCGGGTTCGGCCCCCTAATTCCGGGCGAATATAGATAAGGACATCCGGCTGGGGCATGTTGCGTCTGTTTAAGCGAACAGACGGGTTATCGCTAACGTATATGCCGTCCGAGGTAGCCGCAGTATAAACGCCAAGCCAAATTATAATGTTTGCGTGCGGATCGGCATGATATATAACTTTTACGGGTGACATAATACGAACAACTCCTTCGATAAGCTCGGCTTTTTTGATTTCGGGATGGGCGTCGTAACGCCGTTCAAACTCGGCTAACGTTAGTTGGTCGCCGGTCTTGAAATCGTCGGCGTCGTCCTCGGCCACCGCCGGAATCGCCGGAGCCAGATCGTAAGCAGGCATGGTTAATGTTGACATCAGATCCTCCCGATCGCTTTTTGACGATCTTCCAACATTTGAACAAAAGCCGCGTGTTCCGATGAGGCCAATCCCTGTTGCAAAACCGTCAGCATCTCCCGCAGATTACCGTCCCATAATGCCTCTGCCTTAAGCCATAGACCCGGAAAAATCCGGCTACGATACATTCCGTCAGCGCCGGCCTTGATTTTGGTGTATTCGCCTTCGTCCAGCGTAAACCAGTGCAGCCGTTGTTTCGGCATTTCCGCTACGATATATTCCTGAACGCCGGCGCGGGCATAGACGCCCTTTTTGACGCTTAAATCATAGCTTGAACTGCTGGAAGCGACTTCGACAATTAGTTCCGGTGCGCCTTCGATGTAGTCGTCGTCCGATATATGGGCTTGTCCACCCAATTCCGGTTGGATATAGATCAGGGCGTCCGGTTGCGGCATGTTGCGATAGTTTAACCGGGCGGAAGCATTATCACATATTTGAAGACCTGCTGTTTCTGCGACATAGACACCCAGCCACATCATAATATGAGCGTGGGGTTTGCCATGATTTTTGACTTTTACGGGTGACATAAGATAAACAACTCCCTCGAGAAGTTCGGCATTTTTAACTTCGGGATGGGCGTCGTAGCGGCGTTCAAATTCCGCCAACGTTAGTCGGTCGCCGGTTTTGAAATCGTCGGAGTCGTCCTCGGCCACCGCCGGAATGGCCGGGGCAAGCTCATAAGCGGGTTGCGTTATGGTAGACATGAGCTCCTCTTGTGTCAATGGATAATTTTCCAACGGAAGTAGCCTAAAAAATAAGGATTTGCTTCGTTTAAATGCCAGCGTTCATCCGGATGTTGATTCAGGGTTGTTCGCGCAATTTTACGAACCTCACCCGGATTTTGGCCGTCCGGCCCGGTGTGATAAACCAGAAATTCCTGGGCGGGATCACTTTCTTCTTTGAGCACAATCATGCCATGATAGGGCATGTCCGGATCGTCAAAGTGGAAAAAAAAGGCCAGATCGCCTGTCTGGCAATCGACCCATTTTTTGCTAAGCGGCACACAATTATAATGCAAGATGTATTGAGATTCAACAAAATTCGTAAAGATCGAATCGATCCGCCCGGGTTCGAGGGGCAGATCATTTACGCGAAATGTTTTTTCACCGACTAATGGAACAGCGGGGTAATTGTATTTTTTAATGTCAGCGATGGAAGTCGGCATGGGTAAAGGGACAGCTTTGAACCAGGCGGGATCGTGTTTTTTAAGCGCCTCGCGATAGGCAAAGCGGATTAAACCGGCGCAATCACGCTGGGTTGGTTGCCAGGCATCAGATGGTTTGTAAAATTGGGCTTCGGCAATGCGGGCAAACCAAGTTGAAAAATTACGACGATCAAGTGGGTCGGTTAATTCTGTAACATCCGGAAAACCATCTTTGTCGCTGTCGGTCCAGTCCAGCTCAATATTAAGAATTATCTCGGTTGAAGCCGCAAAATCGCCATGAATCGCCAGGCTAACCGGTCCGGGCTTGAAAGTGGCAACGACTCTGGCCTGCAATCGGCTTGCCCCTGATGCGTCTTTGTCAATAGTTTGATAAATAATTTTGGCCAGATCGAGGCCGGTTTTGATATATAATAGCGGGGTTTGGTTTGGATCCAGTGAGATTGGCTGACCGGTTTCATCTAAAAACTGCCCGGTAATTTCAGCGACAGCAATCGCATTAGCCGGCAGGTGTGTACGATTTGTGCTCAAACGCGCCACAACTTTTTCGGGCGGTTTTGGTCCGCAACCCGTTAGAATAAATAAAAGAACGAAGCACGTTGAGCAAAAGCGGCAGATTTGCATGAATAGCAGGCGACTATTTGAATTTTTTAATAATTGGTTTGACAGCAGGTGTCGGCATATCGACAATTTCCAAAATTACCGGAGCAACACCGTCAAAAATAAGCCCGCAAGCCTTCGCCGCTGCCAGTGAAAGGTCAATAATTCGCTGGTCTTTAAACGGCCCGCGGTCGTTAATCCGGACGACAACACCTTTTCTTGTCAGCGTGTTGATGACGCGGACACGGCAGCCAAATGGCAGTTGTTGATGGGCAGCGGTTAACTCATGCATGTTATAAACTTCACCATTGGCGGTCTTCCGGCCGTGAAAATAGGTTCCGTACCAGGAAGCCATGCCGATAGAATGAGGGCTGGGATTGATTTGCTTAAGATATTGATAGGATCGGGTGGCTAAGGGTCCATCGGCCGCTGCATTATGGGCAAAGGTCATTATAAGCAACGCGCCGGAAGCGAGTCGCAGTAATTTTTTCCAGATTGGATTGAGTCCATGCATGATTCGCCTCCGTTGCAAGTTTATAAGGGTTGTAAGTGAAATGATAATGACGATCTAAACCCTGTCAAGCACTTTTTTTGATGCCACATTTGCGCAATCTCTTAAGAAGTTACTTTAAAGGATGGGTGTATCTTTATGACTTATAAAAATTACTTGACATTGTTTTACTATTCGTTTATACTAATTTATACATAAAAGGGCCTTTATTTTTAAGGTACGACGCCTGTTCCGATAAAATTTTGCATGATTTAGCAAAAATGATCAAACAGTGGTGGCATGGTTTAACATTCTTAATGAAACTGCCTCTTTTGATGGTGGTGGTACCGGTGCTTGCATTCTTATTTTACAATGCGGTTACATACGTGAGTCATTTTCACAAAATGCGATCTCAGCAAGAATTAGAGTCGCGTCGTTTGCTTGTACTACACCAGAAACAAATCAACCTGGTTTTACAGCACGCCTTAGATAAAGTACAGGTTATTTCCAAAACACCGTTGGTTGTGCAAAGCGTTTCCTGGACCAACCGCCGGTTTGCTAATTTGAATCCATCGCTTAAAGAATCAAAGACCCTCAAAGCAGATGTCTCTAAATACATGGAGCTGACGATTAGCGAGCCGACACGTCAATTTATTCAACAAGAGCTGGAAAATGATTTTACCGATATTGTTATGACCGAACAGCATGGCTTTAATATCTGGGGTGATTATATCAACAAACCCTTTGACCAGCGCGAAACCAGCTGGTGGTATCAAACGATTACAAATGGTCTGTGGATTGGCGACTTTCAAGATGACTATGAAAACGGTGAGGTGGTTTTGCCCTTTGCCTGTGCGATCAAAAATGAGGAAAGTGACAATATCGGCGTACTGAAAGCCAGCTTCCGGCTGGAGCATAACTTGATTGGCAGCACGCGCGAAACATTGCCCAGTTCGTATATGATGATTATTTCGGACGCCACGCAATTTCATACCCTCACTTTGCCAAATCTTCAGTCGCTTAAAGCCAGCGACCTGGCCGGAATTTTGCAAGTTCTCAAGGATAATGTTGATCAGGAAATGCTGCTGAATGATCCAACGGGTGTCCGACGCTATTTGCTGACTTCAAACAGCGTCCAATTAAAAGGTTTGCCTGCTCAATGGTATATGGGAATTTTGACGCCACGAAGCATCAGCTTCGGCTGGGGCCTATTGACGGAAGTCACGCTGCCGACGCTTGGGGGGACTTTATTACTACTAACCGTATATTTTCTGTTGCAGCGTTCTTTTGTACGTCCGCTGGAAGAAATTTATGGAAAAACGGAATTGGTTTCTCAAGGACGTTACAATGCCCGGATTGATCTCAAGCTGTCCGGCGATTTACAGCCTTTTGGCCAAAAATTGAATCACATGTTTGAATTGTTGCAGGATTTTGCCCAAAATCGCTTGGATGCCCAATCTGTGCGCGGACAAATAGCCCGGATTTTGACGACCTTAAAAGCCGTAGAAGATAACAATTTTTCGATGCTACTGCCCGTATCGGATAACGAATGGGGTGCGCTTAACAGCGAATTAAATGTTTTAATTCAAAAATTATCGGCTCGAAAAGCAGCACATGAAAAGCATCTGGCGCATTTTAGCCGGGATTGGATTGACGTTAAAAACGCCCTGGATCAAACAGGGCGGGAGTGGGCTCTGCGGGAAACCTATTGGGCGCAAAGTTGGGAAGACACCGGACGGGATTTTGTAATCGTGCAGCATACTATCGGTCAGGTTAGTGAGACGCTTAAAACGATGCAAGCCGAATTGCGGGCTTTGCGTGATGTCGTATATTCAATCTCCGATGATGTGCAAATCATCAAATATCATGTTCGGGAATTTGATCGGGAAGTTCAGTTGACTGTGCTGGCCCAGGAAAATTTTGAGACGTATCCCGACCGGATTAAAGGCTTGGCGGCCCAATCCAGCCGGATTGCCCAAAAAGCCGCGGGTTCCGCTGCCATTAACGGCTTAAGCGCGACGGCGGATCAATGGTCAACCGAGGCGATTTCCACCGCGGTGGATTTAAATGTTGCACTGACGAATTTGCGTAATAATTTGAATCGGCTCTCGGGGAATATCAATGCCCGCCCGCATTTTTCCGAGCCAACCCAAAATGCCTATCAGGTCATGGAAAGAAATGTCGAGACACTGACCTTGCTTTTAGAGCGAACCGGTAATTTTTTGGAAGAAATTGAAAACCGCCGAATCGAAATTTTAAATAAGGGCGACCAATATACCCGTCAATTTAGACATCGGATTCAAGAAAACCGCTTTGTGATTGCGGAAGATAAGCTGGAAGTAATTGATCGTGAACTTAGCGCGCTGAAGGAAGTGCGCTAACATTGACTTCACCTGGATGAGGATAGGACAATGGCTCAAGAAACTGGAATGTTAAATATCGTCCAATTCATGGAAATGGAAGCCAAAAACCATGTGCAGACGCTCAAGCAGGATTTAGATGCGCTTGACAAAAGTCCGCATAGTCCGGAATTGGTCAAGCGCGTTAGTGAAACGTTTGAATTGTTGCACGCCGCTGCCAATTTGATCGATCACACCGGCATTAAAAAAATCGTTGAGCTAACCTCACGAGTTATCGACGAGTGGCGCACAAACGTGGAAAAAGTTAATAACAAGACAATGCCGCTGGTCTATCAATCCCGTGAATCGCTTTATGCCTTGTTGCATCGCAAAGACTTTGAAGTAGACGAGATCGAAGCGCAAAACAAGATTTTCCGCAAGTTTTCTCAATTTTTTGGGGAAAATATCCCGGAAATCGGTACGGAAGCCAAGGCTGTCGCTAAACCGGTTACAGATGAAGACGACACGCCATTTATGCGATCGGAAAAAAGCGAAGATGACGCAATGGGCGCCATAGCAGAAGCTAACAAAGGCGATTTTCTTTCATATTGTTTAGATTATGTCAAACATTACAACCACGCTATTTCTACGCTCTCCAGCGGGACCAAAGACCCGCGTATGGTGCGTAATCTAATCGAGCGCACCGGCGAAATTGGTGACGCTGCCGAAAAGAACAGTATGCCGGGTTTGTTCGAAATAACCTCGATGATTACCCAACTTTTGGCCCAAAATCAAAAGGGATTACTGGATTTTAATAAAGAGCTGCACAAGTTGATGGTGACATTCTCCGAAGAAATTACCAATATCCTTGGCTCACTGCTTGGGGATGAAGTCGATGAGATATCTATCCTCGGTTCGCTGCGCGCCCGCTATCAGGCGTTATTAACCAAAGCCGGTCTTAAATTGGATGACATACCCCGACCAACACCAAAGGCTGAAGAAAAACCGAAAGTTGAAGAAAAAGCTCCGCTCATTGAAAAGCCATTTATGGATGCTGCCGAAGCTGCTGTGGAAGCGCCAACTGACGAAGCCGAGATTTTTGATACCGATATTGAAGTTGCTGATGACGAATCTGTCGAAGTATATGATGCCGATACTGAGACTGTAGAAAGTGTGCCTGAAGAAGTTGAAATGTTAGAGGTCGATGTCACTGAAGCAGCAGAAGATTACGCCGAAGAAGTAGCGGCTGATGAAGAAGCATCTGTTGAAGAATATGTCGATGAAGAAACATCCATTGAAGAATATGTCGATGAAGATGCGTCTGTTGAAGAATATGTCGAAGAAGTAGCGGCCGAAGAAGAATATGTCGAAGAAGTAGGATATGCCGAGGAAGTCACCGGCGAACCAGGGAGTGAAGTCAATTTCTTTGCTGATATGCTAGATCGCGTTCGCAGTATTGCCGAAAGAAATAATGAGCTGCAACAAAATCCAACCGATCAGGCCTTAACCGGTTCCCTTCAGGAAATGACTATTGATTTTACAGTTATGGCGCTTCGGCACAGTCAAAGTGATTTAAGCATCCTAGGAAAATTATTGGTGGGTTTATATACCCGGTTGAATCGTTTAGAAGTCTACTATGATGATCGACTGGCCAATGTACTGGCCGAAGTTATCGACAGCTTGGCTACGGTTCTGGGACAATTTGAAGCGGGCAGTGGCGATTTAGACTCGGAAAGTCTGTTTAGCGTTCTGCGCGAAAACATTGCCGAAAGCGGCTTGAGCTTTGATGAGTTAGTTGCTACGTATGACGAAGTCGGTCCGGTAGTTGTGCCCGAAGAGCCAGCTGAAATGATGGAAATAGAAGCTGAACCGGAAGTAATGGAGGTTGAGGCCGAGGCTGCTTTTGAAGAGCCTGCGCCATTAACACCTTTTGATGAAGCTCGCGAAAAGATTGCAAATCTGAATAATCAACTGGACCGGCTTGCGGCTAATCTGAACAATCAGGGCTTGTTAACCGAAACAAAACAGCAGATGGAGCTCTTTTATTACCAAGCTGATTCTAAAAAATGGCGCGCGCCGGCGGAATTACTGACATTAACCAGCAAATTGTTATCAGACGCCGCCAATGGTTTTATCAAAGTTACGCCCCAAGTCCCGACTACTTTGAAAGATATACTTATCATAATCGGATCTGTTATTGATAAAATTGGCGCTGGTGTTGTAATTCCTATTGAAAAAGAAGAAGAACTTGTCAAATCCGCCCGGAAGAAGATTATGGCCGCGACTGTCGAAGTGTCCGCGCCAAAAGCAGCGACAGCGGCTGATACCGGAGGGTTCTCGTTGTTTGCCCCCACGGATGTTGCCGAGATTCGGGGTGAAAAACCAGCGCCACCTAGACCCAAACAAAAAGCTCCGGAACCAGCGGAAGTAGACGAAGAAAAGTTTTCACTAGCGCTTACCAAGGTTGCAACGCTGTCTGAGAATCTGCACATTTATAAAACGGATCCGGAAAGCGGTATCCGACGTTATAATGTGATTAAAATTGCCCAGGAACTTAAAAAAATTGCTGACGCTCAAAATTGGACGCCGGTTGTTACTTGCTGTGATTTAATTTTGAATATTTTGGATGCGGCAGCCAATGGTCGAATTGCTAACTATGATAAGATGCATGAGTTTTTATTCGATACCAGCGAGTCTATTTCGACTATTTTGGGTGGGTACGCCGGTGAAGCCGTTCAACCAAATGTGATCATCAATACGCTTACTGAACAAGCCCGACGTCTAACCAGAGAGCAGGCCGTAGAAGAAGAAGATGTTTTTGAAGCCACTGAAGATGTTATGGAAATGACTGAAGAAATGATGGAAGTCAGCGAAGAAGCCGTTGAAATGACGGAAGAATTCGGCGAAGAAGCCGTTGAAATGACGGAAGAAGTCAGCGAAGAAGCCGTTGAAATGACTGAAGAATTCGGCGAAGAAGCTGTTGAAATGACCGAAGAAGAAGCCGTTGAAATGACTGAAGAAGAGTCTGTCATGGAAGTTGGCGAAGAAGCCGTTGAAATGACTGAAGAAGTCGGCGAAGAAGTTGTTGAAATGACCGAAGAAGAGCCTGTCATGGAAGTCGGCGAAGAAGCCGTTGAAATGACTGAAGAAGAGTCTGTCATGGAATTCGGCGAAGAAGCCGTTGAAATGACGGAAGAAGTCAGCGAAGAAGCCGTTGAAATGACTGAAGAATTCGGCGAAGAAGCTGTTGAAATGACCGAAGAAGAGCCTGTCATGGAAGTCGGCGAAGAAGCCGTTGAAATGACTGAAGAAG
>CAYOLL010000151.1:0-14476 GCA_964404765.1 uncultured Gemmatimonadota bacterium | reverse complement strand
CTTCCGGCGCCGACGACGAACCACCCTTCCGGCGCGTGAATAATCCAAATGCCCGCGCTCAGGATACCCATGTGACCCAGGCAGGCCGCCACCACGACACGCCGGGCGATCAGAGCGACACTACAGGCAAGCTGTATAAAAATAGTGGCCCAGGCAAGGGGGACTCCAAAGGGCAATCCAACTGAACTCAGGAAGCCTCCGAAGCCGTCAATATCACCGGGATGAATCAGGCCATGAATGGGATGCACGATCAAAATAAGAGCAACTGCCACTCGTACAATATCCAGGCCGCGGTCAGAATCCGCAGGGGCAGCGTTGAGCCAGTTTTTTGTCATAAAAAGAGTCTCCAAAGTTGATTCTATATAGCAAACCATTATAATCTCTGGCAGGCAGATAAAAACCTGTCAATTCTTAGTTGCCGCGACACCAAGAGCCCCAAATCGTAACCAACATGACAATGGATGCCCTTTCAATATTTCAAATTCTACTTGGCATTGCGCTGCTGCTGTTTGGCCGAAGCTTGTTCTGGCTGTTCACATCGGTTAGCGGTTTTATTTTTGGACTACGGCTGGCCTATTTCTTCTGGGGACAGGAGCAATCCATTCTCATTTGGTTCGTCGCATTATTTTGTGGAATGCTTGGCGCAGTGCTGGCGAGTTTTTTGTATAAATCTGCGTTGGGCATAACCGGTTTTATCAGCAGTGTTTATGCAATCACACAAATGATGAATTTTTTCCATATTCATATCGCTGAGCCGGGTCTTTGGTTGGTTTATTTATTGGTTGGTGTTATTGGCGCATTATTGCTTATTTTTTTATTTGATTGGACACTAATTATTTTGTCGGCGTCGGTTGGGGCGGCGCTGATTACCGGCTACACGGATTTTGGCTTTGTGGCTGACGGTTTTTTGTTTGCTTTTCTGATGTTGGTTGGTGTTTTCAATCAGGCAGGCTGGATGTGGCGATCTTCCAAAAAAATTCATGAGAAACGATGAGGTTGAGCACAGCATGAATAACATGACCGTTTCGTTTGATAACGAGATGTTGATTCTGGTCGATCAAAACGATCAAGTCCTTGGCTATAAATCGAAAGCGGACTGCCATCTGGGTGACGGCATTTTGCACCGTGCCTTTTCTATCTTCATTTTTAATAGTGATGGTGAAATGCTGCTTCAGCAGCGTGGTCAGGATAAGCTGCTTTGGCCGGGTTTTTGGTCCAATTCTTGTTGCAGTCATCCACGGCAGGGCGAGGACTACGACACGGCTGTGTTGCGTCGGCTGCGCGAAGAGCTTGGCCTGGTGGCAGAGTTACGTTTTTTGTACCAATTTCAGTATCAGGCTCGATATGAAAATCGGGGCGCAGAGCACGAGCTTTGCAGTGTTTATGTCGGTTTTAGCGATGCGCCGGTGCTGGCGAATCCCACCGAAATTGCCGCCTGGAAGTTTATGTCACAAGCGGCATTAGATGTAGACATGGCCGCTCGCGCGGAGCTTTATACGCCGTGGTTTAAAATGGAATGGCGGCATATACAGACACATTTTGCCGGCATGATTACCGATGGCGTAGCGTGTTACAAGTCAAGCTCCAATCCGTCGTAGGTTGTAATGACCTCTAAATCCATTTCCGGCGCGATGGCTTTTTTGTAGCGAATAGCTTTTTCGCCAAGCTGCGCGATTTTTTCATCATTGTAAGACGGCTCATGGTGAAACAGCAGCAGGCGTTTGACACCCGCCGCAATGGCAATATCTACGCCCATAGTCGCGCTGCTATGACCCCAGGTCGCTTTTTCCTGCGATTCCGTAAAGCTGAATTGTGAATCAAAAACCAGACCATCCGCACCACGAACAAAATCCTCAAATTCAGCCACTTCAGCCCGTGGCCGCATGTTAAACTCGGAGTCGCTGGCATAAACAAATGTTACGCCGTTGTTCTGAAAACGATAAGCCAGCGAGATGCCGGGATGAAACATTTCCAGAGCGCAAACCGTAGTATCACCAACCTGAAAGGGCTCCAGCTCGCGGATACGTTTAAAGGTCATTTTTGAGCGCATGTATTCCAGCGGCACCGGAAAAAAGCGGGCGTCTTGCTGATCGGCAAATGTTTTATGCTGATCTTTGTCATTATAAATCGTCAGCTTGTTACCGGGAATATAGGCGGGTGGAAAGAAAGGGAATCCCTGAACATGATCCCAATGGGTGTGGCTCAAAAATAAATGTATTTCACCCTGACCGCGACCGATCGGTGTGCTTAACAGGCTGATGCCTAATTCTCGAATGCCCGATCCGGCATCAATAATAAAAGTTTTACCATCGGATGGCGTGACCTGAACACACGGAGTATTTCCGCCGTACGTCGATTTTTTGTAGAAGGGTAAGTTAGTCATAAACCGGTTTACCGCTTCTTCATCGTGTACGTCTTCGGGTTTGGCCTCGAGCAGCACGTCACGAATGCGCTTTTCGATGTCGTTGGGTAACTGGGGCGTAGGCAGCGACCCGCGGACACCCCAGAATTTAACTTTCACGATAGGCTCCGATCAACGGTTCGTAGGCGGTGTACACAAACTGCGGTTGGTCATTTCGTGTAATATGTGCACGTCGCCCGATTATCTTTTTGAAAATAAGTTTTTCACTCAAGAAAAGCAAGATTTTTTGGTGATTGACTCTTACTTGCTATAATGTTCCAAAAGCACAAAACCACTTACTTGAAAAATTTAAGACACGCCACGAAGGCGCGAAAGCACTAAGTTTCACGAAGTTTGTTGAAAAATTGCGTCTACCTAAAAATGTGTAGCGACAACCAACCGTTTCTTAGCCGTTTTAATCTGCCCGCTCTCTCCGTTTAAAGCTTCCACATAAAGGATATATTGGCCAATCCGCACTTTTTTGCCGTCGTCCGCAGTTCCGTCCCAGATAAGTGTTGTTTCATTGCCGACATTCTGCTGATGCAGCAAGCGGCGTTGCAGCCGCCCTTGCACATCATAGATATAGACATTGGAAACCGCCAGCAGCAACGGCAATTGAATTTGAATCACCGCATGATCTTCAAACCCGTCGTCATCCGGGGAAAACGGATTGGGCTGTATCTCCACTTCCACTTGCGAATCCAGCGGCAGCACGGCGGCGATGGAATTTGTTGCGCCCGGTGTTCCGCCGGCCTCTGCCACACAGGTGCCCCAGTTCTCCGGGTCGGACACTGCCGCCGTCAGGGTAATTCGTTCCAGCGAGCGTCCTGATGCGCCGCCCCAATCGGCGGAATAAGTCACCAAATCAACTTTCGCTAAATTGCTATCGTATAAGATAACGGAATCATCGGAATTGTTCAAAGAGGGAAAATTATCGGCCATTTTGATGACCGGTTGGCGTATATTGGGAAATTGGGCTAAAAATCGGACGGTGTCGCCGGTCAAAACGACAAAATCGCCCTGGCGCAATTCGACCGAAGTAAGGCTGATGCGCTGCGGCTCGTTTTCGCTATCGGCCAGGAACCAGTTTTGCAGGTCAACCAGCGGCTGTTGGGCAGGAACGCCGCTCACCGGCGGGACAAACAGCTCCACCCATTCAACCTGCTCCGTGGCCGGGCTGTACATAATTTCGTTAATCATCACCAGATTTTGCCCCACGGCCACCCGGCGAGTTTGCGTGTCATTTTGTGGATTTTGGTCGCCCGGAACATTGATCCGGATAGCTAACCAATGCAGACCGATTTGGGTGAAGGCAAGATTAGCCGTTAGATTTTGATGTCCGCCCGGAGTCAGGGCCGTTCCATCTGCGGAGGCTAAAGTTTCGCCGTCATCAATGCTGCCATTTTGGTTCTTGTCCTCAAAGAAATGGACGCGATAGGCGGAAGCCGTATTCAGACCCATATTGCTAACGGTAATCGTTACCGTCTGGTTTTGGTCGGGCCGCGGATTGGGCGGATCAAGGGTGATGTCCGGCAAAATGGCCAGGTCTATATCTTTGGCGGCAATGCTGTTTTTTGCGCCTGGCGTTGCGCCCTGTGCGCCAATGCAGCTGCCCCAATTGGCCGGGTTATTCGAAGCAAACGGCATAGCGATTCGCTCCAGTGAAACGCCGGTGCGTCCGCCCCAGTCGTCGGCATACTCCAGGCTGTCTAAGACCAGGCCGTTACTTAGGCGGATTACCACAAGATCGCCGGTATTGTTCAACGAGGGCCAGCCGGCAGGCTGGATCACAGGCGCTGTGACTTCGGTAAACGCGGCTCTGAATCTGGCCGCATCCTGCGCGATAACGGCATACGCTGCCGGAGCAATCACAAGCGATTGCGTCGAAACGGTTTTGGGACTGCCGGTTGCGTCCTCTACCGTCCAATTTTTCAGGTCAAGCGGATACGCGCTTTGGTTGTAGACTTCGACCCATTCGGTTTGGTCGGCAGGCGGTAAATAAAAAATTTCGCTGATGACCAACGGGCTTTGTCCGATCAACGTTTCGAGCCGTATCTGCTGATTAGCCGGGTTTTGATCGGCGGGATGCGTCGCCAGGGCGTAAAAGGGCAGAACCGCAGTCGTATAGTGCAGTGTGGAACTGGTGAAAAGCCGGGTCTGATCCGGATTGAGCGCGGCGGATTCCGTAATCTGGGTCACGATTTCACCGGCGTCCTGCCGACCGTTCCAGTTTAAATCGGCAAAAATGGTCAGGCCATAATTGGCAATTGAAAAGCTGCCTACATTTTTGACGACCACCTCCAGCCGAAAATCCTGATTAGCGGTTGGATTTGGTGGAGTCGCCCGCAGTTCCATTATAGCCAGATCGTAATCCTGACGTGAAACGGAATTTCTGCGTCCCGGCGTCGCGCCATCGGCATGGATGCAGCCGGCCCAGTTGGCACGGTCATTCGACGAACCGTTGCTTGCAAGCCGCTCTAAGGAAATGCCGGTGTCGCCACCCCAATTGCTGAGAAATGCCACGCTGTCGATAACCGGGCCGTTACGGGCGTAAATGGCGGCAACATCGCCGGTATTGTTCAGGCTGGGCCAGCCGGCCGGTTGCAGAATCGTTGCTCCGGCATTCGGGTAATGACCGGCAAAGGCGGCGGAGTCCGCGGTCACAATCAGGTAGCGTTCCGGCGCCAGCGCTTGGATTTGGCTGGTTAAGAAACGGCGTTGTCCGGTAGCATCGGTCAAGGTCCAGCCTTGCAGATTGATGGTCATTTGGCTGCGATTATACAGCTCGATCCATTCCGTATCACCTTCGCCGCTGCGGGGAATATAGTAGATTTCATTGACAGTCACCGGATGATCGCCAACGATGAGCGTCGCGCCAGCCTGATTATTGACCGGATTGGCGTCGTCGGAGGTATAGGCCGAAACCAACACGTCGCAAATACCCAACTCCAAGTCAATAATACTCCCCCAGCCGGGATATGTCACGGAAACGACCGTAGAATCGCCGGGCGCGATAGCTGTTGTGACCGATAGCGGCGGGTAAATCATATATTCTGCAGACTGAATGATTTGATCAAAATTGCCATCCCGGGCGATATACAACGTAAAGCCCAGCGCCGTGGTTTGACCCATATTATGAACATTGACATTGATGGTGACCGCATGGTTGGGCTGCGGTCGATCCGGCTGAAAAGTAATGTCGCGCGGTTCCAGCGCTAAATCGGGTGTTTTGGCCTGGCTCAAGCTGTTGGCGGCGCCGGGCGTGCCCTGTAATTTAAGGCTGTTGCCCCAGTTAGCAGGCTGATCGCCGGCTTGTGCCTCGCGCTTTTCGTCGGAGTGTCCCGGCGTGTTATCAACAGAATAGGCATAGCGGGCGATGGTGTCGCCGGCGGCGTTTTTGAGCGAAACGGTTTCGGCGGTGGTATTGCCAAAACCGCCGCTGCCAAAGGTCGTGCCGCCGATTTGGATCACAAGCGCTTCGGGCGGGATGGCGTAGGTTGTAGCGGTGTCGGGATAGTCGGGATCAAGAATGAGCGCATATTGACCCGGCAAAAGCGTTAATCCTTCGCCACGGGCGGCCAGAATATCGTCGCCGTCCTGATCACCAATACGCCAGCCGGTTAAATCAACCGCCGTTGGACCGGTATTGACGATTTCCACAAATTCGCCGGTCTGCTCGGAGATAGTTGGGTCAAACATAATTTCGTTGAGGACGATATCACGGTCGGCCGCTAAAGCTAAGGCGCTTGTAAATAAAAATTGTATGCAAATCGCAATCAAGAAAGCTGGCCGATTCCGGTCAAGAAAATGCACGAATTTTCCCCCATTGATAGTTCGAAATACGTTGCGGAAACTTTTTTGAAATATAACCCGTTTTTAAATATCAGCAATGAAAATATTCAAGAGCAAAAGTAACTATTCACACTGCGACGAATGGGTATAAATTCTTAGATAACTGAGCATTTTTATAATGCTGCGGGATGGAAGTTCGGATGAGCTTTTTGATAATCAAGACCCGGCGGGTTTCAGATGGCCTAAAAAAAATGTAGTTTCCGGTTTCCGGCTATTCTCCAAAACGTGCGTACACTCACTTATCGCTACAGTACTTTAACTACAATGATCGTAATATCATCTGACTGCGGCGCACCGGCGACAAAAGTCCGCACATCTTCCACAATCCGCTCGACAATTTCGCTAGCCGGTTTGGCGGTATGCCCGGCGACCAGATTTTCCAGGCGGTCTTCCTGATATTCTTCTTCTTTGCCGTTCATGGCTTCGGAAACACCATCGGTGTAGAGTAGCAGCACGTCACCGGTTTGGAGCTGATGTTGTTTTTCAAAATAGGGCATCCCGGGAAACATGCCTAACGGCAGGCCACCCTCTTCCAAATGCGTTTTTTTGCCGTCGGGATGGAAAATAACCGGAAAATTATGTCCGGCATTGGTATAGACTAACTCGCGGGTTTGCAGATTGAGGACACAGCAGGCAAAGGTGATGTAGCGGCCGGTTGCGCCGGCGGTGCCGTGCAGCCAGTCGTTTATTTTGACGATCATGCCACTCAAAGCAGGTTCAACCGTAATCAGCGCTTGCAGATAGGCGTGGAGATTGGCCATAAACAGCGAGGCCGGAATGCCTTTGCCGGTAACGTCGGCAATAGCCAGGCCCAGTCGGTCCGCATCCACTTTTAAGAACCCGTAATAATCTCCGCCGACTTGCATACTGGGAATATTGACGCCGGCAATTTCAAAACCGGGATAGGTTGGGTTTTGGCTGGGTAATAAGCTGCGTTGAATTTGACGGGCCAGATTGAGCTCTTTTTCCAGATGCTTTTTTTCCAATTCGGTTTGAAAGAGGCGGGCATTTTCCAGCGCGATCATGGTTTGGTTGGCCAGCATATTCAGATAAGCCAGTTCATTATCGCCGAACGGACGCATGGTTTTATCGTTTAATTTGCCGCCTACGCCCAGAATGCCGCGGGTTTTGTGCTTGATCTGCATGGGAATCAGATGGGTAATGCCGGCATCTAAGCAAAACTCCTGAACACTTTTTTGGGAAAGCTCCGGCACGTAGGCCGCCATATTTAAATCGTCAAAGAGCGTTTTAAAGGAGCAGGCCTGAATACGTTCCAAGGTGAATTTTTCGCGGTCTAATCCTTTTTTGATGCTGATCTGGACTTCGGTTGGATTTTGCTCGTCCGGCTGGAGTACGCAACATTTGCTGATCGCCATTTGGCCCATCAGCGTCAGCGTTAAAACCTGTAAAATGCGGGCAGGGTCGAAGCCGGAATTCAATTCTTCCCCAATTTCAAACAGGGAGTTGAGTTCCTGAATTTTTAAGTCCAACTGCCGATTCAGCCCTTTGACCTGGCGATAAACCTGCGCGTTTTCGATGGATGTCGCGGCAATATTGGCCAGGGAAATTAAAAATTCAATTTCTACGGGCGTGTAGGTCTGGCTCGCTGACGAAATCTGGTAGTGCCGCCCCTTTTCGCCCAAGGCAAGTAAGCCGACGGTATGATTATATTTGCGAATTGGCACAAAGCAGCCGACTTCCCATTGCTCCAACCCAAAGGCGGCGATTTCCGTATTGCTAAATTGTTGCGGCTGATCAATGGTAAACGGAATTTCGACGATGTCGCCGTCCTGTACGCCCTGGATCTGGCCGCGGATGGACTCGACTTGAAATGCGTTATCTTTTTGATATAGCAAAACCATGCCGCGCTGACAGGCAAATTTGCCTAAAATCGTCAACAGGATGGTGTCTAAAATAGCGCCGATATCCAAGGAGGAATTGAGCGCCTGACTTACGTCCAACAAGGCCGTCATGTCAAAAAGGCGGCGCTCTAAATGGCCGTAGTGTTCTTTTTCAATGGGATTTGCTTTTTTGATGGGCTTCATGCGACTATCTCAAAAGATAATGGGTCGGTTTCCGACGCAGCCTCAAACAAGAATTGGTTGAACTATGAATGAATTGTTAACGGTGTTTGGAGTATCAAAAATCACCGCTCCCATTTCATTGCCTTACGAATATCGGCAAAAACCTGAACGGCCGGAATGCCTTTGGTCAAGCCTTGCATATAAGCCAGATAACGTCGCTTCAATCCAGGCGGTGTCGATTTCGTTGAGTCGGGGACGGACTGGCTCCAGACTGGTCAACAATTCCTGAACGAGCATCTCGCGCTGGAGCGGTGGCAATCGCAGCGCTCGCTCTCGCAAATCATGCATTTGTGATCTTCTGACAGAAATGGTTTGGGCCGGCATAAAGCTTTCCTTTCGATTTGGCAGGATGGCTTAATTTGAAATTTTTGTAATGGTCAAGGACCTTTAGAGCACTTTTTCAACGATATCATTCCGGCGTGTTTTTGGCCGGAATCTTCTTACAGGCAAACAAGATGCCGGATAAAAAAATTCCGGCATGACAGTGTTCTAAAGGTTGTTGACTATTACATTAATTTGAAATTTCCCCGCGTAAAAACGTGAATTTTGCGGACTAAACGGATATGACCGGATTTTTTAATTTCCTGCTTAATCCGGGCAAATCCGTCTAATCCGCAAAATTCATATATACTGATTAAGGGTTAGAAATTGCATTTCAATTCGATGTCATGCCGGAATGCTTCTATCCGGCATCTTGCTTACCTGTAAGAAGATTCCGGCTAAAAACCTGCCGGAATGACACTTTGTACAATTGCAACTTCTAACCCTTAACGAGAATAATAGATTCACCTACTTTTCGGTCAATGCCGCCACACCGGGCAGAACTTTGCCTTCCAAAAATTCCAGGGATGCGCCGCCGCCAGTGGAGACGTGCGACATTTTATCGGCTACGCCGGCTTCTTCGGCCGCTGCCGCCGAGTCGCCGCCGCCGACAATGGTGATGGCGCCTTTGGCAGTGGCTTCGGCCATGGCGTTGGCAATGGCAACCGTGCCCTTGGCGAAGTTAGGCATTTCAAAAACGCCCATTGGCCCGTTCCAGACAATAGTTTTGGCGCTCAAAATTTTGTCCCGGAACAGTTTGATCGTTTCCGGGCCGATATCCAGACCTTGCCAATCGGCCGGAATTTGGTCGCGGTTAACGGTTTTAGCGTTGGCGGTGTTCTCAAATTTGTCAGCCACAACCGTATCCAGCGGCAGCAGGAAATCGCGGCCCTGGTTTTTTTCCAGCAGGTCTTTGGCCATTTCCAGACGATCGGCTTCCAGCAGTGACTTGCCGATTTCCAGGCCCATGGCTTTGTAAAAGGTGTAGGCCATGCCGCCACCGACCAGCATCGTGTCTACTTTTGGCAGCAGGCTGTTAATCACGTCAATTTTGCCGGAAATTTTGGCTCCGCCCAGGATGGCGATAAACGGCCGGGCCGGATTGGAAATGGCTTCGTCTAAATATTGCAGCTCTTTTTGCATTAAATAGCCGGCGGCGCATTTTTTGATATGGCGCGTCACGCCTTCGGTCGAGGCATGGGCGCGGTGGGCTGTACCGAAGGCATCATTGACATAGATGTCGCCAAAGGCGGCCAGGGTTTTGGAAAAATCGGGATCGTTGGCTTCCTCGGCTTTATAGAAGCGCAAGTTTTCCAGCAGCAACACATCGCCGTTTTGCAGCGCCTGCACCAGAGCAGTCACGGCTTCACCTTTGCAATCCGGGGCCATTTGAACCTGCTTGTTTAGCAACTTACTCAGATATTCGGCGACCGGCTTCAGGCTCAAACCGGGCGTCACGCCTTTGGGCCGGCCCAGGTGGCTCATCAGGATTAGTTTGCCGCCGTCCTTGATGACTTTGTTGATGGACGGCAGCGCCGCCTGGATTCGCAGGTCATCGCGGACTTTTAAATCGTCGGTTAATGGCACGTTAAAATCTACGCGCATCAGGACGCGCTGGCCTTTCATGCTTAAATCGTCAATTGTCAGTTTTGGCACGGTGATCTCCTTGCGTTAAGAGGTGAGCCTGAAAAGCGTATCCATAGCCACGAAGTCACAAAGGCACTAAGTTTCACGAAGATTGTTGAAAGTTGAGCTTTTAACACCACTATGATTTCAAATCGCCATAAAGTATTTAACTCAAATGTCTTAGTGATTCTTTGTGCTTTGGTGACTTCGTGGCTTATGAATAATTCAGGATTAGAGGGTAAAGACCGTATCATATTAGTCGATTCCCGAAAAAGAGTCAATTGATTTTATACCGAATCGCCATCGGTTTTATTCATCCGGCAGGCCGTCGCTAAACTTTTTGGCCTCGCTGAAAATACGCATGAGTTGGCCGGGCATGCCCATTGCCGCGCCGACAGTCGTAACGCCGCTCATCAGCGCGCCCATGATGCCTAAAACGCCGGCGTCCGCGCCAGTCAAATAGAGATTCTTGATCGGCGTCAACGGAGTACCCAACCATGGATGGCGAAAACGCTCCGGCGTCACCGGGATGCCGTAAAAGTTGCCGTTGGGATAGCCGGTAAAATAGGTCGTGGTCAGTGGCGTGGACAATTCGTGATAATCAATGATATCGCGAAAGCCGGGAAAGCGGGTGTTGACAAAATCAATCAGCGCATCGGAAATCCTGGCCTTGAGCTGCAAGTAAGCCTCGTCGCGGCGCTTCCATGGCTGATCGGCCCATTGGGCAAGCTGGTCGTAATCTATTGAGCTGATAATTTCGATGGTATGCCCGGTGGCCGCAGGATTTTTAAGCGATGGAAATGAGACGTAGACAAAGCTGACCCGGCCCTCGGCCAGCGCATTGCGGCGGGTAAATACCCGGTCATGATCGTAATCATCAAAAATCCATTTGTTATCGCCCTGAAAGCCGATGGTCCGCGGGTCTTGCTTGCAGCCGATGTATAAACAAACGTGCCCGACGCCGGTGTTAAACTGTTTGAAGTCGCATTCAGGCGGCAGTTTTATTTCCGGCGGTATGAGCTGGGTATAGGTGATATGGGCGCCGGCATTGGAGATCACCATATCAGCATAGTATTCTTTGTCGATCAACTCCCGGCCTTTGGCCTTGTCATGGGTAACGTGGACGCCGACTGCGCGGGCGTTTTGGACGAGGACGCGATTGACTTTGTGATTGACCAGTAGCTCGCCGCCCGCGGCTGTCACCAGCGGCGAAATGCTTTGCGCAATTTGACCGGAACCGCCCAGGGGATAATAACCACCTTTAAAATAATGCTGGGTCACCAGCGCGTGGACGGCAAATGCGCTTTGCGCCGGGGGCAAGCCATAATCGCCCCATTGCGAGGCCAAGACAGCTTTTAGTTTGGGATCGCGAAAGCGGCTGTCCAGGTAGGCTTTGGTTGTCAAAAGCGGCAGGGCGGCGCCCCAGGCCGACATGGCCCAACTAATCGGGCTAAGCCATTTGGGCATGAGTTTGGCGGCAAAGTGACGATTAATCCAGCCATGTACTTTTTTAAGATCGACAAAATAGCGTTGAATTGCCGCTTTTTCGGTTGGAAAAGTTGCGATCAGGTCATTTTCAAAATTTTTCCGACCCACACGCGCGGAAAAGGTCAGACCGGGATAGACAAACGTATCGTAAGGGTCACCCATAAATTGCCACTTGACCCCGCCGCCGGTAACGTAGTCAAACACGGCACGCGGCATTCCGCCTTTGGCCAGCTCGCCAACGTAGTGCAAGCCCACGTCCCATTCATATTTCCCCAAGTCGCTGCTGCGTTTAAAAGTGTGGGTAAAGCCACCAATTTTAAAGTGCCTCTCCAATATGAGCACGCGCTTTTTATAAAGCTGCGCCAAAATGCTGGCGCACGTCAAGCCGCCCAAACCGGAGCCGATGATGATGGCGTCGAATTTTTTGTCCACGTTGTGTTCCTCAACTTATGCTTTGGCTCGCACCCGCTTGTAGCAAAAAGCCGTGCCCCGCAATATTCCAAAAATTGCGGTAGCCACCAGCACAATTGTTGCGCCGGAGGCCAGGTCAAAACGGTAGGACAGGCTTAGCCCTACAACTACGGAGATCACTCCGGTCGCAACGGAGAGCAGCAACATTGTTCGATAATGATGCGTAACTTGATGTGCGGCAGCTGCAGGAACTACCAGCAAAGCCGAGACGAGAATAATACCAACGATCTTCATGGCCACCACAATCGTCAGCGCCATGAGCGACAGCAGCAAAAAATAGATGAAACGAACCGGCACGCCGGAAATTGTGGCAATTTCCTCGTCAAAGCTGACAAACAACAGTTCTTTGAAAAACAGCCGAATTGTAATTAACACCCCGGCGCCCAAGATGGCAATTGTGAGCAAATCCTCACGGGTAGTGGACAAAATAGAGCCAAATAAATAGCCAAAAAGATCGGCATTGAAGCGTTTCGACAAGCTGACAAAAACAATGCCTAAAGCCATAGCCGCCGAAAAAACGATGCCAATCAGCGTATCTTCATTAAGGCGGCCTTGCTCCCGCAAAAAGGCTATAAGCCAGGCCATCCCCAACGCAAAGCCAACCGCGCCCAGCATGATCGGAAAGCCGGCCAACGCGGCTAATGCCACGCCGCCAAATGCCGCGTGAGAAATACCCACGCCAATAAAAGACAAACGCTTTAGTACAACAAAAAAAGACATCACGGCACAGATGACGCTGATCATTAAACCGCCAATCAAGGCGTTTTGCATAAAACTGTATGTTAGGAAATCGGTCAGCATCGTGTGAGGTCAGCAAAGTTTGAAATGGGGATTGCTGTTAACTGAGTCTTATCCGCTGGAACCAGTTTAATGAAAAGTTTGCCTCAAATCCGGTCGAATTTCGACGCTGGATTTGAGCAAATGCAATTGATAGAAAGCAAAATCTCTTAACAAATGGGTAAGCTAAGCGCCTATTTGAGGTTACAATTTTGGCCACATTCCGTTGTGGAATTTTAAAAAAGTTCTCCACAACAGGTAGTAGACATTTACACAGCAGGTGGTGGAAAACTTTTAAAAGGCTTTCCAAAAATAAGTATGTGCCGAAATATGGAAATTATACATAACATACTTATTTATAAAGCGTTGCGATACGTGCAAGCTAAAAAACGGGTCAATTTCAAAAATATTTTTTTGTGGATAACTTGTGGGTAACTCGATATTTCGTTGTGGATTCTTTGCGAAGTTATCCACAAATTCGCAAAATTTTTGTGAATTACTTAACCGGCAATGCCTTGAGATTAATGCACGACAGGGCTTTTTAACTTGTCAATAAAATTTTATGCATTTAAGAGGCAAGCGGCATTAGCGATCCAAATTTAAATCAGCGTCCATTTGGTCGTTTAACAGGTCCAGAATCTCAAATGACAGGATATTTGCCAGACTGATGGTTTCAAAATCTGTCGGACCATGTAGTTTGACCCCCCGCTTCCATTCTATGGAATCCTGGACATTGAAATCTTGTTGCTGCGATTCCTGTAAATCATTTAAGACCGCCTCGATCAGCTCGCCGGCCCACATCATCAAAACACGGCGCTTGTGTTTATTGTTTTTGATCTTTGAAGCATCAAAATAGCGCGCGCCTTTTTCATCTACACTTGTAAAACGCTCGCCCAGGGCCATCAGCTTATGGGCGTAGTCATTCAAAATTTTAACCGCAATATCATTGGTTTCCATCTATAATAAGCTCCTTACTTTTTTGATAAGATCAGACCGATGAACGCATTTCCATGCATCGCTTTTTTGTTTCTTTGTTCTTCCGTTCAATATGCAATGGAATATATTCAGTATAAACGATATCTTGTTTTCAGCCAAGCGTTTTTGTTATAGCAACCGTAACTTATTTGGTTACGGGCCTGCCACTAATCAGGTGTCATTCTGCTCAGCAGTGGGCTATCGCCGTAAAAAGATTCTTTCAGAATGACGCCGCTAAGCTGCTGTTGAACTCCCGACGAATTTATGCCGACGTGCCCTAGTGTTTGATAGCAAAGCCAAATATCTTAAAAAATACTCCAAACAAAAATTTGAATTTTTCGCAAAAATCCAGCATCAATAAAAATGCTAACGGATAGGTGATAACGGAAAATCGCTCGAAGACTGTGATGAGTTTATCTAAAACATTGTACTAGTCAACGACCTTTAGAACACTTTTTTGAACTTCATAACTAGTGTGGTG
>CAYOLL010000150.1:0-14526 GCA_964404765.1 uncultured Gemmatimonadota bacterium | reverse complement strand
GTGCCGGAATGACACTTTGTACAATTGCAACTTCTAACCCTTAACGAGAATATCTATCTAAAACATGCCATTTCATTTTCACGCCCTCAAAATTCCACCAAGCAGCTTTGATATTTGAAAACATTGTGCTTGATAATTTTGCTGCGAACCTTTAAAATCCCACCTGTGCAACCTCCAAAAGCATTCACCTTCAAGCGAAAAGGACTTTTTCATGCAAGTTTACCGGCCAAAAAATTTGTTTGCCGGGCATCTTTTTTTTTACCTCAACGCCCTTATTTTGCTTTTGACGGCGGCATCCGTTTGGGCTCAATCGGTGCCCGGTTCGTTTACGGACTTTGAAGAACTGTCGCTGGAAAGCCTGCTCAACATCAAAATCGAAGTGGCGGCCAAATCGGCGCAGACGGCGGCCGAAGCGCCTTCCATCGTCTCGGTCATCACCCGGCAGGAAATCGAACTCTACGGCGCGCGCGATCTGGCCGATATTTTGAGCTGGATTCCCGGCTTTGAGATGGGCATTGACGTGGAATCGCTCATCGGCATCGGCTTCCGCGGAATTTGGTTTCACGAAGGCAAGGGTCTGCTGCAAATCAACGACATGCCGCTCAATGATCGCTCGTACGGCAACACCAATCTGATCGGCACGATTCCGGCAGAAATGATCGAGCGTGTGGAAGTTCTTCGCGGGCCGGGCAGCGCCTTGTACGGCGGCTTTGCCGAAGTCTCGGTTGTCCACATCATCACCAAAAAAGAATGGCAGTCGGACGGCATCCGGCTCAATGGCCGGCTTGGTTCGGTGGACGGTGAAGCAGCGCAGGCCCTGAACGTAGGCTTCAAATCCGGCAGCGACAAGCTGCGTCTGTCCGGCGACATCGGCTACAGTTCGCGGCCTTTGTCGGCCCGGACGTACACGGACTTTTTGGGCGGGAGCATGCCGACGGGCAATGACAATTCCTTTCGGCGTTGGCGACATATTTCGTTAAACGGGCAGGCGGGCAATTTGACGGTGCGCTATTTTCGCGATGCTCAGGAATTCAATACGCAGGACGGTTACGTCGGCATTTTCCCGCGTGTGAACGACCTGCCCAGCGAAGAAGGCTATCATTACACCGAAAGCGCTGCGCTGAATTATGCCGTGAAGATTTCTCCCCGGCTGACCGTCACGCCGATGCTTGAATATATTGACGGCAACAATATTTTTGTTCCGACCTATCCGGGCATTAATAGCGGCGGCGCCTACGTCAACAGCGCCATGTCCAACCGGCGTTATCGCGGCGAAATGACCATAACGTATCAGCCTGGTGAAAAAGGCGAGTTGCGTATCGGCGGCGGCTATATTCGCAATGAAGTAGAAAATACGCTATTGGACGGCAGCCCCGGTCTTTACGGCCATAGCGCGGCGGATACCGTGCACCATCGCTCGGATGAGTCGGTCTATGCTTATGGTCAGTATTTGCACCATTTTGGGACGCTGCGCGCCACTGTGGGCGGGCGTTACGAACAAACGGATTTTGGCGACGCCTTTGCCCCGCGGGTCGGTTTGACGCACGCCCGCGGTCGTTGGAACGCCAAGTTGCTGTACGGTCAAGCATTTCGCATTCCTGCCCTGTGGCAAGCCTACTCGCTGTATTTGACGTATTCGGGTGACCTTAAGCCGGAAAAAACCGCCACCCTGGAAGCGGAACTTGGCTGCCAAATTTCGTCCTCATTGGCGGCCCGCCTGAACATCTTTGATATTGCTATCACCGACCCGATTGTTTATATCGGCAGCGCCATCGCCTACTACAACTACGGCGAAATGCACTCGTACGGCTTTGAGGGCGAACTGCGCTGGCAACGCGGCGGCTGGGGCGGTTTTGTCAACATGTCATACGCCAAACCCGGCAATGAAACCACCGGCGATTTTTTGTCCGTTGACAAGGAAAAGTTTTTGGGACTGGCCCCGCTGAAACTCAACGCCGGCGCATACACCCGTTTAGGTGATTTTCGGCTGGCTCCGACGGTGCAGCTCCTGTCAAAGCGCACGGCGCAGTCGCAGGATTATGCCACCGGCGCGACCAACGGCGCATGGGACAACACCGATTACGATCCTATCGCCCTTTGTAATCTCAATATCACCTGGCAAACGCCCTGGCCCGATGTGCAGCTTCAGGCGGCGGCCCACAACCTTTTTGCGGCCGATTTCAAAGTCTTGCAGCCGTATTACGGCGGTCACGCGCCCATGCCCGTGTGGGATCGGGAGATTAGCGTACGGCTGACGGTGCAGCGGTAAGCCTATCAACATCCTGAATGACAGTACGTTTATGCTTATGCGCTCAAAAACGCCATACAGACCGGGCGCATTCATCATGCTTATTTCCTGACTTTTACAATTGGCGGCAAAATTTTGCCGGATTTTTGCATCGAATCCTTATTTGTCAGGCGCAAAGCGTTGAAAAAGATTATTATTTGAGTCTGATTCAGTTGTATGCCGACATGCAGAGGATAGCGGCGAACGCCGGTTGTATTTGTATCGCTTACGGGCCGGTTTGTTTGAGCAAGTGCGGCGCTGCGTATTGTTAAAGTGACCGCAGATCTAAAGTTTTGCATCATGTTTATAACCTGAAAAATTCAAAAACAAGCCTCAAAGACAAGAAAGCACTAAGTTTCACGAAGTTTGTTAAAGAACTGTGTTTTTGACACCAGCGCGATTCAAAATCGTCATAACGTTTTTTAATTAAACATCCTACTGATTCTTTGTGTTTTAGTGACTTCGTGGCAGAATAATCCAGGATAAGGAGACATCTCTATTCATGCCATACTTAGTCATGGCCCGCAAATGGCGGCCGCAGACATTCGATAGCGTCATTGGGCAGGAGCACATTACCGCCACGCTCAAAAACGCCATCCAAACCGGGCGGATTCATCATGCCTACTTATTTACCGGCACGCGCGGCGTAGGCAAGACCACCTCGGCCCGTATATTAGCCAAAGCGTTGAACTGCGTGAACGGCCCAACTTTTCAGCCGTGCGGGCAGTGCGACAATTGTAAGCAAATCGCCGGCGGTCACCATATAGACGTGCTGGAAATCGACGGCGCATCAAACCGCGGCATTGACGAAATCCGCGACCTGCGTGAGCGCGTTCGTTACACCCCCTCACAAGCCCGCTACAAAGTCTACATCATTGACGAAGTGCACATGCTGACCAACGAAGCTTTCAACGCGCTGCTGAAAACGTTGGAAGAACCCCCATCGCATGTCATTTTCATTTTCGCCACGACTGAAGTGCACAAAATCCCGGCCACGATTATCTCCCGCTGCCAGAAGTATGATTTTCGACGTATTTCGCCCAAAGAAATCCAGGACCGATTGGAAGAAATCGTTCAGGCCGAGCAAATGAAAATTGAACCGGAAGCGCTCTATTTAGTCGCTAAAAAAGCAGATGGCAGTCTGCGCGACGCCGAGAGCCTGCTCGATCAAATTGTCTCGTTTAGCAGCGAAAAGGTCACCGCCAAAGACGTGCAGCGTATCCTGGGTGTGGTTGATCTGGAGATATACTTTAAAATTATAGATTGCATCCTGATGCGCGATCTGCCAAGCGGCATGAATATTGTTGATTCAATTTTCGCACAGGGCTATGATTTACACGAATTTGCCCTGGGCCTAATTGAGCATTTTCGCAACCTGCTTATTTTTAAAACGATTGAATCGAACACCGCGCTGATCAATGTGCCGGATTCCTCTGTCATGCTGTTTAAGGCGGCCGCACAAAAGTTTGCCACCACCGACATTTTACGGCTGCTCAATATTGCTCTGAAAGTCGAGGCCGATACCCGCAAAAACGTCCATTCGCGCTCGCAATTGGAGCTTAGCATCATCACGATGATTCATCTGGAATCCAGTCTGTCGTTAGACGCCGTCCTGACGTATCTCAAAAAAGGCGCTCCGATAACTCCTGTAATAACAGCGCCGGCGATGCAGATTTTAACAACACCCGTTGAAGCGCCTGCCGAAATTGCTCCAAAAAAATCGACCCTGATTGAACCTGCGCAAGCATTACCACCCGTTCAGCCCGTAGTCCAACCCGCAAGCGAAGCTTCGCCACTATCACGAGCGGAAGCGAACAGCGACATAAAAGCACTCCTGAAACAGCGCCTATCCCGGTTAGTTGGCATGTACTTGGATAATAGCACAATTGTTGCTCCGGAAGAAAATGTAATTGAAATCCAATTTCCCATTCATGACTCCTTTAACTATTCCCAAGCTAAAGACGCGCAAAATCTAAAACTGATTGAAGACGCCGCGCGAAATATTTACGGCACAAATACCCGAATATATTGCACCTTAGAAAAATCCAGCCCCTCTGCCCCACCGCACTCCGAGAGCGCCTCCCTGCCGATTCAGGAAAGGCCGGCTCCAAGGCCGCAAAAACTGGCGGACACCGTTCTGCAGGAGACACCTGGGCTTAAACTCGTGTTGGAATTGTTTAATGGCGAAGTCGTTGTCTGATCAAACACTAAATCCAAGACAACAAAAAAAGCTTGCCCTTTATAATTTTCGCACTATAATGTTTCTATCTTTAAGTATTTACATTCTGCATATTTTCCTCTCCCAGCTTAAAGTTTTGCACGGGATGCCATTCCGTAAGAATCTTTCTAAAATCAAACAAAAGTAATATTTGAATAAAGATTCTGCCAGTCTGACACCATCGTAAAATGGTAACTTTCATCTGTGAAGAGGAGTTTAAAGGGATACGGAACGGATCATGGCTTATAACGGCACATTTCGCACTGTTGATTTTTCGGACTTGCTGAATATGCTGGCCAAAAGTAAAAAATTTGGCTGCCTGACGGTCTCCAACGGCGTTCAAAAAAAGTATATCTACTTTCGCAGCGGAGAAATTTTATATGCAACCTCCGTTCGTGACGAAGATCGTTTTGGCGCCTTTTTGATTCGCTTTGAGCTTCTAAATAATGAGCAACTGGCGCAAGGCTTGGAACTGCATGAAAAAACAGGGAAAATGCTGGGAGAGTCATTGGTTCAATTGGGCTTTTTAGACACAGCGCAACTTGCGGAGCACTTGCAGCGATTGGTAAAAGGCATTGTCTTTGACATTTTTACCTGGAAAGAAGGCGATTTTGAATTTTTAGATGATCGTAAACCACCGATGGATGCCGATTTTAAACCCCTGAGTGTTGCCGAATTGATCGAAGAAGGTAAACAAAAAGCGGGCCAGTGGACTCAGATTCAAAAAACAATTTCAGCGGCAACTATTCTGCAACTGAGTCGGTCTAATAGTGATTCGGCAGTAAGCATATCCCTTTCGGCCGCCGAGTTTCAGTTACTGGCGCTATGTGATGGCATCAAAGACGTAGCCGAAATTTGTGAAGAATCGCCTTTAAGTGACTTCGATACGCACAATCTATTAGCTAAGATGCTGCAGGCCGGTTTCTTAGAGGTTCAAGGTCGCCCGGCCAAAATGACCGATGAGCAGGCTGATTATGAAAAGTTAGTAAAATTAATCGCCTTCTACCAAGTACCACAACGCCTGCTTGTCGAACACTTGGAGATTGCGGGCGGTTCCAAAATTCGGCTGCAGCTTGACGAGCTTTATCGTCTGCAAAGCAAAAATTTTGCGGAGTTTTTTCACGACACAGAATTAAAAGAAGACGGCACATTTAATAAGCCGGCGCTGGTAAAAAATGCCCAGGTCATCCCCAAATCACGACGGCTTATAGTTGCTCGCGGCGCTCTGGACCATTTAATTGCCGCTGAAGTTGAACTTTTGCGCAGCAAGCTTAGTATATGGAGTCGAATGACGGTGATGAAAAAATTGCGAGCCGATGTCAAAAAAGCCTATACGTTGCACACCGAAATTGTCAAAGAACTGGAAATTCCAACCAGCCTGGATCAAATCATTTAACACTCCAAATCTGCAAAACTGAATGGGTATGCTAACGATGCAAAATTCACAAGCGCTTGAAAATTTAATCCAACATTTTGCCAAGTTTCCAGGGATTGGCCGCAAAACAGCGCAACGATTAGCCTTTTATATTTTTCGGATGGAACAGACGGATGCAAATAGCTTTATAGTTGCAATTCAAGATGTGCGTCAAAAAGTTCGGTTTTGCTCCAGATGTTGTAATGTCACCGAGACAGACCCTTGCCAGATTTGTACAGATGACGCACGTATTGATTCGCCTATAATTGTCGTTGAAGACCCGGTAGACGTGGTTGCATTAGAACGGATAAGAGGCAAAAAATTTAAGTACCATGTTTTGCATGGACGAATTTCACCGCTCGACGGCACCGGACCTGATGAAATTCGCATTCGTGAGCTACTCAACCGACTACCAAACGAAAAGATTGTTGAAATTATTATTGCGACAAATCCGAATGTGGAAGGTGAAGCGACTTCGATGTATCTTCACAAAATATTAGCCCCATTTCAAATAAAAATTACCCGAATTGCACGCGGATTACCGGTTGGTGGCGATTTGGAATTTTCAGACGAAGTGACCCTCTCCGAAGCAATTGAAGGGAGAAGAGTCCTGGCCTAAAATTTTTGTGTCATGAATCCAATTTTTTGCTTGACCTTTACGCATATCTGTGTTAATATAAATATATCGCAATTGTAAGTTATGCCTTTCTCGTAGCACTTACTAAATGACGTTTAGCATTCACAATGTGGTGTTTTAAGGAATAAGGGACATATGGCTAGTGGAAATTGGGCACTTTTTGAAGAAGATTTTCACGCAATAAATGATCATCTCAATAAGCTGCTGTCAAACTCAAATGCGCGCAGTGTCATGCTGATTGACAAAACCGGGCAATTGATTACATCGGCTGGAGACGCGCCAACATTTGACACAACGTCTTTTGCCTCGCTTTCTGCGGCAGACTTTGCGGCAAACAGTCAGTTGGCGGAGTTAATTGGTGAAAAAGAGTTTTCGACCTTGGTCCATCAAGGTGTAAACGATAGCATGTACTTGGCCATGATTCAGCAGCGCGTTATTTTAGTCGTGCTATTTGATAAGCGAACGACATTAGGTTTAGTTCGGTTACGCGTCAAAAAAACTATTGACGATTTATCCATCATATTTGACGAGTTGCTCAAGAAATTAGAAAATCCGAATGAGTCTTCCATGTTGGATGCGTTTTCTGGGGATGCTGAAGACGAAATCGATAATCTATTCCAAGACTGAGGTAGAGTGTTGTGTCATTAATAAACTACGCATCGCGAGAAATAAATTGTAAAATTGTGTTCTACGGGCCTGGTCTATGCGGTAAGACGACGAATCTCCAGTACGTCTATAACAAAATGAATCCGGAATCTCGTGGAAAATTAATTTCGCTGGCCACCGAAATGGACAGAACCTTGTTCTTTGATTTCTTACCACTTGAATTGGGTAAAATCCGCGGGTTCTCAACTCGGTTCCACCTTTATACTGTGCCCGGCCAGGTTTATTATAACGCTAGCCGTAAGCTGATTCTTAAAGGTGTTGACGGTCTTGTGTTTGTAGCCGATTCGCAAAAAGAACGTATGGACGCTAACATGGAAAGCATTGACAACTTGGGTCAAAACCTGGTTGAGCAAGGCATTCAGTTAGAAACGAAACCATTCGTTATTCAGTACAACAAGCGCGATCTGCCCAATGCCATGCCGCTTGATGTCTTACAAAAAGAAATTAACCCGCTGGGCGTTCCGCACTTTGAAGCAGTTGCGAGTACAGGAATTGGTGTTTTTGATACGCTTAAAGCCGTTAGTAAATTGATCTTACGAGACTTGAGTTAAAATCGTGTGCAATTCTTTAAAGAGTGGAAAGAGCGCTATAAATCTTTAAATCCGCGGCTAAATCTGCCCACAAAATTAACATTATTTAGAATAGGGCTTAGCCCTATTTTTTTTATTGTTCTTTTCCTCGAACATCACGCCATAACACGCCCTCTTGCCCTCCTCCTTTTTCTTATTGCTGCACTATCGGACGCATACGATGGCTACCTAGCCCGTAAAGACGGACAAGTCACCAAATTCGGCAAGATTATTGACCCAATTGCCGATAAATTTCTTATCTCTGTCGCTTTGATCGGTTTTTATTTACTCAACTACACACCCCTGTGGGTCGTGATTATTATTCTGCTTCGCGAATATTTTATTACCCTATTTCGGATTATAGGAGTATGGCGCGGAATCGTTATTGGCGCAGATCGTTGGGGCAAGTATAAAACGACCGCCCAAATGACCTATATTATTACCGTGCTGGTATACTTATCTGCAGTACCACTTTTCCCAAATCTGCCTGCCATATTTCATATCGTAGCCGCCCGACTTCTGGCCGGACTCCTGATATGCACTCTGACGTTAACAGTCTATTCCGGAGTAAACTACTTAGTAAAAAATTGGACACTTTTCCGACAAATTACACATGGTTAAACCCCTTGAGTTTTTGCTAAAAACAATTGCCACCGGATTTGGCTGTGGCTACGCGCCTATTGCACCGGGAACCTTTGGAACAGCACTGGGATTTTTAATTTTTTGGCTCTTTCCCTATCCCCTTTCTTGGACTTTTATTGTTGGCACTATCACAATTTTTTTTGTTGGTGTTTGGGCCTCCCAAATAGCCGAAAAATTTTATGGCCATGATGCCTCATATATTGTAATTGACGAAGTGGCCGGCTATTTGATCTCCGTTGCTTATTTGCCCATATCACCGGGTCGGAACTGGTGGATTTGGACCATCGCCGCTTTTATCCTTTTCAGATTATTTGATATTACAAAACCGGGACCTGCCTATAAAGCCCAAGCGTTACCCGGCGGCTGGGGTGTAATGGTGGATGATCTCATTGCCGGATTGTATACCAATATTGTTTTGCAAATAGTCATACGCTGGATTTCATTATATAATTCATAAATTAACCCCGACATACCCGAAAAGCACGAAAAGTAACGATTTACAAAATCCAGAAAATCCAGACTTAAATTTTGACTTTTCTTGTTCCGGGTTTCGGGTGCGTAACGCTTGAAATTAAAACCCTTTCGTGTATTTCGTGGTGAATAATTCAGGCTAAAGATTTATTCTGCCAAAATTGACCATTAATCAGAATAATCAAGGAGTTTTTTCATGTTGACAGCCAATATTTTTATTACCCTGAAAAAAAGCGTCTTGGACCCGCAAGGAAAAACAGTAAGCCATGCTTTGGAAATTCACGGCTTTCCAGAAGTACAGGAAGTCCGTTGTGGAAAATTCATTCAAATCCGTCTGATAGAAACAGATGCACAGATCGCAGCTCAAAAAATTGAGCAAATGTGTCAAAAACTATTGGCCAATCCAGTGACGGAAGAATTCCGTTACGAAATTATCAATGGGGGCGTTTGATGAAGTTCGGGGTTGTTGTTTTTCCGGGTTCCAACTGCGACTACGACGCCTTTCAGGCTGTTCGTGATATTGTCAAAGCGGAGGTAGAATATATCTGGCATACAACCGCATCGGTTGCCGGTTTTGACTGTGTCATTTTGCCGGGCGGTTTTTCTTATGGCGACTATTTGCGCACCGGCGCGATTGCCCACGTGGCCCCGGTCATGACCGCTGTTAAAACGCACGCTGAAAATGGCGGAAAAGTGATTGGCATCTGCAATGGCTTCCAAATCTTGCTGGAATCCGGCTTATTGCCTGGCGCCATGCTGCGCAATCATCATTTGCAATTTGCCTGCCAATGGGTCCATCTGCGAGTTATAACAACTTCCTCTGGATTTACCAAGGCTTGTCGTGTAGGTGAAGTGCTTAAAATTCCGATTGCTCACGGTGAAGGTAACTATTTTGCCGATCAATCCACTATTGATCAGCTCAAAGAAAATAATCAAATTGTTCTGCGCTATTGTGATATGAAAGGGAATGCAAGTGACGTTGCAAACCCAAACGGTTCTATGGAAAATATTGCCGGTATTTGCAATAAAGAGGGCAATGTATTTGGACTCATGCCACATCCGGAGCGCGCTGTCGAAAAAATGCTTGGATCGGCAGACGGATTAAAGATTTTTCAGTCGATTTTGAGATAATTGCCTTGACATAGCGTAAATATTACACTATGTTGATGTACGGAAATTAACGCATAACGAAAATCGCTGTTGGCGGAGAAAAAAATGCCTCATACCTATGACTTTCCACGCCCGTCCGTTACCGTGGATTGTGTAATTTTCGGATTGGATGGTAGTAGCCTTAAAGTCTTGCTAATTCAACGGGATAGCCCGCCATTTGCCGACGCCTGGGCCTTACCCGGCGGCTTTATAGAGATGACGGAATCCTTACACGACGCCGCCCTGCGCGAGCTAAAAGAAGAAACAAGCGTTGATAATTTATATATCGAGCAACTCTATACTTTTGGCGATGTGGAGCGTGATCCGCGCGGGCGCGTCATCACCGTCGCCTATTACAGTTTAGTCAATCTGAGCGGGCATCCGGCCCGGGCCGATAGCGATGCCCGCAATGCCGGTTGGTTTGAAATCAATAATCTGCCTGGCTTGGCTTTCGACCATCAAAAAGTATTCGATCTGGCTTTGCATCGTTTAAAGACCAAAGTTCGCTATGAACCCATCGGCTTTGAACTGTTGCCGGAGAAGTTTACTCTGGCCCAATTGCAGCATTTGTATGAAGTTATTTTGCAAAAAGATTTTGATAAACGCAATTTTCGCAAAAAGATAAAGAACATGGATATGCTTGTGCCATTGGATGAATACCAAAGCAAAGTTCGGCATCGGGCTGCCCAATATTATCGTTTTGATCGCGAAAAATATCAGGCCAAAAAGCTTAGCGGTTTCGATTATGAGATTTGAATTGCATCTTAATTAACGCTATAAACGGAGGAATTTATGAAAAGAGCACTCATTCTTGTCGATATTCAAAACGATTTTTGCCCGGGCGGGGCCTTGCCGGTCACGGAGGGCGATCGTATTATTCCCGTTGTCAACCTGTTACAAGACCAATTTGAGCTGATTGTTGCCACTCAGGATTGGCACCCTGCCCATCATGAAAGCTTTGCCGCGCAGCATCAGGGCAAAAATCCGGGTGAAGTTATTGAATTGCATGGATTAACTCAGGTACTCTGGCCGATTCATTGTGTGCAAGGATCGGAAGGGGCGGCTTTTGTTAAAAGCTTAAATGTGGCTAAAGTTACAAAAATCTTCCAGAAAGGCACGGATCAAACTATCGACAGTTACAGTGGATTTTTCGATAACGGCAAACGCAAAGCTACCGGCTTGGGTGATTATTTAAGGCAACAAGGCGTTTCGGATGTTTATATTGTCGGTCTGGCCACAGATTATTGTGTTAAATTTACCGCACTGGATGCCAACAAGTTAGGGTTTAAAACCTATTTAATCGAAGACGCCTGCCGCGGCGTTAACTTGAGTCCATACGATGCTTACAATGCTGTCCAAGACATGAAAACCGCCGGTATTACGATTATACAAAGCGCAGATGTGCTCAACTAAAAGAGGAAATCAGTCGTGAAGCGTCCAAGTTATCGGCAAGGTATTGCTGCTGTTGTTTTAAACGAGTGTGATGAAGTGCTTGTCTGCCAAAGACGGGGCAATGAACAACACTTTCAGTTCCCACAAGGCGGCGTTCATAACGGCGAGAAGAAAAAAGCGGCATTGTTACGTGAATTGGAAGAGGAAATTGGGACCAATAAAGTTGAAATCTTGACCAAGCTACCGGAGATAACACGTTATTTATGGCCGGATCGTTTGCGGCAGCAGTTTGACGGTCAGGAACACACCTGGTATGTTGTGCGCTTGAAGGAAGGCCAGGTCTTGCATGCCTCAAAGGAATTTGCTGCGTTTCGCTGGCTGCCTGCCGCGCAGGTTATGGAAAATATAGCTGAGGTCCGCCGATCGATTTATAAACACGTTTTTGAAATGATTCGGGCAACAGACCTGCCTATCGCAAAAATACTGCCGGCGGCGGCAAAAACGCCGGGCCAGCTTTTTGAAGATTTAGTGGCGATTATGCGTCGATTGCGCGATCCAAAAAACGGTTGCCCCTGGGATCTAAAACAAAGCCATCAATCAATACGACCGTATTTAATTGAAGAAGCCTATGAAGTTGTAGAATCTATTGACAGCAACGATATGGCTGCGCTCAAAGAAGAATTAGGCGATCTGTTGCTGCAAGTTGTGTTCCACAGTCAGCTTGAGGCCGAAACCGGGGTTTTTTCCATTCGCGACGTTATTTGCGGTATTAATGATAAGATGATCCGACGTCATCCGCATATTTTTGGCACGGTTGAAGCGAAGGACGCGGAAACGGTTTTAAGAAACTGGGAGGAAATTAAGAAGGGTGAAAAAAAGACCAACGGCGATAAGCGCGAATCCCTTTTGGATGGCATTCCTATCCAATTACCGGCATTGCTAAAAGCCAGACGAGTTCAAGAACGCGCTAAATCCGTTGGCTTTGACTGGGATACAGTAGATCCGGCTATGGACAAAGTGCGGGAGGAAGTGGAGGAATTTGCCCATGTTTGCCAAGAGGGGCAGGTTGATCGTATGGAAGACGAAATGGGTGATCTGTTTTTTGCGCTGGTCAATGTTGCCCGCTTTAAGAATATTGACCCGGAAAAGGCGCTTGAGCGTACTATTAAAAAATTTTCACACCGCTTCCGCTATATCGAGCAGAAGTTCTCTGAGCAAGATCGCAGCATGTCCCAAGGAACGCTTGCGGAAATGGATTTATACTGGGAAGAAGCAAAAAATTTAAAGTTGTAACGAATGGATAATAAAAATCCGCGCTTTTCTTTTATCCACATTGTTCCGCGGTCGTCCGGACATATAGATCTGCCCTTAATTTATGCCATAATTGTCGCACTTGGGCTACTATTGGCCCGATTTGTCCCCTGGCTCACCATCATTTTCCCACCCTGCTTCTTTAGAAAAATTGTGGGTCTCCCCTGCCCCACCTGCGGGCTTACCCGTAGTGTCTTTGCATTGGCCCGTCTTGATCCTGTTACTGCCATTCAATTCAACCCGCTTTTCGCGATAACTGTAAGCGTTGTTATGATTCTAGCGATTCTGTCGCTTGGATTATGGCTAATCAATCGACATTGTCTCGAATGGCAGTTAACTGCCCAGCATTGGAAGCGGCTGCGTTGGATCATCTTAGCTGCAATCTTTATAAACTGGATGTATCTCATATTTTTCTTGCCGTAGTGTTACGCTGTAAACGCCTCAAGTTTTTGTTTCCGCTGCCCGGACGCCGCCAAAGAGCGCCCGTTCCTAAAAGCAGAATACGCATGTGTCAAATATCGCAGAGAAAACTCGAAGCCAGAATAAATGAATTAGCATTAAAATATTTCTAAATGATGAAGGATTTTTTTGAAAATCAAAAATATTTAGATGTCCCATGTTGGATTTTGGCTTCACACCAACATCTTCCCATACAGCCCAACTTGCAACATCACCATACTTTTGTTTAATCGTTTCAAAAATTTCTATGCTTATCATAATTTTTCCACTTTGTATGGCGAAGCCTTTTGGTTTTCAGCGATGCGCCTAACGTTCGTGTTGCAGGCGCACGGCATTTCGCGCGCGCCTGCAACACTGCTACACGCTGTTGGACGTCATGGTGCTACTGAGGATTGTCATAAGAGGCTACTGCCGGTTCGCCCTTCATACCCATGCGTCGCTTCGCCGTCTCCTTCGCACCGATGGCAGGTATATGCGAACCCGCTAATGCAAGCCCCATCTTTGGCATATTGCCGTAGACGCACTCGTATTGGTTAGCTTGAACGATGTAGGTCTCGTGCCAGATTCCAACGCTTCCACCTGCTCCGACAGCTTTATTGAAACGCTTCCATGGCTCCAGATGGTTGAGCGATGGATCGCGGGCGAAATGCTCAAGCTGCTCGAACGAGCGCCAGTACTGAACAAGAGCAACACCGCGCCAGTAGGCGTAATTCTGTGCGTGTAGTAGCCCTAACTCTGGGTGCTCCTTTAGGTACTTGACCATCGGTCCCATCGCATTTGCAACAGGCAGCCATTTATGGATGGCCAGCAACTGGTTGATCCGAATGCCTATGATGAAGACCACAAACGGACCTTCGATTTGTGCTGTAAATCTACCTCGGAATATTTCGCTCATTGTGAACCTCGCGTAGTTTTTATGACGTCTAACGTCAGGTTTAGGAGCGGCGCGGGGAAGGAAAGGTTGGGCGGAAAGATAAACCTGCCATCGTGCACACAGCCGGGCGCGGGCACACCCGCGCCGTCACCTACAGGCTCGTTAGCGACAGCGATTCATCAAATATCCGCCGAACTTTTTTCGCCGTAACCGCACCCGTGAATTTGAAATGACAAAACTTCTCGCAAATATCCGCCGCCCTTGATTCGGGCGACATCCAATAAAAATAGCCTGCCGCATTCAACAATGCCGCAAGATTGCAAAATCGCCGAATTGACAATTAAGCATGTGCTAGACGCTTGGCAACAACGCGAACCATGCCTGTTGTCAATAGGCAAATAAAAATGTACCAAAAATCGGCATGAGAAGTGTACCAC
>CAYOLL010000149.1:0-14571 GCA_964404765.1 uncultured Gemmatimonadota bacterium | reverse complement strand
GGATACGCCTTTTGTCCCCAAGTCAAGGCGAAGTCGACACTGTTGGGCCACAAATTGAACCAGGCCTTCCGATTTGTGGATATTGAGTTGGTCGCTGACAAAGACCCACCCGGCCTGAGGGTCCAGGGCAACCGTATTTCGGATGTGGGCCAGGAAATCTTCTTCGGTTCGGGTTGGGCCAATGGAGGCCAATACATGACCGGTCACGACATCCAGATCGGTCATCAGGGTCTGGGTGCCATGCCGCGTATAGGTAAACTCCTGACGCTCCGGCTGCCCGGATTTCATGGGCAGGGTCGGATAGGGCGCGCCCAAGGCTTGGATGGCGGTCTTTTCATCCACACACATGGTATGGATGCCCTGTTCAGCCAGAGCCGGCGCCGCCGCGTATGTTTGGCAAACAGCGCGAACTTCCTGTTGAAATTGGGGGTCGTCCGTGCGGCCCGGATATTCCCACATCCGCATTTGGTGGGGTTTCAACGCAGCCTCTTTCCAGATGCGACCGACGGTGCGCTGGGAGATACCCGGGGCAATCCCCCGGTTGTTGATTTCGGACTGCAGGATCTCCGGCGTCCAATGACTAACGGGAGCTAAACAAAGTAGTTTAAGTTTAAGTTGAACTGGATTGTCAAGGCCAAAAATAATCTATGCTATTATTTTTGGGGACAAGAGGGAACCGGCTTGCGGTTTTAGCGCCAGGGCATGGATTGAAATGACTCTTACAATGCATGGCTATAGACTGAAGTCAAAAAGGCGGTTGTTATTCCCCGTTTTTTTTGTTATATTCAAGCGCAAATTTTAGGAGCTATCGCCACTCTTCCCTTATGAAACGAGCTAACTTCATGGAAAAAGACACTCTCGATAAAATTTTGCGCGTCTATCGCAGCCTGCATCGGCTGAAGGAGATACCGCGTCAGGGTTATATTTACTTTCGGCAAAAAGGCGATGAAACCGACGCGGTGGCGGATCACTCTTTTGCGGGTATCTGATCTCCAACACAAGCCAATTCCGCCGCCACTGACCATTTGCCATTGACGTATTTATATCTCTGCTCAAGTCTTTCCTATCCACGTCGTTGCCTAAAGTATACTTTCGACGGGTACAACTTTTTGCAAAGAGATGCCATCTTTATTTTTTATTTTTCTGTAATTTGTTGTATACAAACAGGTTAAAGATGGCATCTCTAACACTCATAAAATGAAAAGCTATGGCCGTTTAAAGTATAGCAAGGAAATACAGGTGAAAAAAATAATAGCCGTAATAGGTAATGCGAATATTGACAGTGATATTGAAAAGCAAAAAATATCTTTTGAGTTAGGCAAATTAATAATTGATCATGGTTATGTTTTGGCTACGGGTGGTTTAGGCGGAGTAATGGAATACGCATCAAAAGGAGCAAAGCATTCTAAGAATTACACCCAAAACTCAATAATTGGTGTTTTGCCTGACTATAGTTCGGATAATGCTAACCCGTATGTTGATATTCCGATTCCAACTGGTCTGGGACTGGCAAGAAATTTAGTGCTTATCAGTTTGGCAAATGCAGTTATCGCTGTTGGCGGAGGCTCAGGTACGCTCAATGAAATTTCGGCCGCCTGGCAAATGGGCAAGCTCATTATTGGACTCAAAACACAAGGTTGGAGTGAAAAACTATGCGGACAGGCTCTTGATGATCGAAGACAGGACAAAATATTTTGTGCCGAAACCCCACAAGATGCAATAAATATACTGAATGAGAATTTAGCAATCTACTTAAATAAAAAATTTTCAGGTGTGAAAAAAGCAAGGATTGGAGCTGAAAAAGCGAAAGAAATTTTAAGCAATTATTTCCTTCTTAAAAACAATCTTGAATTACTTGGGATGGGAAGTGAGGGTTATGTTTTTAAGGACGCTGAAAATATATACAAGATTATTGACAATGAGCAAAATTATTTGGATTTATATTGGAAGTTGTTAGCATTAGCAGATAGCATCGCCAGAAATAAAAGTTTAAACCGCTTTTTCAACTTCACGACCTACATACTAGATAAAGAAAAAATAATCGTTATAAAGTACAGGTACAGCAGAACTATAGCGTTCTTAGAAAGCCCCCAAATTGAAATAAGAGAATACATTTCACTGCTAAAAGAATTCAAAAAAATAAACTGGGTGCTTGCAGATTTCCAACCTAAGAATATAAGAATTGCTGAAAATAAGGTTTTGATTGTTTCAGACATCGGGCATAGCTTTTATCCGTTTTCAGAACATCTTTTTAAGAGTATGTGCCGCAGAGCTTTTGTAACTTATAAGCTACAAAACAAGCTTTCAAACTATAACGATTTCAAAAAATATCTTTCCCCTGTTAATACAACCAACGATTTTTCTTTAATGGCTGAGTTTGGATTTAATCCTGATAATTTGAAACAAGAGTTTGAAGTTTTTTATCATAAAGTTGACACAACCGATAAAAAAGACCTGCTGAACCCTATTATCAAAGAGATTTTTACGGAGCACATTAACGTTAATAGTGTCCTTGATTATGGCTCTGGGTATGGCGACATGGCTGATATGCTAAACAAGCTTGGTTTATCCGTAACAGCTTATGAGCCTGACGAAAAAATTGTAGTGAAATACAAGAACACATATTACCAAGACATTCAATGTATCAATTATTTGGAAATTCAAAAACTGATCCAAAGCAATAAATTTTTTGATAGCGTTTTATGTTCATTGGTTTTATGTCATCTGTTAGCAGAAACAAAACAAGAACGACTGCAGATAATTAACCAGATTATGAGTGACTTAGTCTCACTATCAAACAAATATATTGTATTGATAATCTGCAACCCGCTTTATACGTATCAAACTTGCTCAGTATTACAAAAAAGGATACTGCCTAACAATTTCAGCTACCAAAATGAGAATAAACTCGTCAAAAAAATTTATTCATCCGCCAGAGAGCGATTTGATATTCACAGACCATTGTCGTTTTATGAAACGCTGTTCGCATACTTTAAGCTCGATATTAAAGGAATTATTCAAACAAGCGATTCAACACAAACGAATGGAATTAACAACTCGGATTTTATTGTTTTTATTTTAGAAAAAAATGAATAAGTGTACTAGTCAAAGACCTTTAGAACACTTTTACAGTTGTTATTCCGGCGTGTTTTTGGCCGGAATTTTCTTACAGGCAAACAAGATACCGGATAAAAACATTCCGGCATGAAAGTGTTCGACAGGTTGTTGACTAGTACAAAAAAAATGAATAAGCCAAACATCTTGATGTTTCACAGAGTACTCCTCAATAAGAGTCAAAATGTAAATGAAATATATTTTCAGCGAAATATGATTACTTCCATTGAAAATATATTTCACATAATCGATGACTATTTGATTCGCGGTTTTCAATTTGGAAATATAGAAGACGCTATAAAAGATAACAATTACGTCCATTTAAGCTTTGATGATGGCTTTAAGGAGCATTTACAGGTTGCCTATCTGTTGGGGAAAAAATATGATTTTGCTTATGATAATGTTACATTTTCAATTAATACCGGCAACTCCTTTACCCATCAATTTACCGGGATGGATGTAGTTTATGAGCTTATATCAAATCGTAAATTACGCGCAGTAGAAGAAATTGCAAAAATTAAACTGGATGATAACGATATAACGGAAATTAAAAATAAAGTTGCAAGATTGAACCCCTATGAGTTGAAATTATTATCGGAAAGTTTTAAGGAAATAAAGCAAAATTTAAAACAGCTATTTTTAGACAGGGATGAGGTGTTGGAGCTTTCAAATATTTTCTCTATTGCAAGTCATGGAGTTACACACAGATTTCTAACATCTCATCAGATTGAAAGTAATAAAGAAATTGCAGAATCAAAAGAACTTTTGGAAAAAGCTATTGGCAAAAAGATCAATGTCTTTTGTTATCCGGAAGGAAAAAATGACGAGGCGATTCAGACATTCTGTAAAAATTCAGGATACAAATTTGGTTTGTCAATAAGACACGAGCAGAATAACAAATTTTGCATAGGGAGAAGAGTAGTATAAAATGAGAATAGTAATCCCGCACAAAATGTATCTGCTTGCAGATCAAATAGGACAATTAGGTTCACTTGGCAATGTAAAGTTCTACGAAGATTATCCTGGCTCTATTGATGAATGGTTAAGCCGATGTTCAACTGCTGATATAATTTGCACCGATAAAAACTTCATAAGTGAGAATGTGTTACAAAAGCTGCACAACGTCCTCATAATTATCCCCTATCGTTCATCTCTAAATGTTGATAAAAACTTGATGAGATCGAACAACATAGAAATACGGTCTTTTTCAAGAGAATATAAGGAATCGGTTTCTGAATGGATTGTTGGAATGATCTTTTATTTTTATAGAGAATTGCATACGTTAGTAAGAGTTCGAGATGAGGAAAATATAGAAATATTGAAATTGAGAAAGAGTCTTATGGGTAGAAATATTACGATTCTTGGTCAGGGAGCGATAGGAAATAGAGTTTCAGAAATTTGCTTGGCGTTAGGGCTAAATGTAAAATTTTTTAAAAGAAATGAGAATGTCAAAGAAAAGGTTATGGACGCCGATATTATTGTAAATTGTTTGCGAAAAAATGATAGAACCGTTGGATTGATAAACAAAGACGTCTTTTGTGCTTTTAAAAAAGGAAGCTTTTTTATATCTGTCACACCATTAGAAATTTACGACTTTGAAGCAATGATCTATGCTCTTGATAATGGGATATTATTAGCAGTTGCAGAAGACGCTTCTGGTAAAAGTATAGGAAACTTGAATGACAAAAATTATCAGAAACTGCTTTCACATCCGAATATTCTTGTTACACCCCATATCGCATGGATGACAGATTATGAAGCCAGAAAAACTTATGACAAAATGCTAAAAATAATTAAAAATTGGATAAGGAAGAAAGCAAATAATGAATAAAAATACTGATCCTGTGATTGTAATCATTGCAACTAGTAATGCAAGAACTAGTTTGTTGTTAGATCGCGCTTTAAAATCAGTTTATGAACAAGAGAATGTCAATCCACACCAGATTTATATTGTGGATGACAACCTGATTCCAGAGAATAAAATTAACTCTAATGAGTATGGTAAAATAAGATCAGGGATAAAAAATTTAAGGAAAAATGTATTAAAAACGAAATTTGAAAAATATAAAAAAGAGTATAATCTAAACTTTGATAACTTTTTTCATACAACGTTATTAAAAAACACTCGGACTAAAGGATTCTCCGGCACAGGCGCTTGGAATACGGGAGCATTTAAAGCGTTACAATATAGCGATAGGCACTATTACCTCGCAATTTTGGATGATGACGATGAATGGGACAAAAGCTATTTGCATGCTCATCTGGAAAGTGTTAAAAATGTAGAAGAAGCATGGATATGTAACAAGTTAAAGACTGTTAGATCCGTCGCGGCAGTGTCAGGAATTTTAAGAATAGAAAAAGACAAAACTATTGAAATCCAACCTGATGAGCATTCTTTTACAAAAGAAAACTTTTTCATCCAAAATCCTGGACTGCAAGGAAGCAATATTTTTATAGACTTAAAAACATTCTGGGCAATTGGCGGCTTTGATGAGGCTCTAAGGAGTGCAACAGATAGGGATTTAGCCATGAGATTACTTGAATATGTGAGCCTGAGACCGTCGAAAGAGATAAAATTTATAGATAAAATTTTAGTAAAGCATTATGCGGACAATGACCAAAGAGTCACATCAAATCCACAACATAAAAAAGAAGGCTTGGATACTTTTTACAGAAAGTATTTACATCAATTTTCTGCCGAAGTACAACAAAAATCACTGGATCGAGCCGGAGCACTTTTTGACTACCGGTTACCCCCCTCATTACCGCCCCTTAAATGTGAGTGCCAAGAAGTTCAAGAGCAAACGGGGGAAAAATTTAATCTGATTATAGGCACGATCTCAAATAACGCTAATAATCTAATCGAATTGTTTAAATCGTTTTACGAACTACACTTAAAATATGGCGATTCCCTTTTGGCGTATAAGTTCTTTGTTTTGGAAAATACAGATAATGAATTTTCAATCCGACCGATTATCCAATATTTCAAAACAGAAAAGCAACTGAATATTGAGTTAATTAAAAATTCGATACCAAATCAATCAATTGCAGAAAATAGAACAGCTTTACAAAAGGCGCTTTACAATAAAGGGAAGGAAATTTTTAACGGTAGTTTTGTAACGTGGGTAATAGATGACGATAATTTGTTCAAATATTATAGCTCGGAAAGCGAACTAAGGCAGCCAAACTATTTTGCAATTATTTCAAAACAGATTAGCAATAATGTTGATGCGTTATTCGGTCTGGTTTCCGATGCGCCGCCGCTACCTTTTTTAAGCACGCTGAGAACGCAATTAATTGACTTTTACTACAATCTTTCATTTTTCGAACATTGTAATCCTGTAGCTAATTACACGCTAAGCGAATTGCAAAAGAACGAAAAAATATTTGAGGAATTTTATTATGATTTGTCAAGCCAAGACTTTCAACACCTTGAATATCCTTATTATTGGAAAAGCGAAAATGTCACTTTTGCCGAAGCATTTAAGAACTTCTTGAATGAAACCTCGCTGCTTGCCAAAGGTGTGAATGTTTTTCGCAAGTTGCATTATGCCGATTGGGGGGAAATTGTTAAAGAATCTATTTATCGTGGTGGAAATACCATTATTTTTAATCCTGAGTTATTGAGAGTTCCGAACTACTCGCCAAGTAAAGATTACAACCGCAGAAGTGATTTTAATTGGGCGATTATAAATAAATATGTTTATGGTAAAACATTAATGGAGATTGTTTTACCCTTAAAACACGACAGGCGTTTGCAGATTACATCATTAACATCAAATGAAGAAAAAATAAAAGCCGATATTCAAGGCTTGATTTTTTATAGAGTTTTAAGAAACCTTTTGAGTAAAAAAGATTGGCAAAAACAAAGCGATTTTGAATCAGACAACGCGTATTTTGAAAAGATAAAGAAGGAAGTACTCAAGAAAATTAAAATCAACAATTATCGAATACAGTTTTTAATCCATCAAATCCTCAACATATTATCCAACAAAAAGCTATGGTGGTATGACAACCAATTTCGTAAAGATTTGAATTATCTTATTCAGCAGAATATTTTTGCACTGGAGATACTAAAATTTGAATTAGGAAAGAGAAAATTTCAAGCATATTTAAAAAGCATTGAAAATGACCTTAAATTAGATGAGAAATTTTTACAAAACATACAAAACGATATCAAACAATTAAAAACGGATTTGAGTATCTAATTGCTTTCAGATAAATAAGTTGAGAGCAAAATTGCTGAGGACCTGACTACAACAAACAAGAAACGAGCTAACTTCATGGAAAAAGACACTCTCGATAAAATTTTGCGCGTCTATCGCAGCCTGCATCGGCTGAAGGAGATACCGCGTCAGGGTTATATTTACTTTCGGCAAAAAGGCGCAGAAACCGACGCGGTGGCGGATCACTCTTTCATGGTCACCTGGATTGCCTACATTCTGGTGCAGCAACTGCATGAAGCGCGTTTTCCTGGCGTCGACACGGCGATGGTGCATAAAGTCACCAAGATGGCCTTGATCCATGATTGGGGCGAAGCCATTGCCGGCGATCTGAGCTATCGGGTGAAGGTGGGCAAGTTTGCCGACACGGAACAGTTGGCCTTTGAAGCCTTGCTGCAGAACCTGCCCGATCATGCCCGCCAGGAACTGCGCGATATCTGGAAAGCATACGATGACAAGGATACGCTGGCCTCAGCCATTGTCAAGATGGCCGATGCGCTCGACGCCTGGATGCACGGCATTGTAACGACATCCACCTGGTGGCCTGCTTGGGAAGACTATAATCGCAAGACGGAGAAAAAAATCGAGGATAGTTGCTTTCAGCCGGAGTTGGCCCGGATTTTTCGCCGGATTAGCGACCTGGCCAAGGACCCGGACGTGTCGGTTCGTCTGGGCGATTTTACGCCTTTTATCGGTGATGCCGTGGCCAAAAAACTGCTCAGTTTTATCAAGCATATTTATTGCCTTAAAGAATTGCCGCGCCACGGCTTTTGCATGTTCGGCATGAAGCGCACCGAGACCGATACTTTTGCCGGGCACATGTATACAACGGCGTCTTTTAGCTATCTGCTGGCGATCGGCCTCGATCTGTCGTCGGAAGAGCAGCATAAAGTCATTTTGACCGCGTTGCTGCACGATTTGCCGGTAGCCATTACCGGCGATGTGTCCTTTGATTTGCAGGAGTTTGCCGGACGGGATTGGCTGGAGTTTCAGAACATCGCCATGAAAGAGCTGGTCGGTTACTTATGCCGGCCCTGCCGCGACGAGATGCTGAATCTGTCCAATGCCTGGACCGAGCTAAAGCCGACCAATGTGGTCTGGATCGTCAAAACGGCGGCGGCGCTGGATGCTTGGGAAATTGGGGTCAACACACCCACTGCCTGGCGCGACGCCTGGGTTTATCATCGCAAAAGAAAAACCCAAGAATTTATAAAGCACTGCCCGAATCCGGACTTGATCGAGGCGCTGGAGTATAGCTATAATCAATTAGCCAAATTTACCAGCTCCGAGTATGGCGGGCACGAACCGGAAGTCAAGCCGATTCGCTTGCGTCAGGCCGATTAATCGTTACATTAACATGGATGGACAGGATAGGCAGGATAAAAATATCCTTTCAACATTAACCACGAAAATTTAAAACTATAGCGCTTTTATTTTTTATTTTCAACATGCTAAATTTTCGTGTTTTTCGAGTGCTTCGTGGTTAAATAGCTTTTTAGAGTGGACTCAATTTAGATTTTGCAACGCAGAGTTCGTTGAGGATACGAGGAAAAATTTGGTGTGATATTACTCATAACTCCACGACTCCGCTTTTTTATTTCCGCGCCTCTGCGTTTAAGCTTGAGTGCGCCAATCCGAAAGTGAATTTTCATGCTAGCTATAACTGCCGTCGATCCAGACAGCATTGGCGCCGAATTGGAGCTTGTCCCCGGCGACCGCATCCAACGTATCAACAACCAATCGGTGCGCGATGTCATCGACTTCCATTTTTACATGGCCGACGAATACGTTGAACTGGACGTGCTTAAAAAAGAAACCCAGGAAAATGAAATATACGAAGTCGAAAAAGATTATGCTGACGAACTGGGCCTGACCGTCGAAGAAATGAAGATGCACACCTGCGGCGCAGATTGTATCTTTTGCTTTGTCACCCAAAATCCGGGCGGATTGCGGCAGTCGCTTTATTTTAAAGACGGCGACTATCGCTTTTCATTTTTGCAGGGACATTTTGTCACTTTGGACAATGTCGGGCCAAAGGCGCTGGAGCGGATTATTAAGCAACATTTGTCGCCGATAAACATCTCCGTGCACACCACCGATCCCGAATTGCGCGTAAAAATGCTGCGCCATCCCCAGGCCGGTAAATTGATGGAAAAGCTGAAGTATCTGGCCGATAACGGCATCGAGCTGCATACTCAGATCGTTCTCTGTCGCGATATTAACGACGGCGCCTATCTCAAAAAATCCATCGAAGAACTGGCCGCCATGTATCCAAAGGTGCAGACATTATCCGTCGTGCCGGTAGGAATTACCAAATTTCAAAAAAATATCGAACTGCAAAAACGCATTGATCAGGATTATGCCGCGGAAGTCCTGCAATCTCTCGAAGCTTATCGCCGCCAATACAAGCGCGAGTTCGGCGTGTTCTTTGTCCAGCCGTCCGACGAATGGTATCTGCTGGCCGGACAGGACTTCCCTGCCGCCGACGCCTACGAAGGCTATCCGCAATATGAAAACGGCGTGGGCATGTGCCGCTCTCTGATCGACGATATTGCCGGGATCGCGCCGTATTTGCCGGCCCGCCTGGCCAAACCGCGCCGGGTGACCGTGCTGACCGGGACGCTGGCCGGGCCGGTGCTGCAAAAGTATGTAGCCGGCACGCTGAATCAAATCCAAAATTTCACGTTAGAAATTCTGGTGGTCACCAATGATTTTTTAGGTGAAATGGTGACTGTCAGCGGCTTATTGGCCGGCTGTGACATGCGGCGCGCACTGGAAAAAAATAGCGATCACCTGGGCGATTTGGCGCTGTTGTCGCCCTATTCTATTAATGATGACAATGTTTTTTTAGACGATCTGAGCCCGGCCGACTTGCAGAAAGTCGTCCCGCCCCAAACGCGTCTTGAATTTGGCCAAAAAGATACGCTCGAATGGTTTGAACAAATGCTGGGTGTCACGTTGTCGGTACCACGAATAACGGAAACCGTTGACGAATAACCCTGCAACTTGCTGCTTGAGACTAACACTCAATGTCATTAAGTTAAGCACAAGGCAGGATTGTCATGCTGAATGCATCTTTTTTCAAAATAGCATGGCGCTTGATTCGAAAAGGATTCTTTCAGAATGACAATTTGGTCGGCTTTCCTTAACTTAATAACATTGGACTAACACTATGTCGAACCTCACGTTAACCGGCCTTTATATCTACCCCATCAAGTCGCTGGGCGGCATCGCTTTGAAAAAGGCAACCGTCACGCCGCGCGGCCTGCTGTACGACCGCCGCTGGATGCTGACGACGCCGGACGGGGAAATGATTACCCAGCGAGAAGTTCCGCGCATGGCCACCCTTACCGTGGAAATTAAAGATGAATGGTTGTGGATCAGCGCACCGGGCCAGGAAAATTTACCCATTCCCTTGACGCCCGTGTCGCAACGATCTTTACCGGTAAAGATTTGGGACGATACGGTGATGGCTGAGCCGGTAGAGCCACGCTGCGACCAATGGTTTAGCGCGTATCTGGGCACGGCCTGCCGGCTGGTCTATTTTCCGGATGACGCCACCCGTTTGGCGGATCGGCGCTATGCCCGCCGTCCGGGCGATCAGGTCGGATTTGCCGATGGCTTTCCGTTCCTGTTGATTTCGGAAGGCTCGCTGGCGGATTTGAATGCGCGTCTGGCTCAACCGGTGCCGATGAACCGCTTTCGGCCAAACCTGGTTGTCAGTGGCTGCGGCGCCTTTGATGAAGATTCCTGGCGTCAAATTCGCATCGACGGTCTAAACTTTGATGTCGTTAAACCGTGCGCCCGCTGTTCGCTGACGACCATTGACCAACGCAGCGGCATTCCAGGCAAAGAACCGCTGACGACATTGGCCACGTACCGCAAGTTCAATGGCAAAGTCATGTTCGGACAAAATGTTTTAGCGGCCACGATAGGAAAACTTTCTGTTGGCGCACCCTTTCACATCCTGGCTTCTTGATTTTAAACCCTTAGGGTTTTTCCTGCCAAAGGCGTGAAAACCGGCAAGCTTTGACCATCCTGGTAAAGAAAACCCTAAGGGTTTATTCTGCCAAAAATAACCCTTAACGACAATAACCACAACCACGAGAAAACAAATGACCCAACCGATTCTGGAAACGCAACGCCTTATTTTACGGCCATTTACGCTGGCGGATGCGCCGCGCGTGCAGGAATTGGCCGGCGACCGCGATATTGCCGCAACGACCGGCTCCATCCCCCATCCCTACGAAAACGGGATGGCCGAGGACTGGATAAAAACCCATCCCGAGTCTTTTGCCAATGATCAAAGAATTACTTACGCAATCACGTTAAAAACGGACAACGGTTTGGCGGGCTGCGTCAATTTGTTCGATATCAACCGGAAATCGAATCGGGCCGAGATGGGCTATTGGATCGGCAAGCCTTTCTGGCGCGCAGGTTATGCGACCGAAGCGGCTAAAGCGATGCTAAAATACGGCTTTGATGAAGTGAAGCTGAACCGAATATTGGCCAAGCACGCGGCGCATAATCCGGCCTCCGGTCGCATTATGCAGAAAATGGGCATGACTTACGAAGGCTGTTTGCGTCAGCATGCCGAAAAATGGGGCGTTTGTTACGATCTGGTCGTTTACGGCATTCTCAAATCAGAATATGAAGCGTTAAACAAGTGAACAGAAATGACATTTCTTGAAGAAATGTCATTTCTAAACGGCACGACTCAAATCTGCAAAAAATATGAACGCTATGCTGTTGGCATACGTCTTTCGAACTTGGTCACGTCACAAAAACCGTGTTCAATGTCAAATCATGCGACTGGGAAACCGACTCAAAAGGGGGAGCGCCATGAAGTCTAACATCTTAAAGATCAGTTTGTTAATCACGCTGCTGTTGTTACCGGCCTGCTTGTTTGCCAATAGCTCTCTGGAAGATTTACTGGCTGAATACGAGGAAATTGTCGTCGTCACCGCTTCCAAAAAAGCGCAAAAAGTCATTGATGCGCCATCGGCAATCTATGTCGTCACCCAGGATGATATTCACGAGTACGGCGCCAATAATCTGGCCGAAGCGCTGCGCCTGGTACCGGGGGTGGAAGTCTTCCAAACCGCCGATTATGTGTACCAAATTTCCATTCGCGGTTTTAGCCGGACGCATTTGAATCGCGCCAACAAGGTGCTGTGGTTAGTCAACGGCCGCTCGGTTTACAGCGACAGCTACGGCGGGTTTGACATGCGCGCCGTCAATGTCGCCATCGACGAGGTGGAGCGGATCGAGATTATTCGCGGCACGGGTTCGGCTTTGTGGGGCGCGAATGCCTTTACCGGTATTGTCAATATTATTACCAGGCAGCCAAAAGATGTGGACGGCTTTTTTGCCAAAGCCGCCGGTGGTTCTCAGGGCCAGGTCAACTCCAATCTGCGTTTTGGTTATCGGCTGTCCGAAAAAATTTCGGCTAAAGTCAATCTGATCTACGATCATATTGACCAGAAAGACGAACGCTATGCCGGTTATGATTCTCTGCGTTATGCCGCAAAAATCGACGGCGGTTATATCCAGGATGACAAGAATATGTTTGACGTGTCCAGCTTTAACGCCGGTCTGGCTTTTGACCTTAGCGCAACTGCCAAATTGGACATTTACGGCGGTTATGCCGACAACACTTCCGACGCTTACGCCACGATTCCCCGCGAGCTAACGGCCAAAAACTATTTCGCTCAGGCCGATTACCGCGACGCCCGCAACAGCCTGCGCGTCTTTATGAACGGCGAGTCCGATTGGGCCGACCATAGCTCGCAAGTCATCAAACAGATTGAGCCGGTCAACCCGTATTTGATCGCCAAAGGCCGTGGCCAATACGCGCTGCTGGCTGAAGGTGAGCATTCCAGTCTGGATAATCGCACTGTTGACATTGAGTTACAGCGATCCCAGCCGATCAACGATAAGATGGAAATCATAGCCGGCGTTTCCTACCGCAATAACTACATTAAAAGCAATATCTTTGACTTTCGATTTAACTTTGAGACCAAGAACGAGGACCTTTTTGCCGCCTACAGCCAGTTTGAATATCGGCCTTCCGACCAATTAACCATTACCGGCGGCGCGCGCTACGATGATCATAATATCATCGGCAGCCATGTGAATCCCAAGTTTTCAGCAGTCTACAAACCCAGTGCGCGTCAGGCGATTCGGCTCAGCGCCGGCACGGCCACCCGCAACCCAAACTTTACCGATATGTATTTTAACAGCACGCTGCGATTGACCAACTTGCGCAAAGTCACCGGCCTTGATCCGATCCTTAATTTAACCGCCGAAAGCGATTATGTCCTGGGCCGCATCGAAGGTAATTCCACCACTATTGACGCCGAAAAAATCAAGTCTATCGAGTTTGGTTATCAAGCCAATCCGATCCGGCAAATCCAGGTCGGCGCAGATTTGTTTTACAGCGAAATGACCGACGCCCTGCTGCTGTCCCGCTCCGGCCAAATCGAACGGATCGAAACGATTGAAAATATCCGGGCAATTTTTAAAGCCGGCTCTCCAAACGGCAACTTTGATTTTTTGCCGAATGACATGACCCTGGCCCAAATGGACGCAACCATTGCCGGATTGACAGCCCAGAACAACCCCCAACTCCTGCCGGTCATTTTAGGCCTGCAAAAATTGCGCGGTCTGTACGGCGTACCCAAAATCGTGGATATCACGACCCGAAATGAAGATCAAACCATCAAATACTATGGCGGGGAATTGAGCTTTAACTACATTGTCAGCGGCAACTTAACCGTAAGCGGAAATTATTCTTACCTGAAATTTATCGACCAATCCGAGATCACCACCCTGCCGGCCAGCCCGGAGCATAAATTCAACTTCGGCATGCGCTTTAACAAGAAACCTTTCTACGGTGGTTTTGCTTTTAGCTACATGGGCAAGACCGCGCGCATTCCGGATGATGACGCCGTTGATCATTGGGCGCGCTTGCGCAAGAACCTCAACCTGAATCTGGGCTATCAATGGCAAAAGCTGGATATTTTCGTGACCGGCTATAACATGATCCAGGATGGCCTCCAGCACTACAACAGCCTGAATACCATCGACGGCGGCGAGCCGCTGAACCGGCGGTTTGTGGCCGGGGTGCGGGCGCAGTTTTAAAAGCGGAGTTTTGGAGTCTTGGTAACTTCTCAAAAAGTGTTGGTAAAACCAAACCTTGCGAAGCATTAGTGTCCGTTCTATAATTTGTTAT